>NZ_CP114065.1:6088956-6393404 GCF_027627575.1 Kribbella sp. CA-293567
CGCCGGAACGGATAGTCGGAGGACGCCCTCGCATGCGGGAAGGCGATCCGGGCACCGCTCGCGCTCCGGACTGCCATCGTGGTGCCGCGCGGGACGTAGCCGAGGTCGGTTGCTCCGGCGAACACGTTCGCGCGGCCGGCGAGAGTGATGGTCTCGCCGTCGACGATCACTTCGGCGGAACCGGACAGCGGCAGGACGAGCCACTCGGAGTCACCGGTCTCGATCTCGATCGACTGCCCGGGCTGGAGGGTGGCGACGTACAGGCCGGTGTACTCCCAGTCCTTCTCGCCTGGACTGACGGCGACGTCGAAGCCATCGCGCGCGGTCGTTCCGGCCGGCCGGAACCACTCGGTCATACGACACCTCCGTCGGCGATTGCGACTGCTGCAACTGGTGCTGTCCAAGACTCAGGTGACGTCACGCCGCACCTCCGTGGACCAGGGACGAAGCCTGGTCGACGGCGGCGGCCACGTCACCGTCGGGTGGGAAGAGCAGGGCTCGGCCGACCACCAGGCCGCGGACCGAGGGAAGGCTCAGCGCCTTGCCCCAGGAGGCATAGGTCTCCTCGGGGGCTACGGTCGGGTCGCCGCCGAGGAGCAGGGTCGGGAGGGTAGTTGCCTCCATTACCCTTTCCAGCTCGTCGACCACCGGAAGTTTGAGCCAGGTGTAGGCGCTGGTGGCACCGAGACCGGCGGCGATGTGGATCGACTTGATGACCGAGTCTGGATCCAGCAGGCTGGTCACCCGGCCGTCGCGGCGGACCGACCAGAACGGCTCGACCATCGCCATCAGTTTGCGTTCGGCGAGTTCGGTGACCGCCTTGGCGCTGCTCTCCAGGGTGGCGACCGTGCCGGGGTCGTCGAGGCAGATCCTGGTCAGCATCTTGCCGCCGTCCAGCCTGCGTCCGGCGATGTCGTCCGCCGTACCGTAGGCGGTGAACCGGTCGTCCAGTTCGAAGGAGGCGCCCTGCAGTCCGCCGCGGTTCATCGACCCGATCACGACCTTGCCCTCGAGCGCCCCGAGCAGCAGCAGATCCTCGAGGATGTCGGGCGTCGCCAGGACGCCGTCGACCCCCGGCCGCCGCAGCGCGGTACAGAGCCGATCGATCAACGCCGGCCGGCTGGCCATCGCCATCGGATCGTCCCGCACCCCCAGCGCCCCTCGCGCCGGATGATCGGCCGCAACAATCAACAGCCGGCCGTCCTCCCCCACCAGTTCCCGCCGCCGCCGCTGCTGCCAAGCCTCGGCGATCCGCTCCGGATACCGCACCCGAATCTCCGTCGGATTCACCTCACCCCGCAACTGCCCTTCCACCCCACCCCGCAAAACCACACCAGCACCCGCCGCACCACCATCGCCAACTCCAGCTCCACGCAGCCCGCCACCGCGACCACCAAGCAACTCCCCACCGGCGACCCCACGCATCTCATCGCCGGCGCCACCACTCAAGTCCCCACCGGTGGCACCGAGCAGCTCGCCACCACTGCTTCCACGCGAGTCGCCATCAACAGCAGCTCGCAACTCGCCGTCGCTGACGCCGCTCACCACCCCATCACCCAGCTCACGCGATCCACCCCCGTCAGCTTCACGCGACTCGTCACCGGCGACCCCGCGCAGCCCGCCACCACTGCTTCCACGCGAGTCGCCATCAGCAGCAGCTCGCAACTCGCCGTCGCTGACGCCGCTCACCACCCCATCACCCAGTTCACGCGATCCACCCTCGCCAGCTTCACGCAACTCGCCACCGCTACCACCAAGCAACTCCCCACCGGCGACCCCACGCAGCTCGCCTTCACCAGTTCGGTTCGCTGCCCCGCGGTCCAGCTCACTCGACTCGCCGCTAGCAGCTCCGCCCGACTCGTCGCCGTTGCTTTCACGCGGTTCGCCATCGCCGGACTTGCGGGTGCTTGGCGGCTTGCCGGCGTAGAGGCCGGCGTTGCCGAGGTCGTCGTCGACGCTCATGCGGATTCCTCCAGCAAGGCCAGTACTTCGGCTTCGGTAGGCATAGCGGTCGAGCACTCCAGTCGGGAGGCGACGATGGCGCCGGCGATGTTCGCGAAGCGGATGACCTTTTCCAGCGGCCAACCGGCCAGCAACCCGTGGCAAAGGGCGCCGCCGAAGCCGTCGCCCGCGCCCAGACCGTTGACCACCTCGACCGGGAAGGGCGGCACCTCGACTCGCTCGTCGCGAGTTCGGGCGAGGGTGCCCTTCGGGCCCTGCTTCACCACCGCCAGGTCCAGGCCTCGGTCGAGCAGCGCCTGCGCCGCCTTGTCCGGGTCGGTCTCGCCGACCGCGACCTCACACTCCTCACGGTTGCCGACAGCAACCGTGCAGTGCTGCAGCGCGCGGTTGACCTGCTCGTGCGCCTCGCTCGGATCCGCCCAGAACATCGGCCGGTAGTCCAGGTCGAGCACCGTCAGCGGTCGCCGCTCGCGCGCCTCCCACGCGGTGAAGTGCGCGGTCCGGCTCGGCTCGGCCGACAGCCCGGTCACCGTCGACCAGTAGATCGACGCGTCCCGGATCGCGTCCAGGTCGAGCTCGGACGGGTTGATCACCAGGTCCGGTGCCTTCGGGAACCGGTAGAAGTAGAGCGGGAAGTTGTCCGGCGGAAAGATCTCGCAGAACGTGATCGGCGTCGGCAGCCCCTCGACCGGCGTGACGAACCGGTCGTCCACGCCCAGTTCCAGCAGCGTCCGGTGGATGAAGGTTCCGAACGGATCGTTCCCGGTCCGGCTGATCACCGCCGACCTTCGGCCGTGCTTGGCGGCCGCGACCGCCACGTTGGTCGCGCTGCCGCCGAGGAACTTCCCGAAGCTCTCGACGTCCTCGAGCCGCGTCCCGGTTTGCAGCGGATACAGGTCGACCCCGATCCGGCCGATGGTCAGTACCTCGTCAGCCATCAGATCTCCTCCGCGATCCGGCGCAGGTGCCCGATACTCGCCCGTACGTCGGCCAGCGGCCCGTCGTCGTCCGGCCGCCCGGTCAGCATCGTGTCCTGTTCGAGCACGTACCACCCGTCGTACCCTGACTTCTCCAGCGCCGACACGATGGTCGCCAGATCGATGTCGCCTCCACCCAGCGGCCGGTACATCCCCGCCCGTACGGCGTCGGTGTAGCTGACCTCACCGGACTGCACCTTGGCGGCCCAAGCGGCGTCGACGTCCTTCAGATGCGTGTGGACGATCCGCGAGGTGTGCTTGAGGGCAAGCGCAACCGGGTCGATTCCACCGATCAGCAGGTGTCCGGTGTCGAGCGTGAGCCCGATCGTCGAGCCCGCGAGCACCCGGTCGACCTCGGCCGCCTTCTCGATCATCGTGCCGACATGTGGGTGCAGCGTCGCGGTGACGCCCTGTTTCGCGGCCAGCCCGGCCAGCAAGTCGAGGTTGGCGAGCAACGTGGTCCACCCTGCGTCATCGAGCGCCGGCCGCTCGTCGTACCCGTCCCGTCCGGTCGCCGCGGCGAGCACCAGCGTGCCGGCACCAGCGGCGACGAAACCTTTCAGCGCGCGAGCCACCTCGGCCGACGGGTCGTGCGACGGATCATGCAGTACGACGGGCACGAACCCGCCGACCGCCCGCAATCCCAGGTCCGCAAGCGCCTTGGCCTTCTCGGCCGGGTCGTCCGGCAGGAACCCCTCGGGTCCGAACTCCGTCGCGGCCAGGCCCAGGTCACGCATCTGCGCCAGCACCGTGTCCGGGTCGTACTGCCAACCCCAGCCCGGGACCTCGCAGACGCCCCAGGAGATGGGTGCACCGGCGATCCTGGTGGCAACGTCACTCATCGGCCGATCTCCTCCAGGGAAACGACGCGGTTCTCGCGCCGGGACAGTTCACAGGCATCCGCGATCCGGAAGGCCTGCAGAGCATCGCGCACCGTGCAGGGCACCGCACGAGTGCCCGCGACGACCTCGGTGAAGGCCGTCAGCTCAGCCATGTAGGCCGGCTGGAACCGGTCCATGAAGGTGCTGTGCGACTGACCGTCCGGGAAGGTCACCCCCGGCTCGGCGGACCGCAGCGCGGTGTGGGCGTCGAGGCCGACCGCGATCGAGCCGAGCGAGCCCAGCACCTCCATTCGCACGTCGTGACCGGCCGCGTTGTAGCGGGTCCCGCTGACCGAGACGAAGGTGTTGTCGTCCAGCGTCAGCAGCGCGGCGGCCGCGTCGACGTCGCCGTACTCGCCGAAGAAGGGCTCCCCACGGTTGGCGCCGGTCGCGTAGACACTGACCACCTCACGGCCGGTGACGAACCGGATGATGTCGAAGTCGTGCACCGTGCAGTCCCGGAAGAAGCCGCCGCTGGTGGGGATGTACTCGTGCGGCGGCGGAAACGCGTCGTTGGTGTTCGCGCGGATGTGATGGACGAAGCCGAGCTCGCCGGTCGCTATCTGCTCCTGCGCGGACCGGTAGCCGGCGTCGAAGCGGCGCTGGAAGCCGATGTGCACCGGCACCTGCGAGGCCTCGACCAGCGCGACGATCCGCTGGGTCTCGCCGAGGTCGATCGCGACCGGCTTCTCGCAGAAGGTCGGGATCCCGGCGGCGACGGCACGCTCGATCAGCTCGGCGTGCGCCGAGGTGGCGGCAGCGATCACGAACCCGTCGACACCGCTGCGCAGCAGCTCCTCGACGGTGACCGCGAGCTCCAGGCCGAGGTCCTTGGCGATCAGCTCCGCCCGGCTGGTGTCGGCGTCGGTGACGACGACCTGCCCGACCGCTGCCAGGCCCTTCAGGGTCGCGGCGTGGAACGCCCCGATCCGCCCGGTTCCGACCAACCCGATTCGCATCCTGTGTGCCCTCTCGTCAAGGCGTTCGTGAGTGCCCGCCGGCCCGCCACCGGCAGTACTGGTTCGCCCAGTCAGCTTCGCGGGCGAGATCAGGGGTGTCAATACTTTGTAAGCACATTTTCACGTCGGGACATACAGACGTCATTCCTGTAATATCCCGGCATGGCCGCCCTTCCGATCCAGATCGATCGGACGAGCCCGGTGCCGCTCTACCACCAGCTCGCCGAGCAGCTCACCGCTGCCATCAGCGACGGCACCCTGCGCCCCGGCGACGCCTTCGAGAACGAGCTGGCGATGTCGGACCGGCTCAGCCTGTCCAGGCCGACGGTGCGCCGGGCGATCTCCGAACTGGTGAACAAGGGCCTGCTGGTCCGCCGTCGCGGGATCGGCACCACCGTGGCCAACCAGATGGTCCACCGCCGCGCCGAGCTGACCAGCCTGTACGACGACCTGGTCCGCGAAGGCCGCACCCCGCGCACCGACGTACTCTCGCTGCTCCGCTCGGCCCAGGACGATCGCGCCGCCGAGGCGCTCGGACTGCCGGCCGGTACGCCGCTGGTCTCGATCGTCCGGCTGCGCTACGCCGGCGAGCAGCCGCTCGCGATCCTCCGCAACTGGTTGCCGCCAGCAATGAATGACCTGACCGCCGAGCAGCTCGAGACCGACGGCCTGTACGCCGTACTCCGGGCCCGCGGCATCCGCCCGACGGTGGCCCGCCAGCGCATCGGCGCCCGCAACGCCACGGCCGAGGAACGCCGTACCCTGCACATGTCCAAGGCCGAGCCACTCGTCACGATGACCCGCAGCGCGTACGACGCCGACGGCTCCCCGGTGGAGTTCGGCGACCACTGCTACCGCGCCGACCAGTACTCGGTCGACGTCATCGTCTCCGAACGCTGACCCTCAGCGACGCCGGACGATCGCTTCCTCGAAGCTCTCCACATGCAAGGGGATGACCACCAACCCGACCCGCAGCCTCGGGTCGAGCCGAGCCCACAGCAGATCGGGCAGCGACTCCCACTCGGCCTCCACCGACACAGTCAGCGGATAGCCGTCGGTCACGACTTCGGCGGCAGAACCGGCGTACGTGGTGACCACTCCGGCGGTGGCTTCCTCCGATCGGCGCAGGAACAGCGACGGATGCTGAACCTGATCGGCCGAGTACGAGCGGGCGGAGCCGACGACGACATCCAGCAGTTCCGGACCCTCGGTGACGGCACCGGCGAAGATCCGCGGCGTGCGGATGGGTGGGTCCGGCTCGTAGTCGATGTTGCGCAGCGCGACCTGGAGATCCACACAGTCGGCGTGGGTACCGGCCAGTTCGCTGACGTGGGTGCCGTTGCCGACGATCACCCAGTCCTCGGTGCGGATCGCGGCGGTGTAGTGCCGCAGCTCGTCCGTCCCGGCGCCGCTCACGTCCTGCACGACGATCTCGTACTCCGCTACGACCAGCTCGCGCTGCTGGGACGCCGGGCTCCGGCCGGTCAGCCAGTAGGCGGCAAACGGCACGCCATCGATATCCCGCCCGATCGCCACCCCACGCCCCGGATACTCACAACCGCCAGCCACATCCACAAGGGTCGCCACGCGCGAAGCCTAACCCCCACAGGCAGCATCCCCAGCCTCAGCATCCCTGCCTCACCGCCCGGGAGATCTGGCGACCTCGGACCCCAACTGGCGACCTTGAACAAGTTATTTCCTGTTCAAGGTCACCGCTGGGTGTCCGAGGTGCCGAGTTGCGATCAGGCCTGGTTGTTGAGGAGGGTGCGGACCAGGCGTAGGCCTACCGACAGGTGGGACAGCTCCGGGCCCTCCGTCTCGACGATCTCCTCCATCATCGTGGCGGCCCGGGACAGCGCCGTCTCGTTCAGGTCCTGCCAGGCGCGGACCCGGTCCTCGGGCTCGAGCGAGGCCTCGGTCGTGGCCAGCACCTGCGCCGTGAGGTGCGCGTGGACCGCGTGCAGGTCGTCGCGGAGCGCGGCGCGGGCCATCGTCTGCCAGCGGTCCGTCCGCGGCAAGCCGATGATCCGCTCCAGGAACAGGCCCAGGTGCAACCGCTCGCCCAGCGCGAAGTGCACCTTGGCGACCTCCAGCACGTCCAGGTCGTCGCGGTACGCCGTCTCCACGATGCCCAGCGCCGCGTACGCCGGCGGCAGCACCGCGATCCGGGTGGCGAAGTCCACCGGCACGCCCTGGGAGACCAGCGCCTCGCGACGGTGCTCGAACAACGCCAGCTCCCGCCCGCGCAGTACCTCGGGGAGCGCGGCCGTCAGCTTGGCGATCCCCGGCAGGAAGAACTCGATCAGCTCGGCGATGTCGACCGGGGGCCGCCGGTTCGAGACCAGCCAGCGGGTCGCCCGCTCGACCAGCGTCCGGGTCTCCAGCCGCATCGCGGTCTGGGTGGCGGCGTCGACGAGGTTGTCCAGCTCCGCGTTGCGGGCCAGCAGCTCCGGTTGCGCGAAGATCCGGGAGGCCGCCAGGTTCGCCCGGACGACGTCCTCCACCGTGCCGCCGGTCTCCAGCGAGAGCCGGTGGTAGGCCGTGATGCCGGACGAGTTGATGAACTCGTTCACCACCTGGGTGGTGATGATCTCGCGGCGCAACTGGTGCGACTCGACCGGTCCGGCAAACCGGTCCTGGATCGCCTTCGGGAAGTAGCTGGTCAGCTTCGAGGCGAGGTAGTCGTCGTCCGGCAGCGAGGTCTTCAGCAGCTCTGCCTCGAGCACGATCTTCGTGTAGGCGATCAGCACCGACAGCTCCGGCGAGGTCAGCCCACGGCCTTCGGCCTTGCGGCGCTTGAACTCGGCGACACTCGGCAGGAACTCCAGCTCACGGTTGAGCAGCCCCTGCTTCTCCAGCCGGCGGACCCAGTCCTGGTGGACGTGCATCAGCGCCGGGGCCTGCGAGGTCGCGTTGGCCAGCCCGATGTTCTGCCGGTAGTTCGACTTGAGCACCAGCGCGCCGACCTCGGCCGTCATCGACGCGATCACGTCGTTGCGCTGCTTCTCGGTCAGGTCGCCGTCGGCGACCACCTTGTCGAGCAGGATCTTGATGTTCACCTCGTGGTCGGAGGTGTCCACGCCGGCCACGTTGTCGATGAAGTCGGTGTTGATCCGGCCGCCCAGGGTGGCGTACTCGATCCGGCCGAGCTGGGTGAAGCCCAGGTTGCCGCCCTCGCCGACCGCCTTCGCGCGCAGCTCCGCGCCGTTGATCCGGACCGCGTCGTTGGCCTTGTCGCCGACGTCGGCGTGCGACTCCGTGGCGGCCTTCACGTAGGTGCCGATCCCGCCGTTCCAGAACAGGTCGACCGGGGCCTTCAGGATCGCCTGCATCAGCTCGTTCGGCGCCAGCGAGGTCGGGTTGCCCTCGATACCGAGTGCCTCGCGGACCTCCGCGGAGATCGGGATCGCCTTGTCGGTACGCGGGTAGACGCCACCACCGGCCGAGATCAGCGCGGCGTCGTAGTCGGCCCACGACGATCGCGGCAGCTCGAACAACCGCTTGCGTTCCACGAACGAGGCGGCCGCGTCGGGCGCCGGATCGAGGAAGATGTGCCGGTGGTCGAACGCCGCGACCAGCCGGATGTGCTCCGACAGCAGCATCCCGTTGCCGAACACGTCACCCGACATGTCACCGACCCCGACCACGGTGAAGTCGGCGTTCTGGCAGTCGTGTCCCATCTCGCGGAAGTGCCGCTTGACCGACTCCCAGGCACCTCGCGCGGTGATCCCCATCGCCTTGTGGTCGTAGCCCACCGAACCGCCCGAGGCGAACGCGTCGCCCAGCCAGAAGCCGTACTCCTTGGCCACGCTGTTGGCGATGTCCGAGAACGTCGCCGTGCCCTTGTCCGCCGCGACGACCAGGTAGGCGTCGTCACCGTCGTACCGGACGACCTGCGACGGCGGCACGATCTGGCCGGCCACGATGTTGTCGGTGATGTCCAGCAGCCCGGAGATGAAGGTCTTGTACGACGCGATGCCCTCGGCCAGCCAGGCGTCGCGATCGACCGACGGATCCGGCAGCTGCTTGGCGTAGAACCCGCCCTTCGCGCCGACCGGCACGATCACCGAGTTCTTCACCATCTGCGCCTTGACCAGACCCAGCACCTCGGTCCGGAAGTCCTCGCGCCGGTCCGACCAGCGCAACCCACCGCGCGCGACGGCACCGAAGCGCAGGTGCACACCCTCGACCCGCGGCGAGTACACGAAGATCTCGTACGCCGGCCGCGGCTGCGGCAGCTCCGGGATCGCCTTGGGCTCCAGCTTGAGCGAGATGTACGTCCGCGGTGTGCCGTCGGCGGCCGGCTGGAAGAAGTTGGTCCGCAGCGTCGCCTTCATCGCGGTCAGGTAGGACCGCAGGATCCGGTCCTCGTCGAGACTCTTCACCGTGTCCAGCGCGGTGACGATCTCCTTCTCCAGCTGCTCCACCGCGGTCACCCGGTTGGGATCGTCGGCGGCACCGCGGGCCGGGTCGAAGCTGGTCTCGAACAACTGGACGAGCAGCTTGGCGACGTCGACGTGGTTGAGGAAGGTGTTCTCGATGTAGTCCTGGCTGAACGGTGTCCCGCCCTGCCGGATGTACCGCTGGTAGGCGCGCAGGATCGAGACCTGCCGCCAGCTGAGGCTTCCCCGCAGTACCAGGGCGTTGAGCTTGTCGCTCTCCGCGCGCCCCTCCCACACTGCCTGGAAGGTGTCGGAGAAGAGCCGGCGCAGCTCCTCCTTCTCCTCGGCGCCCTGTGGTGCCCGGAGCCCGAAGTCGTAGATGTACGCCGTACCGGCCGGGCGGCGGATCTCGTACGGCCGCTCGTCGATCACCTCGACGCCCATGTGGGTCAGCAGCGGCAGCACCTGGGACAGCGACAGCGCGGAGCCGGTGCGGTAGACCTTGAAGCGGCGCTCACCGGCCCACTCCTCGTCGATCGGGCTGTAGAGCGACATGGCCAGCCCGTCCTCGGCCGGCAGCCGGTCCAGGATCGTCACGTCGCGCACCGCGACCCGGGCGTCGAAGTCCTCCTTGTACGCCTCCGGGAAGGCACCGGCGTACTGGCTGGCGAGCCGGGTGACGGCGCCGTCCCCGCCCTGCTGGTGCAGCGCGACGTTGAAGTCGTCCTGCCAGGCGCGGGTGGCCTCGACGACCTTCTGCTCGAGGATCTCGGCGTCGAAGTCGCCGACCGTCGAGCCCTGCTTCATCCGGACCACGAAGTGCACCCGGGCCAGCACGGACTCGGTCACGTAGGCGGCGTAGTCGACCGACTCGGCGCCGATCGCGTCCTTGAGGATCTGCTGCATCTTGAGCCGGACGGCCGTGGTGTAGCGGTCACGCGGCAGGTAGACGAGGCAGGACAGGTAGCGGTTGTACACGTCGCGCCGGACGAACAGCTTGACCGCACGACGCTCCTGCAGGTGCAGGACGGACTGCACGATCGGCAGCAGGTCCTCCACGGGCGCCTGCAGCAGCTCGTCGCGCGGATAGGTCTCCAGCACGTCCAGCAGGCCCTTGCCGCTGTGGCTGTTGGGGTCGAACCCCGTCCGGGCGAACAGCTCGATCGCCTTGCGACGCAGTACCGGGACCTGCATGACGCTCTCGGTGTACGCCGTGGAGGAGAGCAGTCCGATGAAGCGGAGCTCCGAGACGGGCTCGCCGCTCTCGTCGAACTGCTTGATGCCGACATAGTCCAGGTACGACGACCTGTGCACCGTGGAGCGCGAGTTGGCCTTGGTCAGGATCAGCAGCTTGCGCTCGCGCGCCTTCGCGCTCACCTCGGGCGGCAGCTTTCCGGCGTTCTCGTCGAGCTTCGGGTCCGGCCGGAGGATGCCCAGGCCTGTCCCCGGGATGCCGCGCAGGATGCCCTGGTCGCCGTCCATGGTGAAGCTGTACTCGCGGTAGCCGAGGAAGGTGAAGTGCTCGTCGGCGAGCCATTCCAGCAGCTCCTTGGCCTCCTCCACCTCACTCTCGCTGACCGGCAGCTCGGACGCGTTCAGGCCGTCGGCGATCGAGACGGCCTTCTCGTGCATCTTCGGCCAGTCCTCGACGGCCTCCCGGACGTCCTCCAGCACGCGCTGCAGCGCCTGCTCCAGCTGGCGGTGCTCGGCGGGGTCGGCGATCCGCTCGACCTCCAGGTGCATCCAGCTCTCCCGGACCAGGTCGTGCTCGTCCGCGGCGGCCGCGTCGTCGAGCACCTCCTGCAGGGTGCCCTCGATGTCACGGCGGACGACGAACTGCGGGTGCACCAGCAGCTGCAGCTCGAGGTTGTGGTCGGTGATCACCATCGACGCGCTGTCGACCAGGAACGGCATGTCGTCGATCACGATCTCGACCACCGTCCGGCCGTTGGCCGACCAGCCGTGCTCCTCCACCGTCGGGGTGAAGACGTGCACCTTGGCGGTGCCCTGCGGCCGCGCCAGCGCGGACCGGTAGTGGTGTTTGGCAGCGCCCAGGCAGTCGGTCGGCTGACGCTCGGCGACGTCCTCCGCGGCGACGTACCGGTAGTAGCGCTCCAGGAAGGTCCGCAGCTTGCCGGCATCGACCGAATGGTCCTTGCCGTGCGATCCCGCGGCCACCGCCTTGGCGAGAACATCCGCCTTCTGGACGTCCAGCTTGCTCTGCATTCCCCACCGTCTCCACGCGTGAAAAAGCGGCGCTCAGCGCCGGGCCCACGACGTTGTGCGCCTCCCGCAAAGATTAGTCCACTTCGGTCACTGGTGTGATGGCGGGACGCTCCTTTCCGATGCCTTGCGACTCACGTTCAACACTCCCGGCAGCCCGCGGCGCGAGGGCTGGGCAAGCCAGTACCGCGCGGCGCGCTCGCTCCGTCAGCGGTCGGCGGTCATGAGGCGGATCGCCGGGTACGCCGGTACTTCGCGGCGCGGGCGCGGTTCTGGCAGGTGACCGAACAGAAGCGGCGTCGGCCGGCAGGCGAGCCGTCGACGTAGATGTCGGCGCAACCGCCGTCGATGCAGACTCCGAGGCGACCCGGATTCTCGTCGCACAACTGCGCACGCAGGGCCAGCAAAGCCGCGGCCAGGAGAGCGTCGTGCGGGTCCACCCACCAGGTTCGCCGTACTTCGCCGTCCGTCACTGCCAGGTCGGGCCGTACGTCGATGGTCCTCAGCAAGCCGGAGACCGCGTCCACGCGAGCCGCCGTACCGACCGAGGTGAAGATGCCGAAGATCGTGTCCGCGAATTGAATCAGCGCGGTGTCGGTCAGCGTGTCCGCCACCGAGGCCGGGACGCCGGCACGGTGGACGTGATCGGCGAGCGGTGGCACCTCCGATCGGGCACCCGCGCGGCGCGGCTCGACGCCCCACCCGTTCACCAGTTCGACCAGAGCGTCGAGCGGCATCGGCTCCACCTGAACTCGCATCTGGCCAAGATAACGCGTTGCTCCCCGCCATTGCGTTGCGTCGACCGGCTCGATAACGTGATCAGCTCCATCATCACGTGACGATCCGGAGGAACGATGACGGCGCGGATGCGCGATGTCGCCCAGAAGGCCGGTGTCTCGTTGAAGACCGTCTCCAACGTCGTCAACCACTCTCCGCAGGTGACGCCGGCGACTCGGGCGAAGGTGGAGGCGGCGATCGCCGAGCTCGACTATCGCCCCGACCTCAGGGCCCGGTCGCTGCGCAACGGACGCTGCGGCATGATCGCGCTGGCGATTCCCGACCTCGCGCAACTGTCGTTCGCCGGGCTCGCTGCTGCCGTCGTCCGAGCCGCGAAGAACCACGGCATCGCCGTCCTGATCGAGCAGACCGAAGGCGACACCGCTGCGGAGGATCACGTCCTCGACGGTCTCCGTGACCGACTGGTCGACGGAATCCTGTGGTGGCCGACGGCATCCACCGGCACCGGAAACCCGCGCAGACCGGTGGTCCTGCTGGGGGACGGCTGTTCCGAGCTCGCTTTCGACCGAGTCTCGCTCGACCACACACTGCTGCCGGTCGCGCCACCCACCCAGCGGGAGATGCTGGCCGACGCGGCCGTGGGACTGCTGCTGGACCGCGTGGCCGGCATCGGTTCGGCAGGACGGTGCCACATCCTCGTCCCGGCGAGCTCCCGACCCCGCGAGACCTGCTAGCCCTTCAGACCTCTCCGCACGGGAGTGACCATGACTCGTCAACCGGGGTACTGGGGGTCGAAGGTCATCACCCCAGCGACCGATTGGAGCGGCGTCATGAGCGAGGTTGAGTCGAGCGGCCACACCGGCGAACCGTGGAGCGACAGCGACGTCCAGGAGCTTCGTGGGTTGGTCGACAAGAACACCCCGACTCGGCTGATCGGGCTGAAGCTCGAGAAGACCGAGGTCGCGGTACAGGACAAGCTGCGGGAGCTCGGTCTGTCGCTGGCGCCGTCGAACTGGCCACCGTACGGCGACCTGCGGAGCCACACTCGCACTCTGACCCGCTGAGCTACCGATGAGCTGCCGGTGACGGATGTGCGCGGCGGACTACCCCAGTAGTTGCCGACGGCACCGGCTTGCCGCTAGCGGAAGTCGCGGGACTTGGTCTTGGCTGCGAGCGGGAGGGGATGGAGTCTTTCGGCGTTGAGGTTGACGACCTGGCCGGTGCGCTGGACGCGGCCGGTGACGATGACGGCGGCTGCTGTCCGGGCGGTTTTGGCGTTGGCGGTCCAGGCGCCGACGGAGACGACGATGTTGGACATACCGGTCTCGTCTTCGAGGTTGATGAAGGTGACGCCGGAGGCGGTGGCTGGGCGTTGCCGGTGGGTGATGACGCCGGCCACCCGCACCCGGGAGCCGTCGTCGGCTTTCCTGAGCTCGGCGGCGGACAGGATGCCCTGGTCGCGGAGCCAGCCGCGGATGCGCTGGACGGGGTGGCCGGTGGTGGTGATGTTGGTGGACCACAGGTCGGCCATGTCAGTCTCGATCTCGCTCATCCCGGGCAGCATCGGCGGCGCGCCGACAGCGGTGATGCCGGGCAGCCGGCCGGGGCGTTCTTCGGCGGCAGCGCCGGCCTGCCAGATCGCTTGCCGCCGGTCGAGACCGAAGCAGTCGAACGCTCCCGCGGCGGCCAGGGCATCGACTTGTTTGGCAGTGATCCCGGTACGCCGTACGAGGTCGGCCATTGACGCATAGGGACCGCCGGCGTCGCGTTCGGCAATGATCTTCTCGGCGTCCTTTTTCCCGATGGACCGCACATCGGTCAGACCGAGCCGGACGGCGTAGGCGCCGTCGCGGCGGTGCGTGGCGGTGGTGAACGGCGCCTTGGGATCGAACGGTCCGACAACGGGTTGGGGGTCGACCAGGCAGGCCGGGTCGCCGGTCGGGCCGGTGAGTTCCTGGCCGTCGACGAGGGGTTCGAGGTCGGCGTTGACGCCGGAACGATCGAGGTCCGGGCGCCGGGTTTCGACACCGTGCCGGCGGGCGTCGGCGACCAGGGATTGGGGGGAGTAGAACCCCATCGGCTGCGCCCGCAGCAGCGCGGCGAGGAAGGCTGCCGGGTAGTGGAGACGGAACCAGGTGGAGGTGTAGACGAGCAGGCCGAAGCTGATCGAGTGGGACTCGGCGAACCCGAAGTTCGCGAAGGCCTCGATCTTGTCGTAGATCTCCTGCGCCAGATCACCGGTGATCCCGTTGGCCGCCATCCCGTCGAACAGCTTCGTCTTCAGCGAACTGATCTTCTCGACGCCGCGCTTGGAGCCCATCGCGCGGCGCAGCAGATCGGCCTCGTCGCCGTCGATCCCGCCGACGGCCATCGCCATCTGCATCAACTGCTCCTGGAACAACGGAACGCCCAGCGTGCGTTCCAGGACGGGTCGGAGTTTGGGGTGCAAGTAGGTGATGGGCTCTTCGCCGGTACGGCGCCGGATGTAGGGGTGAACCGCGCCGCCCTGGATCGGGCCGGGCCGGATCAGCGCGATCTCGCAGACCAGGTCGTAGAACCGGCGCGGCAACAACCGCGGCAGGGTGGCCATCTGAGCCCGCGACTCGACCTGGAACACGCCCACCGAATCCGCCCGGCACAGCTGGTCGTAGACGCCGGCCTCCTCTTTCGGGATCGTGTGCAGCGACCACGCCTCACCGGTGTGCTCACGGACGAGGTCGATGCAGTACTGGAGAGCGGCGAGCATCCCGAGACCCAGGAGGTCGAACTTGACCAGCCCCATCCAGGCACAGTCGTCCTTGTCCCACTGCAACACCGTCCGGTTCTCCTTGCGGGCATGCTCGATCGGCACCACCTCACCCACCGGCCGCTCGGTCAGCACCATCCCACCCGAGTGAATCCCCAAGTGCCGCGGGAACTTCAGCAACTGGGTCGCCAGCGCAACGACTCTCGGCGGAATGTCACCGTCTCCCCCGCCGGCCTCGATCTCCGGTGACCAGCCGTCGACGTTCTTCGACCAGGCGTCCTGCTGGCCGGTCGAGTAGCCGAGGGCTTTGGCCGCGTCGCGGATCGCGGACTTCGGCCGGTACGAGATCACGTTGGCGACCTGGGCGGCGTTGCGGCGCCCGTACTTGCCGTAGACGAACTGGATCACTTCCTCGCGCCGGTCGGAGTCGAAGTCCACATCGATATCGGGCTCCTCGGTCCGGGTCGCGGCCAGGAACCGCTCGAACGGCAACCCGTACAGGATGCTGTCCACCGCCGTGATCTCCAACGCGTAACACACCGCCGAGTTGGCCGCCGATCCCCTGCCCTGGTAGAGAATCTGCTTGGTCCGGGCGAACCGGCAGATGTCGAACACGATCAGGAAGTACCCCGGGAAGCCGCGCTCCTCGATCACCGCCAACTCCCGATCCAACCGCCGATACGCATCCGGGCGCTGCTCGCGGCTGCCGTAGCGAGTCTTCGCGCCGGTGTAGGTGAGATGCCGCAACCAGCTCATCGGCGACTGCCCCTCCGGCACGTCGCGCAGCGGGAGCTTCGGCTTGGCGCGGCGCAGATCGAACCCGAGTTGCTCGGCCAGTCGCGCCGAGTACTCCACGGCGCCGGGGAACCGGTGGAACTGTTGCCGCATCTCCGCACCGGACCGCAGAAACGCCATCCCGGCCGGCGGCAACCACCCGTCCATCGCATCCAGATCACGCCGGGCCCGTACCGCGGCGACCGCGGCGGCAAGCTGATGGTCGCGCGGGTTCGCGTAGTGCACGTTGTTCGTCGCCACCACCGCCAACCCCCGCTTGGCTGCCAGGTCCGCCAGGATCCGGTTGCGGGTCGAGTCGGTCGGCAACTGATGATCGGTCAACTCGACCACCACCCGGTCGGCACCGAACAACGCCACCAACCGGTCCAGCTCACGATCGGCAGCGGCGCGACCGGTTGCAGCTCCCCCAGCCTCCAGGGACTGCCGTACGACGCCTTTGCGGCAGCCGGTCAGCACGACCCAGTGATCACGGCCGCGCGCGGACAGTTCCTCCAGGCCGTACACGGGCCGGCCCTTCTCCCCACCCGCGAGTTGCCCTTCGGTGATCGCACCGGCCAGCCGGTGATACCCCTCCTGCCCCTCGGCCAGCACCAGCAGATGACTGCCTTCCGGATCCGCGACCCCGTTCTGCGGCCCCGGCAACCCCAGCGACAACTCCGCCCCGAACACCGTCGGAACCCCATGCGCCGTCGCCGCCTCAGCGAACCGCGACGCGGCGTACAACCCGTCGTGATCGGTCAACGCCAGACCGTGCAAACCCAGCTCGGCCGCGGTCTCCACCAGCTTCTCCGGCTGCGACGCACCGTCCAGGAACGAGAACGTGGAGTGCACATGCAGCTCCGCGTACGGCACCGCGGCCGCACGAAGCCTGGCCGCACGAGCAACCGGCGACTCCCCCTGGTCGGCGGCGACGTACGGCCCCCGATGCTGACTCCACGCCGGCGAATCGCCGCCGTCCCCAGCCGCGGGACGACCGCCGTCACTCCCCGGCCGCGACCGGTTCGACAGCCGCCGCTCGAGCTCCGACCACTTCACCGGCGGATTGTTGTAGCCCATCGAGGTTCCTCCCGTTACCCCGAGACTAGAACATGTGTTCGAAGATGAGCTACCGTGGATCCATGCTCGGACGGTTCACAGTGCGCTTGTCAGACGACGGATCCGGCACCTTCGGGGTGTGGGACGGCGCCGTCAACGGGTGGCGCGTGACCAACCTCGACCGGGCCGGGGCCGAGCAGATGAAGACCGACCTCGACCTGCAGTTCAACGCTCACGGACCGCGTCCGGCCGACGACATCCGCACCGTCGACCCCGCCCAGCCCGTCGAGCACCTCATCGTCTGGGAACCGGGAGAACTCGACGCCTGGGTCCGCGACGGCGGTCAGTGGCACGGCCGGGTCCGCAACCGCGACGGCGCCGTCGCGTGGATCCCGCAGACCGATCTACGTCCCGCCGCAGAAGAAGCGCCGTGAGGCCTCAACTCTGAAGGGGCGGAGATGTGATGGCGTGAACTGACCGCTGCTTGATCCGTCGGCGGCCGAGGCGTGCTCGCATGCCGGCAGTCGAGTACGGAGTCGCGATGCAGGTCCCAGACTCGAGTCCGAGACGCCTGCAGGCTCGTCGGGCAGACGATGGGTATCTTGATGGAACGTCGGCCGCGGAAACACAAGCACGGGTGCCGGTGACCTGGACGGAGTGCGCGGTCGGCAGAGGAGGACAGTGGGCGAATCAGTCGAGATCAACGGTCATCGCATCGCGACCATCCGGCCGGCCGGGCGTCCCGCCGGTTCCGGCGGCGAATCGGTCTGTTTCAGCTGCGGCACCCACTTCAGCGACCGGATCGACATCGAGAACACCCCCTGCGCCGACCTGACCAGAGCGCATGAACATCAGCTGGTCAGAGCCGCCACCGACGATCTCCTGTACTGCCGGCAGTGCCCGATGGTTGCCTACGATCTCGCCGACGCGGCCACCGATCCGCACTGCCCCCTGCGGCTGCCGGACTAGTCCAGCGGAGATGTGACTCGCGGCGTCGGCGAGCCGTGCTGCTCCGCCGGCTTCGGGGCCGCGTCGAGCTCGGCGTCGGCCTTCGTCCGCGGACCGACTTCCTCTTCCCAGATCTTCTTCGACCTGCCGAGCTGCTTCACCAGCCCGGGCAGCTTCGCCGAGCCGAACAGCAACACCACGATGGCCAGAATGATGAGCCACTCCGGCCCTTGGGGCATCCCGAGAAGCGTGAGCATGACGTCTCCAGTTCCTTGATGGACAGTCGCCAGGGATTCGGTGCCGGCCGGCCGGAAGATGGGTCAGGCACCGGAAAAGATGTTGCCGGGACACCTATCCGCTGCTCCGTTGTCTCCGAAGTCCCCGCTGACGCACCCCTTCGGTGAGGAGATGGTCAGCGGTATGAAGACCTGGAAACCGGCCTATCGGTGGCTGGCGGCAAGTATCGGATTCGCTGCTCTGGTCACGGTCGGCGTAGTGGTGTTCGGACCCGATGGTGAACAAGCAAGCTCAGCCGGTACGGCGAACACTCCGTCGGCACCGGCAGCCACGCCCACCGCCGGCGAAGCACCCGCGACGGAGGAATCCCCGAAGAACGAGCCCGACGCGTTGGTGAACCGCATGCTCGATCAGATCCGGAACGGCAAACCTGTCGAGTCGCAGTTCGCGCCGGGCGAGGGGAACCCGGCTTCCGGCGTACCGATCGAGGCGATCAAGGCCAAGCCCGGTGAACAGTTGCAGCTCGGCCGGCTGGCGATCCCCAAGCTGGGTGTGGATCAGCAGTTGAACAACGGAGTGGACGAGGCCGCGCTGGTGAAGGGCGTCGGGCACTGGCCCGGTACGCCGCTCCCCGGCGTGGCCGGCAACAGCGTGATCAGCGGTCACCGCAGCACGAACGGGAAGCCTTTCCTGTACCTGGACAGGCTTCGGCCGGGCGACCCGATCAAGGTGACCGTCGGTGCGAAGAGCACGACGTACAAGGTCGTGAAGACCACGATCGTGCCGGAGGCGACGTACGTGAAGTTCGTCCTGCGGCAGCCCATCGATCCCGGCGGCAAGGTGCTCACCTTGTTCGCCTGCAATCCCATCACCGCTCACTTCCAGCGCATCGTCGTCGAGGCGCGCGCTGTCTGAGTGACAACTCAAGGAGAGTCATGGGTATCAAGGCAATTTTCGGGGGCCGTCCGGTTCTCGAGTTCGCTGACGAGCACAACCGGCGCAGCTTCCTGCGCAACGCGGCCCTGGTCGGCGTCGGGGTCACGTACGTCGCCACCCGCGCCGGTGATCCGCTGGCGTTCGGCACCGCCGATCGTGGCTACGCCGCCAACGACGCGAACGCGAGTGATCTGGACATCCTCAACTACGCGCTGACGCTGGAGTACCTGGAGGCCGCGTTCTACACCGCGGGGCTGAAGGCGAAGCTGCTGAAGGGCCGCGATCTGGAACTGGTCGACCCGATCCAGCAGCACGAGGCCGACCACGTGAAGGTGGTCCGGTCGACCATCGTGCAGCTCGGTGGCAAGCCGGTCGCGGCGCCGAAGGTGAAGTTCCCGGCCGGCACGTTCAGCAGCCGGGCGTCGTTCCTGAAGACCGCTGGGGTGTTCGAGGAGCTCGGCGTGAAGGCGTACCACGGTCAGGTGCCGCTGGTGAAGAGCCCCGAGCTGCTCGGGGCCGCCGCGTCGATCGCCGGGGTCGAGTCGCGGCACGCCGCGATCATCGCCCAGATCACCGGCGGGAACCCGTTCCCGGCGCCGATCGAGGCCAATCTGGCGATGGGTCCGGTCCTGCAGGCCGCCATGCCGTTCATCGCGAAGTAGAGGGAGTAGTCCTGATGACTGACACGACAGCAGATCTGATCCACGGCAACGCTTCCGCCGTACCGGCCGGGGTCGCCCTCGGTGCCCTGAACAACGGTTTCGCACTGACAAGCGCGAAGGACTTCAAGAACGACATCGAGGTACTGAACTACGCGCTCGCGCTGGAGTACCTGGAGGCCGAGTTCTACCGCCAGGGCAACGCCGCGAACCTGGTCAAGGGCAAGGAGAAGCAGTACCTGATGCAGATCGGGGCCGACGAGGCCTCGCACGTGGCGACCTTGACGGCGACGATCCAGAAGCTCGGCGGTACGCCGATCGGCGCGCCGGCGGTCGACTTCGGCGGCGCGTTCGAGACCCGCAAGAGCTACCTGACCACCGCGCACATCTTCGAGAACAAGGGCGTCGGCGCCTATCTCGGCGCGGCCGGCTTCGTGAAGGACAAGATGATCCTGCAGGCCGCGGCCGGCATCTTCGGGGTCGAGGCCCGGCACGCCGCGGTGGTCGGCAACCTGCTCGGGCTCGAGGCCGAGGGCGGCGTCTACCTGGGAGCCTTCGAGAAGGGCCTCGCCAAGGCCGACGTCCTGACGGCGGTCGCACCCTTCCTCGTCGACCCGAACAAGGTGGTTGCCGCGATCACCCACTGATCCAGCGACGAAGCGGGCCGGTCTTCCTGGGGGAGACCGGCCCGCTTCGAGTGCGGATCTCGGTCAGCCCCGCAGTGTGAGGACGATCAGTACGACGTTCAGCGTGGTGATCGCGGTGGCGACCAGGCAGGCGACCAGCGTGGTCTGCCAGCGGTTGACGAACTCCCCCATCACTCTGCGAGACGCTGTCAGGCGGACCAACGGCCAGAGCGCGCACGGAATCCCGAAGCTGAGCACTACCTGGGAGACCACCAGGGCGCGGCTCGGGTCGATGCCGATCGCCAGGATGACGAGCGCGGGGAGCAAGGTGACGAGGCGGCGGACGGCGAGCGGGACGTGCCGCTGCCAGAAGCCTTCCAGGATCACGGATCCGGCGTAGGTGCCGACCGAGGACGAGGCGAAGCCCGAAGCGAGCAGAGCCAAAGCGAACAGCAGAGCAGGCATCCGGCCCAGGTTGTCGCCGAACGCCCGGTGCGCCGCATCGAGAGTGTCGGCACCCGAGCCCTGCAGCGCGGCGGCGGCGACCACGACCATCGCGAGGTTGACCGCGCCGGCCAGCGCCATCGCGATCCCGACGTCGAGCTTCGTTGCCTTGAGCACTTGTAGCCTGCCGGCCGCCGACCGCAACGTCCTGCCGTGGCGGTCCGTGACCAGCGCGCCGTGCAGCCAGATCGCGTGCGGCATCACCGTCGCGCCGAGCATCCCGGCGGCCAGCACGAGCGAGTCGGTGCCGTCCAGACGCGGTACCAGGCCGCCGATCACCGCCGAACCCGACGGATGCGACTGCACGGTGGAGACCACGAAGCCGACCAGCACCACGGCCAGCAGGCCCACGATCGCCGCCTCGAACGGTCGCTGCCCCCGCTTCGACTGATAGATCAGCAGCGCGAACGACACCAGTCCGGTGATCGCGCCGCCCAGCAGCAGCGGCACTCCGAACAACAGGTTGAGCGCGATCGCTCCGCCGACCACCTCGGCCAGATCGGTGGCGATCGCCACCAGCTCCGCCTGCGCCCACAAACCGGCCGAGGTCGCCCGTCTGAACTGCTCGCGACACAGCTGCGGCAGTGTCCGGCCGGTGGCGATACTCGCCTTGGCCGCGAGGTACTGGACCAGCACCGCCATCAGGTTGGCGCCGACCACCACCCAGCACAGCAGATAGCCGTACGTCGTACCGGCCGCGATGTTGGTGGCGAAGTTGCCGGGGTCGACGTAGGCGACCGCCGCGACGAAAGCCGGGCCGAGCAGCAACAGACCCGATCGGTTCAACTGGCGCTTCAATGGAGCCGGTGCGTACATCCGCCAGGCCTCTCGCTCGACAATCCGGACCTGGATCATTCGGAGCGAACGAGCTACCAGATGGTTTCGCGGAACCAATGAGAAGCGACACGCGGTCTCGACCTATCCGGGGGCACACCCGCGCCGAACCAGCGCCGATGGCTGGGTCGCGTCAACCGCTCTTGGGACGACTCGCTGTCACCGCCAGGTCGGCCGGCCTGGCGGAACTCGAATCGGGAGTACTGATGTTCGACAAGCTCTTCATCCGCAACGCGATCGATCGCAGCGCCGAGAACGGTGTCGATCGGCGCAAGTTCCTCCGGGCCGCCGGTGTCACCACCGTCGGCGCCGGACTGGCCGGCGGCGGCCTGCTCGCCGGCGGCGTGCTCAACCCGGCCAGCGCCGGCACCACCGGCTCCGGCCTGGACCTGGACCTACTCGATCTCGGTCAGGACAAGGACCACGACAACGCCAAGCCGAGCGACGGGGCGGTGCTGAACTTCGCCCTCAACCTGGAGTACCTGGAGGCCGAGTTCTATCTCCGCGCGGTCCGCGGCTACGGACTGTCCGCCACCGAGGTGCACGGCAAGGGCAAGCCCGGCGGCGTCAAGGGCGGCCGCAAGGTCAGCTTCAAGACCAAGATCGTCAAGGCGTACGCCGAGGAGATCGCGGCCGACGAGCTCGCCCACGTCAAGTTCCTCCGCAAGGCCCTCGGTACGGCGGCCGTGGCGCGCCCGGCGATCGACATCGACGCGGCGTTCACCTCCGCGGCCCTGGCGGCCAAGCTGATCAAGCCCGGCCAGAAGTTCGACGCCTATGCCAACGAGAACAACTTCCTGCTCGCGGCCTACGTCTTCGAGGACGTCGGCGTCACCGCGTACAAGGGCGCCGCCCCGCTGATCACCAACAAGACCTACCTCGAAGCCGCCGCCGGCATTCTCGCGGTCGAGGCGTACCACGCGGCCAACATCCGCACCACGCTCGTCGCGCGCGGCCTGGAGGTCCCCTCGGTGGCGATCTCCGACGCCCGCGACAGCCTCGACGGCAAGGCCGACCTCGACCAGGGCACGACGTACAAGGGCAAGACGAACATCGTCCCGACCGACGAGAACGGTATCGCCTTCAGCCGCGGCGCCGACCAGGTTCTCAACGTCGTCTACCTGACCCCGAAGAAGGCCACCAAGGGAGGCTTCTTCCCGGCCGGCGTGAACGGCCAGATCAACACCAGCCGCGCCAACGCCTGAGCTGACCCAGTGACCAGGATCGTCGGGGTGGGCCTTGCTCCCATCCCGACGATCCTGGCCCAGGAAGCCGGCCTAAGCCGGCCAGTCCGCCTCGGTGACCTGGCCGCTGACCACTTCCACCGTCAGCTGCACCGGTCCGTCCGGCAGGGCGTGCAGTTCGTAGCTGCCTTCCGCTACGTCGAAGAAGACCGCCGAGTAGACCAGCTCCCCGTCGGCCGCCGAGCGCGGAACGACCGCCACATGCGGAAACCCGGATCCGTGGCCGTGCCCATGCCCATGCCCGTGGCCGTGCCCGGCCTCAGCGCCCTGTTCGCCGTCGTGCTCGTGGTCCTCCGTCACGGCTGCCCAGCCGACCGGCCGACGCTCGATCTCGACGTCGTCCAGTTCGGCCGGCATCGTGATCACGATCGCGCCGACCCCGTCGCCGATGTCGAGCAGGACCGACGAGCCCTGCCCCGCATGCGGGTTCTCCTCCGCGTTGGTCAGCGGCTTGTCATGCCCCACGCTCATGAGGCGGCCGGTACGCCCGGCTTGCTCTGGTATCCGCCACCCGGCGTCCCGAGGTACGGGAACACCTTGAGGTAGTCGGAGTTCGTGTTCGACGTACCGTCCTGGACCGCCGAGGCGGCACCGTCGGGGGTGAACGTCTTGTCCACCAGCGGGATCGTGAGCCCGGCGATGGCCCGGATCTCGACCGTCACGACGTCGTCGAAGACGCGGCGGCCGTTCGGGAAGCCGGCGGCGTCGCCCGCCACCAGACCGAGCGGGTTCGGCGTCTTCGCCGGCGGTACCGCGACGTTCAGCCGCAGCATGTCGGCCTGCACCGGACCGGTGTAGTTCTGGAACCCCGGTACGACGCCCTTCGGGATGCCGGTCAACAGGATCGCGGCCAGGTCGGCCCGCGGCTTCTTGTACGCCGCCAGCTTCGGGAACACCCCCGGATACAGCACCGGCAGCAGCCCGGCCAACTCCGGCTTGGTCACGTACTCCGCGTACTTCTTGTCCTCCGACGGCGGCCGGCTGTTCCACTTGTCCTTCTCCGCCATCGGCACGATGACCTCGTTGAACAACGGGTTGCCAAGCCGGGAGACCTGCTTGTGCGGACCGTGCCACAGCGAGATCCCGAGCAGGTCGTTGAAGATCTTGGACTGCTGGCGGCTCGCGGTGGCGTAGACGCCGATCACGGACTTGGCGTCCATCACATCGGTCGGCTTCCTGCCGTCGCGGGTCAGGTCGGTGATCGGCACCTGCAGCGCGATCGTGTGCACGTTCGAGCCCTGCAGACCGTTGACCCCCATCGCCGCGGCGGACGGGATCAGGTGCGCCGCCTGGAACGGCCGCAGGGTGCCGAGGTCGAAGATCGATCCGAGGTCGGCGAAGAACCCGTCGGCGCGCTGCCCGGCGAACACCTTGCGGTTGGTGCCGATGGTGTGGATCGCCTCACCGGCGAGCTTGGCGTAGTTCGGCGTACTGCGCGGGCCGACGTTGACCGGCGGCGCGGCCAGCTCACGAGCCAGGATCCGGGACCGGCCGTTCTCGACCCGGGTGACCGAGTAGTACTGCGGCCGGTTCCAGGTCTTGTCCTTGATCGACGTGATCGGGCCGGTGTTGTAGAGGAACGTCTTCTTGTTCCGGATCTCGGCGTGGAAGCGGAACTGGTAGCTGATGTCCGCGTGGGCGTCACCGCCGTTGGAGATGTGGATCTGGTAGAGCACGTCGTCGCCGAACTCGTAGAAGTTCGGTCCGCCGAACGGGTTCTGGAACGGGATGAAGTTGGCGATCAGCGTCACCGTGTCCGGTTTGTCCGGGCTGACGAACGCGTACACGTCGGTGTTGTCGGCGACCGGGTCCTTCGAGATCTCCGGTGCTTCGCGATGCGAAGACATGAAATTTCCTCCAGCTGGGGTCGAGCTCAGGTGATGGTTGGCAAGCCACCGTCGGCGGCGCTGCCCGGACCGCGGGCGGTCAGGTGGTCTTCAGGCCGGCCAGCCGGCCGGCCAGCTCGCGATCGGTGATCAGCACCTCGCGCTCGCCGACCATGATCGCCAGTTCGCCCTTCCGGACGTCCTTGACGTGGACCACGAACGACTCGGCGTTCGCCAGGTCGGCGGCCTCGAGCTGGGTCGCAGCGTCGGCGGACTGCTCACCGAAGATCTTCGGTGCCGCGACGGCGCCGACCGCCGCTGCGGTCCCCGCGCCTGCGAACACCAGGAAACCGCGACGTGTTGCGTCACTCATGACTGTCCCTTCCTGCTCCGTACTGCGGCCACCGGCGACTGCCGGCGGCCAGAACTGCCCTAGATGCGATCGAGTCGCATATTGTGATCCGGATCACAACGGCATCTGCAGGGGCATTCGGGGCTGCTCGGTGAACGGATGGGCGCTCGGCCCGAGTTTTCTGCATCGCGAGGTTGTCACCGCAGACCGAGAAGCCGGTCCGTTCCGCGAATTCACGGGGACGGACCGGCTCCTCAGGCCTTGATCAGGCAGTCGGCGTACCGAGCGGGAGGACCGGCTGGAGTCCGCCTCTGGAAGGCAGTGTCGGGCGGGACGAACCGCCTCGCGGTTCAACGGTCACACCGAAGGCAACCCCGCTGGTCACGCCGCCGGTCACCACAGCGGGACGCAAGGACTTGCCGTCGGTCAGACCGATCGAGCGGGCGTTCTGTGCGCCGTCGATGAGCCACAGTTGGTAGGTCATGCGGCTGGCGAGCGGCTTGAGGTCGCGGACCAGCACAACCGCGGCGTCCTGCCGCACGGACAGTACGACGGTCGCCTGGCCACCGCCGGAGACAGCGCCGTGGACCGTGCGGGTGTCCGGCTCGGCGAGGATCGTGGCTGCTCTGGTGCTGAGGGCAGTTGTGGCTGCGTTGTCGCGGTACTGATCGAGCGCAACCCCGCCACTGGCCGCGATGGCCAGGAAGGCGGCGGCCAGGGTCACTGAGCGCCGCAGGACACGCGGCCGGGCTCGTCGCGGCGAGTCGATGCCGGGGCGAGGGGCGGGTGGAAGTTGCCGCACCTGTCCGGCCGCGGTCATCACCCTGGACCTGAGGGCCGCCGGGGGCTGGGTAGCGACATACACGCTGAGCTTGGTGACAGCTTCGCGAAGATCGGCCACCTCGGTGTCGCAGTCAGTGCAGCCGGCCAGGTGCTGCTCGAAACCGGCTCGCTCGAGGTCGTTCACGGCGTCCAGGACGTAGGGACCGGTCAGGGCATGGATGTCAGGTGTTGAGGTCACGTGGTGTCGCTTCCCTGGAGCCGTCGCGGTCTTGGAGCGGGTCGGGCCGTGGCGCGTCCTCGTCTGGTGGATGGAGCAGAGCCGGAACGGTGACGCCTCCCTGGAGTGGAGAGGCGCCACCGCTACTGCTGGGTCGGTGTCACCGTGATCTGGTGTCCTGGCCTGGTGACTCCGACCCGGTGATGCCGGGTCGACGGGATCGTCAGGCCGCCGGCGGCATCAGCACGGTGTCGATCAGGTAAACGGTCGCGTTGGCGGTCTTCACGCCGCCGCAGATGACCTTGGCGTTGTTGACCATCAAGGTGTCGCCGGAGCCGGTGACGGTGACGGCGCCCTTCTGCACGGTGGTCTGCTTACCGACGACCGCGGCCGGGTCGAGCTGGCCGGGGACGACGTGGTAGGTCAGGATCGACGACAGCAGCGCCGAGTCGGTCTTCAAGGTGTTGATGGTCGCGGCCGGGATCTTCGCGAACGCCGAGTCGATCGGGGCGAACACGGTGAACTCGCCGCCGTTGAGCGTCGAGACCAGGTCGACCTTCGGGTTCAGCTTGCCCGAGACCGCGGCGACCAGGGTCTTGAGCAGCGGGTTACCCGACGCGGCGGTGGCGACCGGGGCGGCGGCCATGCCGTCGACCGAGCCGGCGCCGGTCGGGTTGGCCTTGGCGTAGTCGGCGCAGCCCGGGCCGACCAGACCGGCGGCGTTGTCCATCGAGGCCGACGCCGACGGGGTCTCGGCCGGAGCCGAGGTCGAGGTGGAAGTGCTGGCCGAGGGAGAGCTGCTGCTGGAGCTGTCGTCGCCGCCACCACAGGCAGCGGTTGCGAACAGCAACGAAACGGCGGAAGCGGCCAGAACGACACGCTTGATGGTCTGCGACATGACGAAATCTCTCTTTCACGGAAGGGAACGAAGCCGGGGCGACTGGTAATTCCGGCGAGACCGTCAATCACCCGGCTTCGTCGCCACCAGTTGCTGGTGAGCCGCTTTGTGTGGCTCGCAGCTGACATCGGTACTTCGGCGCCGTACCTGGCCCGGATGGGTGCCTCCGCGAACTTTCTTGCCGCCCCGGCCATCGCCCATCCGGCAACCGGTGGTGAACCGAACTGATGGTGACCCTGTCGAAATTCTTCGAGTTGGAGTGACCCCATGTTGACGCTGGCCTTTATCGGATTGGTAGGCGGGCTGATCACCGGAGTCTCTCCGTGCGTCCTGCCCATGCTGCCGATCATCTTCTTCGCCGGAACCACCGGCAAGACCGACGCCGCCGAGCCTGTGAAGCGGCGACGCGACTTCCGCCCGCTGAAGATCATCGCCGGCATCATCGTCAGCTTCAGTCTCTTCACGCTGGCCGGATCGGTCATCCTGTCCGCCCTGGGGCTCCCCGACAGCTTCCTGCGCTGGGGCGGCCTCACCATCCTCACGCTGGTGGGCATCGGCCTCATCTTTCCCGCCATCGGGCACTGGATCGAGAAGCCCTTCTACCGGCTCCCCAAAATCAACCGCAACAACAACGGCGCCTTCGTTCTCGGCCTCGGACTCGGCACCCTCTACGTCCCCTGCGCCGGTCCGGTCCTCGCCGCCATCACCGTGGCCGGCGCGACCGGCAACGTCGGCTGGCGCACCGTCGTACTGACCGTCACCTTCGCCATGGGGGCCGCGCTTCCCCTGCTGGTCTTCGCCTCGGCCGGATCGCGGATCTCACAGCGGGTCAAGGCCTACCGCGACCACCAGAAGGGCTTCCGGATCGGCGGCGGCATCGTCATGATTCTGCTCGCCATCGCCCTGGCCTTCAACGTCACCGACGTCATCCAGCGCTCGCTGCCCAGCTACACCAGCGGCCTGGAGAAGAAGGTCGCCGAATCCAAGACCGTGCAAGGCGCCCTCGCCCCCGCGATCGGCAACTCCGGCAACGCCGACCTGGCCAAGTGCACACCGGGCGTGGCCGAACTCGCCTCCTGCGGCGCGGCACCCGAGTTCCGCGGTACGCAGAAGTGGTTCAACACCCCCGGCGGTCAGCCGGCCACCCTCGCCGGCCTGAAGGGCAAGGTCGTCCTGGTCGACTTCTGGGCCTACTCCTGCATCAACTGCCAGCGCGCGACCCCGCACCTGCTGGCCTGGGACCAGGCCTACCAGGATCTCGGCCTGCAGATCGTCGGCATCCACTCCCCGGAGTTCGCGTTCGAGAAGTCCGCCGGCAACGTCCAGTCGGCGATCACCAAAGAGGACATCACCTACCCCGTCGGGCAGGACAACAACCTCGCCACCTGGACGGCGTACCGCAACCAGTACTGGCCCGCGAAGTACCTGGTCGATGCCGAAGGCACCGTTCGGTCGATCAAGTTCGGCGAGGGCGACTACGGCCAGACCGAGAACCAGATCCGCGAGCTGCTGAAGGCCGCCAACCCCGGTGTCCAGCTTCCCTCACCGGTCGACGGCACGGTGCAGGCCGACACCATCGGCGCCGAGGGCACCACGCCCGAGACCTACCTGGGCTACTCCCGCTCGACCAACCTCAACGGACCCACCGGCAAGCTCACCCCGAACAAGACCGTTGCCTTCGGCCTCAACCCGGAGCAGCCGAACGACACCTTCAGCCTCGGTGGCAACTGGGCGGTCGGCACCCAGAGCGTCACCTCCACCAAGGACTCGCAGACCCGGCTCAACTACCAGGCGGCCAAGGTCTTCCACGTCCTGTCCGGTGAAGGCACCGTCACGGTGTCGATCCCCGGCGAACCCGACAAGACCATCAACGTCTCCGGTACGCCGAACGCCTACCAACTGGTCGACAAGCCCGGGCAGGAGCGCAAGACGATGACGCTGACCTACAGCCCCGGAGTCTCCGCCTTCACCTTCAGCTTCGGCTGAGCCGGTCTGCCCTGCCAGGGCGCCCCAAAGCCGCAAGCCGGTCCGTGTGGTCCGACCCGGGCCGGCTTGCTTCCAACCCTGAACCCCGGAGAACGAACACCGAGCCCGTCTCCGGCCTGACCCGAACCTGAGGAAACTGATCATGAGCGACAAGCTGAACGACATCACCGACGCCGACTTCGACGCGACCGTACTGAAGAGCGACAAGCCCGTCGTCGTCGACTTCTGGGCCGAATGGTGCGGACCCTGTCAGCAGGTCACCCCGATCCTCGAAGCGCTGGCCGCCGAGCACGGCGACAAGCTGACCTTCCTGAAGCTGAACATCGACGAGAACCCCGCCACCCCCGGCAGGTACGGCGTGATCAGCATCCCCACGATCAACGTCTACGTGAACGGCGAACTGGTCAAGTCCATCGTCGGCGCGAAGCCCAAGGCGGCGCTCCTCAAAGACCTCGCCCCGTACGCGGACCTCACCACCTGACCAACCGACGACATTCGTTGCCTTCTGCAAGTTTTCCGGCGAGTTCAAGCGCTTGACCCATCCAGCTCGACGGTCGCTCCGAAGTAGAGATGTCAGCAGAACCCCTCCCCCCAACGCTCCAAGGAGACACCATGGACTACCACAGCGGCCTCAACATCGTCGTCGGCCTCTACGTCGAGATCAGCTCGCGCTGGAGCGGCCACGGCGGCTGGAGCCACGGCCTGCTCGGCATCTTCAACTGAGCGGACGAACGCAACGGCCGGCCGCGGACGAGCGCGGCCGGCCGGCACCACCTAGCACCAGATGCTCTCCACCCACCGGTGGGGAGCATTGCTACGTGAACTACCTGATCGGTTCGGAGTTGCTGCTACTGCGCGCCGAGGGCGCCGCGGCGCAACGCCGACTCCAGGCACCGGGCGACCTCTGCGCCCGACAGTCCCAGCAGGTCAGCTACTGCTCGGTACGTCAGGTGGCCGTAGTGGGTCAGCGCCAAGGCAGTCTGCTCCTGCGCAGCGACAGCCTTGCCCTCCGCCGGCCGGGAGCCGCACGACAGATACACCCGCTTGGCGAGGTGGCGGCGCATCTCCGCGACGGGCATCGGCACCGCCATCGACGTCGCCGGAAATCCGGCACTGATCACGTTGACCACTGCGGCCTCGGCGAAACCGCGATCACTCACCAGCACGCTCGCCAGAGCGAACAACGCGGCACCGTGCTGATCGCAGATCGTCTCGGCAGCAAGCTCTGTTGCTACCGGTGCGCCGATCGTGGGCTCGGCGCCACTGTCTCTGAGACGGGTGTTGAGCATTGATCTGGCTCCTTCGAGCAGCGCCTTTCCAGCGCTGCCGCGGCTCGGAGTGCAGTTTCGAAAGATCATTGAAGACTGCCCTGACACTGACAGTACCCGGGTGACTACGCAGCTCACTTCGGTGGGGCGGCCGATGCGCCGGGGAGTGACCACGGACACACCGGCCGACCTGCCCACTGACCGTGAGGATCCGTCCGGACCCGTTGTCCTACCGAAGACAGACCAGGACCACTCCGCACCGCGAACGAAGGACGAACCGATGACGCAGACCAGCACCCCGGCGACCGGTACCACGCTCAAGCCCGCCGACCCGGCCACCCAGACTCTCGTTGCCGATGGCAACTTGAACGACGCCCAGGGCAAGACTTCGATCGCCGACCAGGTCGTTTCCAAGATCGCCGGTATCGCGACCCGTGAGGTCGGCGGCGTCCACGACCTCGGCGGCACCGCGGCCCGCACGGTCGGCCTGATCCGCGACCGGATTCCCGGCTCCAAGACGAACCTGTCCCAGGGCGTCACGGTCGAGGTCGGCGAGACCCAGGCCGCGATCGACCTGCAGATCATCGCCGAGTACGGCGTCAGCATCGCCGACCTGGCCACCGGGATCCGCCGCAACGTGATCTCCGCGGTCGAGCGGATGACCGGTCTCGAGGTCACCGAGGTCAACATCGCCGTCAGCGACATCCACCTCGAAGGCGAGGACGACACCGCCGCCGACACCGACGTCGAGCCCGCCGAGCGCCGCGTCCAGTGACCACAGCCGGCCGCTGATCCGCAGTACCGGCACCGGGCACGGAGCCCGGGCCGCCCTTTCCTGGAGGACACTCGTGAACACCTCGACCATCGGCCTGTTCGCCGGCCTGCTGCTCGCCATCGCCGCCGCGGCCGGTGGATTCGGCGGCTTCCTGCTCGCCCTCGTCCTGGCTGCCGTCGGCTTCGCCGCCGGCCGGTATCTGAGCGACGGCACCAAGGGCCTGGACGACCTGATGTCGCGCCGCGGCCGTGGCTGACACCGCCACCCTCCCGCCGACCGCCACGAGCGAGGTCCTCGTACCCACGGACGACGGGGCCGGTGACCGGGGCAGCCTGGAGATCAGCCCGCGAGCGATCGAACGGATCGCCGAGGTGACCGCGCTCCGAGCCGCTGGAGTACTACGGCAGGCGGCGACCTTCGGACGCGGACTGCCCAGAGCCAAGGCCCAACTCGCCGGGCAACGCGTCCAGGTCGGCCTGGAGATCGCCGTCGAATGGGGCTATCCCCTGGCTGAGCTGGCCGCTGAGGTCCGCGGCCGCTTGACCCACACGATCACCACCTTGACCGGGCTGGGGGTCGACAGCGTCAGCGTCGACATCTCCGCCGTCGAGCTCCCCACCACCGGCAACCGCGCGACGAGCCCGAGGAGGGTCGCATGAGCAGCACGCCGGCCAAGAAGCCCGTCGCGGCACCGGCTGCCGCGACCGTCGGCATCACCGCCGCCCTCGCCCTCACCGCACTCGGCGCCGTCGCGATCCGCGACACGCTGGTCGCCACCGGCCTCAGCACCGGCACGCCATGGATCGAGTGGCTGCTCGGCAAGGCCGAAGTGCTCAAGCCCGTCGACTGGATGATCCCCGCCGGGATCGCCGCCGTACTGATCGGGCTCTGGATCCTGATCGCCGCGTTGAAGCCGCGCAGGACCACCCACCTGGCCGTCGGAGACCACGGTGTCTGGATCCGCGGCCGCGACGCTGCCCGGCTGGCCGGCGACACCGCCGCGACCATCGACTCGGTCATCACCGCCAGTTCGAAGGCCAAAGGCCGCAAACTGCGAATCACCGCGACCTCGACCGCGGGCGGCGACGCGAACCGAATCCACGACGACCTGACCACCGCGATCACCCAACGCCTCCACACCGTCACTCCGGCCCCGCGGCTTCGGGCCCGGGTCACCGTCGAGGAGAACTGACATGCGCCGCGGACTCATCACCTTCGACCGGCTCGCCGCCCTCGTCATCGCCGTCGTCCTGATTGCCGCCGGCGCCGCCGCACTGGCCTGGCGCTACGACCTCATCCCCGACGCCACCGACCGGCTCGAGATCAACGGCCTCAGCGATCTACCGGCCATGGCGTGGTGGCCCTGGGCCACCGGTGCCGGCGGAGTACTCCTCGTTCTCCTCGGCCTCACCTGGCTCGCCCGGCATCTGCCGCGCCGCGGTACCGGGCAGCTGCGTCTTGCGGGCAGCGACGCCACTGGCAGGCTCACCGCCGACGCGAGCGCCGCCGCCGACACAGCCGGACAGGTTCTCGCCCAGACCGCAGGCGTCCGTCACGGCTCCGGACGGATCGTGCTCGACCGCGGCCAACTCGTCGCCGAACTCACCGCCACTCTCGAGCCTGGCGCCGATCTCGACGCCGTACGGGCCGCAGCCGAGCACACCGGGCAACAACTCCACCAGGTGATCGGCCGCGACGACCTCTACCATCGCATCGAGTTGCGCGTGGCGCGCAATTCCAAGCCCTCTACCGCCGCGCGCGTTCAGTAACCCGCGCAAGGCGATGAACTCCATCACCCACCCCGGCCGACGCAAATCGGCCGGGGTGGAGTGACAACACCTGCAGGCAGGTCCAGCGAGCTAACCGACGGTGATTCGGTCGATGTCAGGAGCCCAGCCCGAAGGGTTGGTGAACGAGATGCTGTTCGCGGTTCCGGCTTGCAGGGTGCGGGACACGGTCACTGTGCCGACCGTGTTCCAGTCGGCGGTCGCCGGGAAGCTGACCGACTGGCCGTTGACGACCGCGGTCCTGGCGAGCGCGGAGGTGTAGTGGATCGTGATCGACTTGGCGCCACCGGTTCCGCCGTTGACACCCTGGATGGAGAGAGTTCCGGAGTTGTTGCCGACGTAACCGACCTTGGAGCCGGCCGAGCACGCGGAGCACGAAGTGACGACCGCTCCACCCGCGAGGCTGTTGCCGGTGGCCTCGGCTTCGTAGCTCGCCGGCGCACTCCCCGATCCGACCGTGACGGCACCCAGGCCGACCCAGCCGTCGGCGTTCTGGCTCGCGTTCGCGAACCGCAACTTCTTCGCGGCGGGCGACGTCGCCTCCAGCGGGTTCTTCACTCTCAGCACCCACTGGTAGTTGCCCTGAGCAACTCCAGTCAGGTTCACCGGCGTCTGGAAGTACTGCGGGTGGCCGAAGTCGCGGTAGGTGGGATCACTCCCGACGTTCCAGTCCGGGAAGGCCCGGAGCTTCAGCGGCTGGATGGTGCGCAGGTCCCAGTTGGTGTCCCAGGTCTTCACCACGGTGCCGGCGCCGTTCTTCAGACCGACCGTCATCTTCCAGGGATAGTAGAAGGGCGCGACGCCGGTGTTGCTGATCTGTACGCCGAGATTGGCCGTGCCACTGGCCGTGCTCTGGAAGTACGACTTGTCGACGGTCAGGTTGTAGCCCATCGCCCGCACTGCCGCCCCGACCTTGGCGTTGCCCGGCGCGTAGTTGACCGACTGCTCGTTGATCTTCCAGGTGGTGTGCTCGAGCTCGATACACGCCTTCATGTCGTCCACCGCTCCTGAGCCACCAGGCCAGTTGTCGAACGCGGTCGTCTGGATCTCCGGCCGGACTTCGCCACCCATCGAGTTGGTGATCCACTTGTTCTCCGTGCCGGTGTCGAGATTGCGCTGCAGCTGGGAGTAAGACGCTCCACCCATCGACTGGGGCAGCGTGACTCCGGCGAGCGGCGAACCTTCGCGGTAGCAGAACGAGTCGTCGTGGTAACCGATGTCCTTGCTGTTGGCGGCACCGCCGGCCACCTCGGGATAGCGGACCTCCAGCTTGGTGGTGTTGAACGCGTTCTCGTAGGCGGTGAGCAGCTGTGCGCCGTTCGCGTCGGTGGGCATGTAGTTGGGCAGCCCGTCGGCGGTGTCGGTGTCGTACGGCCAGGTGTGCCACTCACCCCAGAGTCCGACCAGACCGAGGTGGATGTACCCGAGGCGCGGGTCGCCGTCGTACCGGGCCCCGAACGCGGCGATGAAGTTCTTCAGCGCGTTCAGCAGGTACGGGCTGTCGTAGTCGGGGTGGGTGACGTTCCAGTAGGTGTCGGAGCGGTTGCCGACGTGCCCGTTGAAGCAGGACGGAATCGCGTTGGCCGGATGCGTGCCGGTGCCGCCCGGATACGTCAGGTAGAAGCGGATCGCGGCCTGGTTACCCTGACTGGCGGTCTCGTTCAGCATGTTGTCGAGGATGGTCCAGTCGTAGCTGCCGCAGTTGCCGGCATTCGTCATCACCTCTGACAGGCCGAAGTAGCCCCACGTCAGGGCGTGCGGATAGCCGGTGTTCTGGTTCGCGCCTGGCGTGTAAAACCGGGCGAATCCCTTCAGTGGGTTGTCCAGCGGGCCGTCGGCGGCCTGCAGGGTGTGCGCCTGCAGGGACGGATCGGGGGCGGCCGGCGGCGCGGGCCGTGGCGGAGGACCGGCCGGTACGGCGCCGGCCGGCGTCACGCCCGCCACGCTCAGACCGAACGCGGCGGTGACTGCGGCGAGCGCGACCAGCAGGCGCCGGGCGCGGGGACGAAGGTTCATGCTTCTCCTCGGGGCGAATATGAAGAAGTGTTGACAAACTTCCGAATAACTACATCATTAGTCCCGGGCGGGCTTGCTGACAAGAGCTCGTCGTCACCGATCGAAGGACGGCAATGGGCCAGCTCAGACAACGGGACGACCGGCGGGTCGCGTGGTGGTTCGTCGCGCCGGTGCTGGTGGGATTCGCGATCTTCTACGCCTACCCGGCGGCTCGCGGCATCTGGTACTCGCTCACCGACTACACGATGCTCGGTACGCCGTCCTTCGTCGGCGCGCAGAACTACAGCGACCTGATCAGCGATCGGCAGTTCTGGAGCTCGATGCTGGTCACGGCGTACTACGTGCTGCTGAACGTCGGATCGCAGACTCTGCTGGCCCTCGCGGTGGCCGCGCTCATGCACAGGCTGACCAGCTCGGTGGTGCTCCGAGCGACGCTGCTGCTGCCATGGCTGGTGCCGAACGTGACGATCGGCCTGCTCTGGATGTGGCTGCTCGACACGAACCTCGGGCTGGTCAACCACCTCCTGCGGGCGGTCGGGCTCGACACGGTCGGGTTCTTCACCGACGCCACCTGGGCGATGCCCGCGATCGCCGGGATCAACACCTGGGCCTACACCGGCTACACCGCCCTGCTCCTGTACGCCGGGATGCTGCAGATCCCGCAGCATCTCTACGAGAGCGCGGCGATCGACGGCGCCGGCGAGCTGCGGATCTTCGCCAAGATCACCCTGCCACTGCTGCGACCGGTGCTCGCCCTGGTGCTGGTCGTGACCCTGATCGGCTCGTTCCAGATCTTCGACACGGTCGCGGTCACCACCAAGGGCGGGCCGGTCTCGGCGACCCGGGTCATCTACTACTTCATCTACCAGCAGGCGTTCAGCTACTTCCACATGGGCTACGCCGCCGCGGCCGCCGTCTTCCTGGCCCTGGTGCTCGGAGTGTTCACCTTCGTCCAGCTACGCCTGCTGCGGGCGTCCAGTTCGGACCTCGCATGAGAGAGCGCGCGATGAAACCCACCCGGCGCTGGAGTCCAGGACGAATCCTGGCCTGGAGCTTTCTGGCCGTCTTCCTGCTCGCGACGATCTTCCCCTTCTACTGGATGATCCGGACCGCGATCACCCCGGCAGCAGATCTCTACCACGACAGCAGTTCGCTGCTCCCCCAGCAACCGACCCTGATCAACTTCACCCGGGTGCTCGGCCTGACCACCGAGGCGGAGGCCAGGGCCGCGGGCGGCTCCGGCGCACGCCTGGACTTCGGCCGGTACCTGCTGAACTCGGTGATCTACTGCGGACTGATCGCCGGCGTGCAGACCCTGCTGTGCTCGATGGCGGGCTACGCCTTCGCCCGGCTGAGGTTCCCAGGTCGCGATCTCACCTTCACGCTGCTCGTCTCCGCCCTGATGGTGCCTCCGATCTTCACCCTGCTGCCGAACTTCATCCTGGTGAAACAGCTCGGCTGGATCAACACGATGGCCGGCATGGTCGCGCCGACGATCCTGATGACCCCGTTCGCGGTCTTCTTCCTGCGTCAGTTCTTCCTCTCGCTGCCCCGGGACGTCGAGGAAGCAGCGACCCTGGACGGCGTCGGGCCCTGGGGGATGTTCTGGCGGGTCGCGATGCCGATGAGCCGCGGTCCACTGATCACGATCGGTCTCACCACCACCGTCTGGGCCTGGAAGGACTTCCTCTGGCCGCTGCTGGTCGGCCGTGGCGAAGAACACCGGCTGGTGACTGTTGCCCTCGGCGTCTTCCTGCAGCAGTCGCCCAACACCCAACCCGACTGGACCGGCCTGATGGCTGCTTCCACTCTGTCCGTCTTGCCTGTTCTGCTGCTGCTCGTCTTTCTGGGGAAGCGACTCGTGCAGTCACTGAGCTTCACGGGCGGCAAGTAACACCCACTACTCCCTTGGAGGGACACCATGGCACGCATCCTGAAAACCGGCGCGGCGTTACTGGCCTTGTCGCTGGCCACCCTGACCGGCTGTACCTCGGCCGACGACTCCGGCTCCGGTGGGGCGGTGACGCTGGACTACTGGCTCTGGGACGACAACCAGAAGGCGCCGTACCAGGCCTGCGCCGACGCGTTCCACACCGCGAATCCGGGGATCACCGTCAAGATCACCCAGACCGCCTGGGCGCAGTACTGGCAGAACCTGACCACTCAACTGGCCGCTGGTGACGCGCCGGACGTGTGGACGAACCAGGCGTCGTACTATCCGCAGTTCGTCACCAGCAACCAGATTCTCGACATCCAGCCGTTCGTGGATCGCGACCAGGTCGATCTCGCGCAGTACCAGGCGGGGCTCGCGGACCTCTACGCGAAGGACGGAAAGCGGTACGGTCTGCCGAAGGACTGGGACACCATGGCCCTGGTCTACAACACCGCTCAACTCACAGCGCAGGGCATCAAGCCCGCCGAGTTGAAGGACCTCACCTGGAATCCCGATGATGGCGGGAGTTTCGAACAGCTCATCGCCAAGGCGACCGTGGACCAGCAGGGCCGCAACGGTCTGGACCCGGCCTTCGACAAGACGAAGATCAAGACCTACGGCTTCCTGCCGGAGTGGGCCGACGGGTCGCAGGGCCAGAACGGCTGGGGTAACCTTGCCGTCAGCAACGGATTCGGCTATCTCGACAAGAACCCGTGGGGGACGCAGTACAAGTACGACGACCCCAAGCTCGCGGCGACCATCGACTGGTTCAAGTCCCTGATCGCCAAGGGCTACGCGCCGCCGCTCGACAAGGCCTCCACCCTCTCGCGGGACGCTCTGCTCAACGCGGGCAAGGGTGCGATCACCTTCGCGGGTTCCTGGATGATCAACAGCTACCTCGCCGCCGAGGCCAAGGTGAAGTTCGCGTTCGCGCCGTTGCCGACCGGACCGGAAGGACGCAAGACCGCCATCAACGGATTGTCGGATGCCATCAACGCCGGCACCGAGCACCAGGAGGAGGCGTGGAAGTGGGTCAAGTTCCTGGGCTCGGCCGACTGCCAGAATCTGCTCGGCAGCAGCGGAGTCGTGTTCCCGGCGATCACCGCCGCCGGTGACAAGGCGCTGGCCGCGCACAAGTCCAAGGGCAAGGACGTCCAGGTGTTCGTCGACGAGGCGAAGGCGGCCGACGGCACCTTCTTCCTGCCGGTCAGCGAGCACGGGAACGAGATCTCCCAGCTCGTGCAGGACGGCATCCAGTCCGCGGTACTCGGCCAGTCGGACTCGGCGACCGCGCTGAAGAAGGCCAACGACCAGGTCAATGCCCTGTTCAAGTAGAAGGAGAAGCATGGCACTGCTGATCGAGCTGGGCGGACACACTCTCGCTCTGCGCCACGACGGACCAGGCGAACCACGGACCGTCGACGGAGGCGTGATCCTCCCCGCGGGGAGGATCGCTCTCCTGCACGGCCTGGGCGACGGGCTGTTCTACCGGCACGGGCAGAACTCCTGGAGCCCCTGCGGCTGGCGACAGTTGTCGGACCAGCCGCTCCGGATCGCCGACCCGGTACGCCGGGTCACGGCCGACGACGACATCTGGGACGACCCTTGCCGGCACCACTCGTCCGCTGTCGCCGCGATCCAGGGCGAAGAAGGCAACGTGCTTCTGCTGGGAGCACTCGGCCTGGGCGTGCCGCGGTTGACTGCCGACCGCGACACGCTCGCCGGCTGGTACGAGTCCGGCGCCGCCCCGTGGTTCGCGGCTTATGGGCCTGAGGCAACTGTCTTCGCGGCCTACACCCGGCAACTCGCCCAGCACCTGGGGCAAGGCCGCAACCGGGCCGGGAACGTCTGGTGCTCCTGGTACGCGTACTACGAAGGCATCACCGAACAGCAACTCGACAAGGACATCGACGCCTTGCACGGTCTTCCCTTCGACGTCGTGCAGGTGGACGACGGCTGGGAGGAGATGGTCGGGGACTGGCAGCCCAACGAGAAGTTCCCGTCCGGGATGGCCGCACTGGCTGAGCGGATCACTGACGCCGGGATGACCCCGGGCCTGTGGGTGGCGCCGTTCATCGCGCTGCCCGGTTCGCGGCTCGCGGTCGAGCGTCCCGGCCTGCTGTTGCGCGACGAGCACGGAGCACCGGTTGTTGCCGGCTACAACTGGGGAGCCGGCTACTACGCCCTCGACGTCATTCTTCCGGAGACGCAGGAGTACCTGGTCGAGCTGACCCAGCGGCTGGTGCACGAATGGGGATTCCGGTACCTCAAGCTCGACTTCGTCAACGCCGCCGCCGTGCCCGGCGTACGGACGAACGGCACCGGCCGCGAAGAAGCCTATCGGGAGGCGCTGGCCCTGATCCGCCGGACCGCGGGCGACGACGTCTACCTGCTGGGCAGCGGCGCCTTGCTGCTGCCGTCCCTCGGCATTCTCGACGGGCTGCGCAGTGGGCCCGACGTCGCACCGATGTGGCAGAACTACGCCAGCGACGACCCCTCCGACGCGATGGCTCGCAACGCGGTCGTCAACACGCTGCACCGCCTCTGGCACGCGCCGGTGGCTGAAGTGGACCCGGATGTCGTCTACTTCCGCAGCCGCCTGAACCTGCTCACCGAACAGCAACAGGAGTGGCTGCGGGACCTGGCCGACATCTGCCGGTTCCGGGCGGTGTCGGACCCGCCGTCCTGGCTTCGTCCCGACGAGCTGGAGGCGATGACGAGGTACCTGGGCGCGGCTCCCGCGATCGAGCAGCTCGGCCGGTACAAGTACCGGATCGACGGGCGTGACGTCGACTTCACCGCCGCGGTGGAACTGCCGACCGGGGCTGCCTATCCGATCAGTTGATAATGTCGACGGGTGGGTGTGCGGGGACGACGAAGGAGCAACAAACCGTGACAGATGGCGCCGTCGCCGGCGTGGACCTTCCACGGCTTCGTGAGCTCAACTCGCTGACGATCGTCCGCGCCCTTCGCGACCACCCGCCCTCCACGGTGACCGAACTGTCCCAGCGGACCGGTCTGTCCCGGCCGGCGGCCGACCTGATCGCCCAGAACCTGGTCGCCGACGGCTGGGCGACCGTGATCGAACCGGGCTCGAGCAGCGCGGTCGGGCGGCCCGCCCGCCGGTACCAGTTCCGCAGCACCGCGGGGTACGTGCTCGGTGTCGATGTCGGGGTTCACAAGGTTCTGGCGCTGGTGGCCGACCTGAACGGTGAGGTTCTGCAGAGTCACCGAGTGGCCGTTCCCGCGGACGCCGACCCCGAGGCGCGGCTGGCGGCCCTGGACGAGGCCATCCGGAAGTGCCTCGGCGCGGCGAAGAAGAAGCCCAAGGACCTCTGGGCGGTCACCATCGGCGTCAGCGGACCGGTCGACGCGAGCGGACGCACCAGCCTCTTCACCCCCATCCCCGGCTGGCAGCAGGTCGACCTGCCCGCCCACCTGGCCGGACGCTTCTCCTGCCCGATCATCGTCGAGAACGACTGCAAGCTGGCCGCCCTCGCCGAGCGATGGCAGGGCGCCGCCAGCGACGCGGCCGACGTCATCTACCTGCTGGCCGGCATGCGGATCGGCGCCGGCCTGATCCTCGACGGAGTACTCCGCCGCGGCTACGGCGGCGCGGCCGGCGAGATCGGCGCCCTCAAGCAGGTTCGCTGGCTCGCGGCACCCTCGCATCTGGAGAACTGTCCCGGTGTACCGGAGAGTGTCAGCCCTGACGACGCTGCCGCCTGGGTCTTCGACGCCGCCCGCCGCGGCGACCGTCACGCGAAGACAGCGGTCAACCGCTACGTCAAGGATCTCGCCGTCGGCGCCGCGGCCCTGGTCCTCGCCCTGGACCCCCAGGTCGTCATCTACGGCGGCGGCTTCTCCCGCTCAGCCGACCTCGTCCTCGCTCCCTTGACCGCCGAACTGCAGCGTCTCTGCCTGCGCGTCCCCGAAGTACGCGCCTCCACTCTCGGCGCCGACTCCGTCGCCCTCGGCGCGATCCGCCTCGCCCTGAACGAACTCGACGCCCGCCTCTTCACCACCACTCTCTCCTCCCCTGCGGCCCCGAGCAGCCAGCACCACAGCGTCTAACTCCCCACACAGCCTTCCTCCAGGCGGTCCGGAGCGGAAACCTCTCCGACTGGTTCTGACTGCCATGCAACCAACTTCACGGTCGCAGGCGTGTCTAACCCGGAATCAAGGACGGGAGAACAGATGAGTGACCCAGCCGAAGTCCAAGATCAGCGACTGACCCCGGACGCGGCTCGGTCGGTCTGCGAGGCTTCCAGGATGGAGAGGCGTTGCTCCAGGCTGGTGGGGACTCTGTGGCGCGCGGCCAACGCGGCAGGTAGTCGCGGTACGGCGGTCAGGGTGGCGCGCAGGCCGACAGAACCGTGTCGTACTGCGCGCCAGGCCTCTCGCAGTACGACGGGCCAGGGTCGCCGCATCGTCGCGGTGAGCAGGCGGTTTCGCAGGATCAGGAGTTCGCGGTCCTGTGGCTTGCCGCGCGACGGCGACGGGTGGTGGTGCACGACGAGTTCCGGCGCGTAGCAGAGCTCCCAGCCGGCGGCGGCCAGGTCGAGAGCGAGCCGCTCTTCCTCGCCGCCGAAGAAGACGACCGGATCGAATCCCTGCGCCACGAGGAAGGCATCCCGCCGGACCACCGCGGCACAGGCGGCGAAACCGAGGATCGGCTTGCCGTAGCCGCCAGGATCGGGCTGCAGAGGCGAGTCGGCCATCAGGTCGTTCAGCGGGTCGGAGGTGTTCTCCTGACCGAGCAGGATGCGCGCCGCGAGCAGGCCGAGTGTCGGCTGCTTGTCCAGGATCTCGGCGGCGGCTTCCAGCGCTCCCGGTTCCCACCAGGAGTCGTCGTCGGCGAACGCGACGTACGGCGTCGTGGCGAGGGCGACGCCCAGATTGCGGGCCGGCGCGCCCTGGTTGCTGCTCAGCCGGACCACCCGGACGGCTGGATAGGCCTGCTCGACGGCGTCCGCGGTACCGTCGGCCGATCCGTTGTCGATCAGGATGACGGGCGCCGCATGACAGCCGAGCGTCTGCAGCAGCTCGGACCTCCGATTGCGGCTCGCGACCACAACGGTCACCGGGCTCTCGTGGTTCGTCGCCGGTACCTGCTCAGGACACATATCTGCGCGCCTTGCTGGTGAGTTGCATGTGGTCGAGCAGCTGGTAGCCGCGCTCGACATGGTCGGGCACCACCTTGCGCTCCCGGAGAACCCAGGGCAGGCCGCGCAGCGCGTCGGCAACGGCGTACATGCTGATCCGGTCGCGCGGGACCCGGGCCAGATGCCGGACGGTGCGGACGATCGCGCTCGCCAGCGGCCTTCGCAACCAGGTGAACCACAACGTGTTCCGGATTCCGTGCCGCCGGCGCAGATGCGCGTCGCGAAGCTTCGACGCCTGATGGTGAGCCACCACTTCGGGCACGTACGACATGGACCAGCCGGCCCGGGCCAGGTCCGAGGCGAGAAGTTCTTCTTCCCCGCCCAGCCAAAGGTGCCGCGAGAAGCCACCGGCCTGCAGGAACGCCTCCCGCCGGACGACGGACACGCCCGCGAGAAAGCTCAGCAGCGGATGCCCCGGCACGCCTTCCGGCCGCTGCAACGGACTCTGCGCCATCTCCTCGCAGATCGCATCCACCCGCCCACCGGGCTCGACCAGGATCTTCGCCGTCACCACCGCCAGCGCCGGATGGTCGTCCAACAGGTCGGCGGCCAGTGTGAGTGCACCGGCCTCGTAGAACGTGTCGTCGTCGCAGAATGCCACGTACGGCGTACGGACCGCAGCGACTCCCACGTTGCGCCCGACCGCCCCGAGATTGCGCTCCGACCGGATCAGCTGCACCTGCGAATGCCGCCGCCGAACCAGGTCGGCGGTGCCATCCTCCGAGCCGTTGTCGACCACCACGATCGACGGCTGTTCCGGCAGCTGCTCCAGCCGATGGAGCGCCGTGTCCAGCTCAGCTCGCCTGTTGTACGTGATCACCACGACTGACACCCGCCGATCCGGTTCCTGCACGCGACCTTCCTTCTGGCTCCATCCGCCTTCTGCTCTTACCAACACCGCACCCCAGTACCCCTTCGAGCTCACCCCGCACGCCGCGACCAGGCCGATTCCGGCCCGCCGACGTGCCGCCGGGTTTGTTGGCGACGCAACTGGGAACCACCCGTGATCGTTCGGCTACAGACCCGTTGGTTCGAGCAGAAAGGAAGCCCATGGGCAGCACAGGACCTACTACGCAGTCGACGGCAGCAGCGGTGGCCGGGGCAGATGGTGGCTACGACGAGGGCTACGCCGCCTGCCCCTGCTTCTGGGGCAAGGATCCGGCGACGCTGGTCGAGCGGGCGGCGACGCTGACGGACCTGTCGTCGGCGAAGGTGCTCGACATCGGTTGTGGTGAAGGCAAGAACTCCTACTACCTCGCCTCGCGGGGCGCCGACGTCCGCGCCTTCGACGTCTCCGGTCTCGCCATCGAGCACACCAAGAAGCTGTGGCCCCCGTTGGAGAACCTGCGTTTCGAGGTCGGTGACCTGCGGCAGGTGGAACTGGACGGGGAGTTCGACCTGGTGCTCGCCACCGGATCGTTCCACTGTCTGCGCGACCGGGCGGAGGTCGGCGACGCCCTGGCCCGGATGCAGGCCCTGACCCGGCCAGGAGGGCTCAACGTCTTCTCCGCCTTCAACGACCGCTCCCAGGACCTGAGCGGCCACGGCGCACACTTCCAGCCCTGTCTGCTGCCCCACGAGTACTACGTCGACGCCTATCGCGACTGGGAGCTCCTGCACGCGTCGGACACCGATCTGGCGGACTTCCATCCGCACACCGAGGTGCCGCATCACCACTCGATCACGCGACTGCTGGCCCGGCGTACCTGAGCTCCATGAGTACGCGGGACGCGAAGCTCGAGTCGTACGTCCGTGAGGCGATGCAGCTGGCCGAAAGAGCCGCCAAGATGGGCAGCCGCCCTTTCGGTGCGGTACTCGTCGACGCCGCGGGCGAGGTGGTCGCGCGGGACCGGAACCGTGTTGCCGAGCTGGCAGATCCGCTCGCCCACGCGGAGGTGAACCTGATCCGGGCACAGTGCCGGGCGACGGACACCCTGACACTGGCCGGCTTCGGCATCTACACGAACGCGGAGCCGTGCGCCATGTGCTTCTCCGCGATGGTGAACGTGGAACTCGCGGTTCTGGGCTACGGAGCGCCACGCGAGCCCGGAACGTTCCCAGACATCGGGATCGAGGAGTTGTCGAGCCGGTCGGGGCCGCAGCGCATCGAAGTCCACGCAGGCGTACTCCGGGCCGAGGCCGAGGCTCAGCGGGACCGCCTGGCACGACTCGAGCAGCAGGACGGGAGCTGAGCGTGGCCTCGACCCGTGCAGACCTGGTCCAGGGAATCGACCACCTCGAACAGGCGATCCTGGCTCGAACCAGTCAGGTGTTCGACCTGACGTACGGGCCGCTCAGCGTCCGTTGCCAAGTGGATGCCGACTCGGCCGACTCGCTGCAGCCGGTGAAGCGGTTGATGAGCCAGTTGAGCTCGCTGCCGGCGGCACCGCCTTCCAGGCAGGTGGTATTCGCTGCAGTGGCCGATGACGGACTGTTGGCTGCTGCGGAGGCCGTACTCGGCGGTGACTTCGCGGGACTTCGGAGTACCAGTCCGTCCGTGCCGCAGTGGATCAGTACCGAAGAGGCCGGGCCGGGGGTCTGCGGCGCGATGCGGTTCAGCGACGGCGTACTGCCTTATCTATGGTCGATTCATCGGTCGAGGGCCAACGGAACGCTGCTGGTGACCCGGGAGCAACATCGACGAGCAGGCTACACGACCAGCGTCATGGCGCTGGAGAGCTTGATGGCACAGTCAGACCTTTACGGCTTACATGCCGCGGCCGTCCGTAGTGACGACGCGACCATTGTCTTCGCCGGACCAGAAGGTGCAGGTAAAACTACGCTGACGTTGGCCGCCGTCAACGCAGGAGCGAAGTACGTCGCCGACGACAGCGTTGTGATCACGCCTGAGGCAGCAGTCCTCGGGTTCGACTACAAGGATCTTTCGCTGACGACGCGAGCCGCCGACTATGCTCGGCGCCACTTCACGAGGCGCCATGGCCGATCCCCGGCACTCACTCACCACGGCGGCGAGTTCCACGTCTCGGCGCGGTCGCTCTTCGGGCCTCTCGACGAGACACGCACCGACTCGACGTTGCTGGTACTGCCGCGCTTCGAGCCGGACCGCAGCATTCCTGCAACTGCCGGCGTTCCCGCCGACCGTGCAGCAGCGCTGCTCTCGACGGATCTGCTGCCCTGGTTCATCCGGCGCGAAGGCGTGTACGGGCTGTCCGGCAAGCGAGCAAGGGTCGAGCAACAACTGAGGCGGTTCCTCAGCAGCAACCATGTGCACTGCGTCCAGCTGAACTACGGCCCGGATGCCGACGCAGCTGCCTTCGCTGTCCTCGAGATCGCGTCCGGGCTTCCTTCGAGCCTTCTGGACGGAGTGGGATGCAGACCGAACAGCTAGCTTCACTCGTTCGTATTCTTGGCAGCCTTGCACTACCGGCCCCGGATCTCCAGGTCGCGTACGCCGAACTGCGGCGACTCGACGAGGACGAAGCCGTGGCGCTGATCGCCCACGCACTCGAAGAACGCGTGCCCAGCCTGGTGATGGACCGTCTGCTGGCTTGGGAGCAAGGGAACCGCCCACTGGTCACGAGCAAGGCCCTCGACCAGCTCTGGGCGTCCCCCGAACTGCGCCGCCTGTGGCACGGGCTTCACACGGCCTACGTTGAAGAGGAAAAGGTCGAGTCCGGCGTCCAGGTACTCCGGTCGGCGCTCCGCAAACGGCAGTCGTTGATCTTCGACAGCCTGCTGACGGTGATGCGGCAGGCGACCTCCGCCGGCGTACCGCTCCTTGTTCTCAAGGGCTGCTCACTGCTGCCTCGCTATCCGGACGGCACCCGCGACCTGTCGGATGTCGACATCCTGGTTCCCGACAGCTCGGCCGGCTGGCAGTTGAGCCGATCACTGGCCAAGTGCGGCTACTCCGTGGCGGCAGCCGATCTCTCCCGGCGTGGTCCCGGACTGATCGGCTTGAAGATCGATCTCGACCATCCCACCGCTGCCGGCGTCGACGTGCACTGCGGAACCTTCGACATGGTCGGCAACCTGGCCCTGCGGGCTCCGCTCTGGGAGCGCAGCGAGCAGCTGTCGCTGGACGGCCGGACCGCCGCCGCTCCGTCACCGGAGGATGCCCTGCTCGTGCTCGCGGCGCATCGCAGCCGGGAAGGATCCATCCACCTGCGAGACCTGAACGACGCCTACGTCCTCGTGCACGACCAGCGAATCGACTGGAACTACCTCGGCCGTACGGCGGAAGACAACGGCCTGGCCGAGATTCTCGACCTGTTGCTGGAGGCAACCGGCTCGAAGCGGCCACCGATGCGGAGTCGCCCGATCGTTGCCCGCTTCACCAAACTCCTGTCACCGCCCGAAGGACAGGGCTTCACCTGGACGGCTCCACTTCGCGCGCTGCCCTACCGTGCCGCGACCACGCTGGACTTCGACCGGAAGCAGCACGGCTGGCGGTGGGCGCTTCCCCACGTCGTCGCAACCACGTTGGTGGACATCGAGAAGCACCTCGCCTGGGCAGCCCGCAACAGCCGGCTGCGGTTCCACCGGCAAGCGGCCACGCGGCTGAGGCAACCGCTGCTCCGGCTGCTCGGCCTGTGGCCCTGGACGTTGAGCGCGCCACCCGCCTGGACGTCGATCCGGTTGCGGCCGGTCGAGGAGCCGGTCGGTCCGCGCTTCATCGCCGACGGCAGCGAGCAGCGGGGACCTGTTGCCGTCGACGGGTTCGACCCGGAAGTCGTCGGCCACGACTCGATGGTGGCCATCACCGCCCGTCGGCGAGACTGCCCGGACTTCCTGGTGACGGAAGGCGGGGTGCTCTACAGTTCCGGCTACACGGCCGCCTATCCGCACGACTCACAATCGTTGCACCGTTGGGCGAACGGCATCACGGCCGAACTGCTCCGGCTCGATATCGTCCGGGCGGATCCAACGGCCTGGCGGCCCTCCGGCAGCGCGGATCCGCAGGGCTCGTGACCGCCGGCTCGCTCTGGCGTGACGGCGCCTTCGTCAAGCTCTGGACCGGTACGACGCTGGCAGCCTTCGGCTTCCACGTCAGTGTGCTGGCGCTGCAACTCACCGCTGCGCTCGTCCTCCACGCGGGCGCGATGGAGATGGGCATCCTCGCGGCGGTCCAGTTCGCCCCCGCCCTGGTGTTCACGCTGCTGGCCGGAGTCTGGGTCGACCGTGGCTCACGTCGCCGGCTGATGATCACCGCGGACCTCGGACGGGCCCTGATCCTCGGGATCGTCCCGCTGGGCGCCCTGGCCGGATGGCTGTCACTCGAACTGCTGTACGTCGTCGCCTTCGCGACCGGTGCGCTCACCAGCCTCTTCGACGTGGCCTTCCCTTCCTACCTGCCGACGCTCGTCAGCCGCGCCCGCGTCACCGAGGCGAACACGGCCCTGCAAGGAAGCGCGGCGGTCGCCAACATCGTCGGCCCCAACGCGGCCGGTGGGCTGGTCCAGCTGCTCGGCGCGCCGCTGGCCATCGTCGGAAACATCGTCAGTCTCCTCGTCTCGGCTCTGCTGCTGAGTCTCATCCGGCGGCCGGAACCACCGGTCAGCAAGGACCAGGACCAATCCGGTACCGAGGCGATCGTTGCAGGCCTCCGCACTCTGTGGCAGCACCTCGTGCTGGCGGCGATGACCAAGTCGAGCATGATCTACGGCTTCTTCACCGGCGTACGGACCGCGCTGGTCGTGGTCTTCCTGACCACCGTCGTCCACGCCTCGCCGACCGAGCTCGGAATCGTCTTCGGCGCGGGAGGGGCCGGCGCGCTGCTCGGCGCGCTCGCCGCCGGCCGCGTCGCTTCCTCGATGGGTCTGGGACCGAGCCTCATCGGCGTCTATCTCGGCGTCGGCGCCTTCGCCGCCATCCTGCCGCTGGCCGCCTTGATGCCGGGCGCACTCGCCGTCGGAGCAGCAGCCCTGGCGCAGTTCGGCTTCTCGTTCGGCGGTGCGGTCTGGGGAGTGAACGGCGTCGCCCTGTGGCAGTCGGCCGTCCCCGGCAGACTGCTCGGCCGGCTCACCGCGAGCAACCGTTTCCTGCGGCTGGGAGCCACCCCGGTCGGCGCTTTGATCGGAGGCGGCCTGGGCGAACTGGTCGGCCTGGGTCCATCGCTCCTGCTCGCCTCTGCCGGCCTCGCGGCAAGCTGCGCTCCGCTGCTCTTCTCGCCGGTCAAGCAGCTGCGCACCCTGCCACCCCACGCCCTGCTCTGACGAAGTGAACCGCCTGGCCCAAAAGCTCAGCTACCGACCGCCGGCGGCGGCAACCGCAGGCCCGTACTGCGGAGCTCCAGGTCGGCGAGCTGAGTGATCACGGCGGCATCGCCCTCGCGCCAGGCGGTGACCGGGTCGTCGGAGATCTTGGCGAGTTTGTGCATCGGCTGGTTGGCCATCGCACGCAGCGCGAACAGGTCCAGATCGGCGGCGTTGTCGATGAACCTGCGGGCCGCCGTCGCCCGGCGGGAGAACCTGATCCGGCGCGGCAGCCAGATCAGCAGGGCGAACAGGACCGGCAGCCCGATCGTCACGCCGGCCAGCAGGTAGGCCAGCTGCTCGACGGCCTGGGCCTGGTCCCGGCCGGCCTCGGCCAGTCTGGTGGCCGCCTTGGCCGCGCCCTGGATCGGCGCGCTCAGTTCGTCCCCGACGGCGGGCACCTTGCCCACCGGCTCGGAGAACTTCTGCAGGTCGGCCGCCAGCCCGTCACCGGCCTCAGCGGTCTTACGGCCCGGATACCCGAGCGCGTTGGTGATCTTGAAGACGGTCAGGCCGAGCGCCGTGCAGAAGGCGATCCAGCCCAGCAACAGCAGATCCCCGAAGACCTGCCCGAACCGCTGCACGCCCACGTCGGAGTAGAGCTTCACGCCGGTCATCTCCTCGATCGGTTACCTCGTCCATTTGCCCCTCCCGGGGCAGGCTGACACTAGTACTAGCCGAGGACGATCGCGGAGGAAACCGGTGAGGTCCGGCCGACGGCCTCGACCTGGACCAGGAGATCCGAGCGGCAGAGCTCGGTCACCAGGTAGTCGATCCGGGCGTCCGGCGCGAAGTGCTGCCCGCAGAGCGCCCGGACAGTCTCGAGGTCGGGCCCGTGACGGACGTAAACCTTGATCGTGCGGAGGGCCGAGAGATCGGCGGACTGCGTGGCGAGCAGAGCGGTCAAGTTGTCGAAGATCGTGCGGCACTGGGCGGGGAGGTCGCCACCATGAGCGGTTTCATGGCCGAGAACGGACGCCGTACCGGAGAGGTAGAGGTGGTCGCCGGTGCGGGCTGCTCTCGCGAAGGCCGGTGGGCGGGCGCCGTACTGGACGGGATAGCGGTACGCCGGGACCTGCTGCGGGTTCTCGAGGGCCAGATGTGGCTCGGTACGGCGGGACAACAGATAGACGATGACGCCGTCGCCCTGCCCGCCCACTGCCGTGGCGGCCGGCAGCGAAGCCAGCCGGACAGGCGACAAGTCGAAGGCCTCGGCACGACCCCGGCAGAAGTCCTGGTAGATCTCCAGGCCGTCGGCGTTGCGCTCGGTGAGCCGCGGGATCGTGTTCCAGATCCGGAACACGTGGGGATAACCGAGATCGGCGATCGCCAGCAGCAGGCTCAGATAGGCATCCCGGACGGCCGGCGCGTACCTGCCGGCCGGCGCCACCTGTACTGCGCAGAACGCGTACTCCCCGTCGTGGCCGTAGACCAGTTCGTCGAACTCCCCCGCGACGACAGGCCTGCCGGTGGTCCAGACCTCGGCGAAGGAATTCGCCGGCTCTTGCACGTCCGGTAACCGGACCACCGGCGCTTTCGCCGGCTCCGCGGCGACCGAGGTCACGTCGTCGTCCGACGGCGCCGTGTGCCAGACGATCCCCAGCGGGTGCTCGACGCCACTCACGTCGTCGACAACGCAGTTCAGCTCCACCTTGCAGAAAGTACCTGCCGGGCAAAGTCGTCGGCCGAACTCTTCGTCGGTGCGGCTGGTTAGGGTGACGCTGTGGTCAAAACGCTCTTGCCGCTGGGGTATCACCGGTCCGTGCTCACGCACCTGCGCCGGGTGGACGAGCGCGCCTGGGCGGCGCTGCACGACGAGCAGGCGCAGGACTCGGCGTTGAGCGAGGTGCTGCTGCGCAACACTTATCGGCTGGAGGCCGGCGGCCATCCCGAGCTGCACGCGGCGGGGCTGCGCGCCGCGGAGGCGCTGGGGCTGCAGGTGGAGCTCGAGTTCTACCAGGCACAGGGCGCGGGTCAGCCGAATGCTTCTCTCCTCCATCAGCGAGAGCGGGCGATCATCCTCTTCGAGGGACCGCTGCTGGAGCGACTGGACGCCGACGAGCTGACCGCGGTCTGCGGGCACGAGCTGGCGCATCGCGTGTTGTGGACGCTCGAAGACGGCGCCTACCTCGCTGTCGATCGGTTGCTCGACGCCGCCGCAGGCGACGCGCGGACTCCCGCGCAGTACTTGGAGACGCATCGCCGCTGGACGATGGCCTGCGAGCTGTTCGCCGACCGCGGCGCCTTGGTCGCCTGCGGAGACCTCGGTACGACGGTGAGCGCGTTGCTGAAGGTCCAGACCGGTCTGGGCTCCGTGGACCCGGCGGCCTATCTCCGGCAGGCAGGTGAGCTGGACCTGAGCACCGGCAGCCGTGGCACGAGTCACCCCGAAGGAGTCGCTCGCGCTTGGGCGCTGCAGACCTGGCTGGCCGACGAAGACGTCGAGGTGCTGCTGACCGGGCCGCTGGACGTCGACTCGCCGGACCTGCTCGATGCCGTCCTGTTGCGCGAGCTGAGCACCGATTTCGCCGCCCACATCGCGCAGGCGGAAGGGCTGCGGTCGGACACGGTCGCCACCTACGCCGCCGGCTTCGCTGATCCGCCCGGGCCCCTCGGTGTGCCGGGCGGTGTGGTGCCGCGGTTCGACGAACCGCTGGCGATCCGTCCGGTCGACGGCGCTCCGATCCCGCGACCCCGGGTGCTGACCGCCGCGACCCGGCAGTACCTCTGCTATCTGTTGCTCGACCTTGCGACCGCCGATCCCGAGCTGGGGGACGACGGCCTGGTCGCTTCGCTGACGCTGGCGCGCCGCGCGGGTCTTGCGGAGTACGACGATCTGGCCGACGACGAGCTGGGCTGGAGCAACCAGCGCCGTGCCGAGCTGACCCGGGCGGTGACGTCATGAAGGACCTGGTCGCGCTCGCCGTGTCGCAGGGCGGCCTCGGTAACGACGCGCTGCTGGCTGCCGTGCTGCCGCTGTTCCACGCGACCGCGGAGGTGCACGAGCGTGGGCTGGTGGCGCCGCTGCGTGGTCTCGAGCGGATTACCGCCGACGATCGCACCAGGCTGGGTTTCGCCCCCGAAGACGCCGGCCGGCCGTTGATCGAGACCGCTCAGCTCGCCGCCAGGGAAGGGCATCGCGGTGCCGCGGTCGAGGTCGTGGCACATCGGCAGGTGCAGCTGGATCTCGGCGAGAGCGGCGGCCGGCAGCAGGTGCAGGTGACCGAGCCGGTGCCGGAGGCGATCACCGCGCCGGTGCTCGTGCCGGGCTGGCAGAGCTGGGAGCACGTGCTCGGTCATCACGATCCGCTGACCGACATCTTCAGCCTCGGGCAGCTCCTGCTGGGCCTCGGCTGCGGCCTCGACCTGTCGGAGCCGGAGTCCGTCGCCCAGCTGATCGGGGCCCGCGGCAACTACTACCGGCTGGCCGGCTCGCTCCATCCGGTGATCGTGTCGGTCGCGTCCCAGATGGCCGAGCCCGACCGTCATCACCGCGCCCAGGATCTGCGCTCACTGACCGAGCAGCTGGAGAACTACCGCGACCAGCCGCTCGACTTCGACGTCGACGCGATCACGCAGGGCACCGCCGACCGGCGGGAAGCAGTGCTGACCGCCTTGCGGGACAGGCTTTTCGACCTCTCCCGGCGCAACCGGCTGGTCAACTTCCGGCACACCGCCCAGACGGTCAACCTCACCGAGGTCTCCGTGCCGCTGATGCTCGACGTCCGCAACATCCGCGCCGAGCAGCTTTTCACCTGGAACGCCGACCTCGCCGGTCTGCTGGTCAACGGCAAGGCCCAGACCCTCGGCAAGTGGATCCGGTACGACGAGGCGCCGTACGCCGCGGGCGCGCTGGACAAGCTGATCTCGACGGCCAGACGCGACCGCGCGGAGTACGGGCAGGACCAGTTGCGGCTCGTCCCGGCGTTCCTGCGCTGGCACGACCTCAAGAACGATCCCGACACCCGGCTGACGTCGCCGCTGGTGCTGGTGAAGGTCGAGCTCGCGAAGAAGCGGGGCGTGCGCGACTCCTACACGGTGCGGATCACCGATCCGGTGGCCGAGATCAACCCGACGCTGCGGCATCACCTGCACCAGTTGTACGGGATCAAGCTGCCGGCTCGGGTGGATCTGACCGAGCCGGACGCCCTCGGCGTACTGCACGAGCGGTTGCGGGCCGAGTTGCAGGCCTCGGAGCCGGGGCTGCAGTTGCACCTGCGGTCGAAGCCCCGGATCGACCTGGTCCGGCAGCGCGCGATGGTGAAGCTGCGCAGCTACCGCCGTCGGCAGCACGGGAACACGGCGAACGAGTTCGGCGGCCGACGCTACCCGTACTCCTACCGCCGGTCGGACTACGAGCCGCTCGGGGTCCAGATCTTCCGCAATCAGCTTGCGGTGCAGGAGTTGCCGCTGAGTGTGGTGTTCGGCGAGCCGCGGCGGCCAGGAGCGATCGAGACCGACACCTACGTGCTGGAGACCGGCGACGGCAGCCCGTACTCGTGGGACGTCGATCTGTGCGCGGTCGCCTTGGCCAACTTCAACTACCGGACACTCGGGCTCGTGCGCGACTACGACGAACTGCTGGACACCGGGCGGTCCTGTCCGTCGTTCGACCAGTTGTTCTCGGACCGACCCCGGCCGTTGGTCTCCGACCCGCCGGAACTGCCGACGTCCGAGCGGCATCTGGTGGTGCCTGCGGACGGTTCGCAGGTGGCTGCGGTGGCCCGCGCGCAACGCGGCGAGAGCTTCGTCATCCAGGGACCGCCGGGGACCGGTAAGTCCCAGACGATCACCAACATGATCGCCGACTTCGTGGCGCGCGGTCAGCGGGTGCTGTTCGTCTGCCAGAAGCGCGCGGCGCTCGACGTCGTCCACGCGCGGCTGGTGAGCCGGCGCCTGGACGGACTCTGCACGCTGATCCACGACTCCCAAGCCGACAAGAAGGCGTTCGTGCACGGGTTGCGCGACACCTACGAAGCCTGGCTCGCCGCGGACGATGATCTCGACCCCCTGACCGTACGCCGCGACGCGCTGGTGGCTCGCGTCGATCGGCTGCTCGGCACCGTCGGTGACTTCGAAGCCCAGCTTGCCGCCGGGACACCCTCGCTTCGCACTGTCGTCGGCACTCTGGCCGAGCTGCGCTCGCACGAGTGGGGCGCTTCGCTCGACGCCGCCCAGCGCCGCCTGATCCCGGCTCCGAGTGACTGGTGGACAGCTCGCGAGGTCGTCCGCGAGCTCTCGACAGGCCTGGCCACCGCAGACCCGGCCAGCCAGGGCATTCTCGCCCGCAGCCCGCTGAGCCTCATCGCCCCGGCCGTCTGGTCGTCGCCCGGAGCCGACACCGAGATTCCCGCGATCGCGGCCGAAGCCCGCAACGCCTGGTCGGCAGTCGCCGCCGCGCTCACCGGTCTCCGCGCGCCCGACCTGGCTGACGCGCCCGACCTCGCTGACGCGCTCGACGCGCCCGACCTGGCTGACGCGCTCGACGCGCCCGACCTGGCTGACGCGCTCGACGCGCCCGACCTGGCTGACGCGCTCGACGCGCCTGACGTGGTTGACGCGCCTGACACGCCTGACGTGGTTGCCCACCGCGAACGGCTGGACGGAGTGCCGACCGCGTCCCAGAGCCGGTGGCAGGACGTCGAGCTCGGAGTCATCCGGCGACTGGCTGCGCTCGGGACGAGCATGTTGCCCCTCGCCGAGCGCGGCAGGACCGGCGTACTCGACAGCGGTTCGGCGGACTCTCGTGAGCTTCGTGCCGCCGCGGCCGAGCATGATGCCTTGTTGACGGCCGAGCGCGCCGCGTGGACCGAGACGGCAGGCTGGACCGACCCCCTTCCGCCGGCCGACGCGCGCTCTGCGCTTCTCGTTGCCCAAAGCAAAGAAGGCGGCCTGCTCTCCTTCCTCTCCGGTGATTGGCGGCGGGTGAGGTCTCTGGTCCGTTCCCGCTTCGACGGCTCCACCCGGGCGGTCCAGCCATCGGTGGTCGAGATTCTCACCACGCTGCTGGCGGCCCACGACGCTTCCGCCGCCGTGACCGGCAGCGCCGAAAAGTTCAGCCGCGAGTGGGGCACGACCAACCCGGCCGACCTGGCTCAGACGATCCAGACCATGACACAGGATCCGGCCGTAACCGCATGGCTCGCCACTCTGGCCACCCCCGACCAGCCGGGCAGCACACTCTCCAGCGCGGTCGTCACGGCGCTCGCGCAGGCGGGACGCGTCCTGGCAGAGGCGGAGGCGGTGACGTCGCGCTTGCTGATCGACGAGTACCAGCAGCGGACGCTCGAAGGTGTGCGCGAGGTGGTCGAGGTGCTGGCCGGCGGCGGATTGGTGCCGGTGGTGCAGCGACTGGTCCCGGTGATGCGCCGCTTGGGCGAAGCGCCGGCTGCCGTGCAGGCCGCCGTACGGGAGTTGGAGGCGACTCCCGACCAACTCGAGTACGCCGTGTCCGCACTGCACTGGGAGCGGGCTCGCGCGGCGACACCGCTGCTCGGTGAGGTGACCTCCGCGCGGCTCGACTCGATCGTCGGCGAGCTGAGCCTGGTGTACGACGAGCTGACCAAGGTCAACGCCGAGGTGGTGGTGTCCGGCGTACGGCGCCGCTTCCTGACCGAGCTCGCCCACTCCGAGCTCAGCGTGACCGGCATGTCGCCGGAGGACCGCGAACGCAAGAAGACCTTCGCCACCGGCCGGCGCGAACTGGAGCACGAGTTCGGCAAGGTGATGCGCTACAAGTCGATCCGCGATCTCGCCTCCGGCGCGTCCGGCCGGGTCGTCTCGCTGCTTCGCCCGGTCTGGCTGATGAGTCCGTCGTCGGTCTCCGACACCCTGCCCCTGGACACCTTCTTCGACGTCGTCATCTACGACGAGGCCAGTCAGATCCCGGTCGAGGAGGCGATACCTGCCCTGCACCGCGCTCCCCAGGTGATTGTCGTCGGCGACCAGATGCAGCTGCCACCCACGCAGTACTTCCGGGTCACCACCCCGGCCGCGGATCCCGACGACGAGGCCGAGCAGGTCGGGGTCGCCCTGTCCGACGACAGCTTCCTGGCGATCAGCGCGCTACGGCTCGCCTCGACGATGCTGACCTGGCACTACCGCAGCCGCTCCGAGGCCCTGATCTCCTTCAGCAACGCGGCGTTCTACCAGGGGCGGCTCGCCACCATCCCCGATCGGTTGCCGGCCCGTTCCGCGCCCCCGTGGACGCTCCGCGCGGGAGACGAGTCACCGTCCCAGGTCACCGAGGTGGTCGACGGGATGCTGGCCGGCAGCATCACCGCGGTACGGGTGGCCGACGGCGTCTACGTCCGGCGGACCAATCCGGCGGAGGCACGGTGGATCGCCGGGCTGGTCCGCGAGCTGCTGGCGCGCGACACCGGCAAGAGCCTGGGGATCGTCGCGTTCTCGGAGGCCCAGCAGGGCGAGATCGAGCGGGCCCTGGACGAGCTGGCCGAGGCCGATCCGGAGTTCGGCACGCGGTACGAGGCCGAGCAGGTCCGCACCCGCGACGAGCAGGACGCCGGTCTGTTCGTGAAGAACCTGGAGAACGTCCAGGGCGACGAGCGCGACGTCGTCATCATGAGCGTCTGCTACGCGGCCGGACCGGACGGGCGGATGCTGATGAACTTCGGCCCGATCAACACCTCGGGTGGCGAGAAGCGGCTGAACGTCATCTTCAGCCGGGCCCGTCAGCACATGGTGATCGTCAGCAGCATCGAGCCGGAAGCGATCACCAACACCTACAACGACGGCGCCAACACCCTGCGCCGCTTCCTCGGCTACGCCAACGCCGTCTCCCAGGCGAACGCCGAAGCCACCCGCGCGGCGCTCTCGCACTATCCGGCCCGTGCCACCGCGACTTCACAGGTGGCCAGGTCCGCGGTGGTGGAGCAGCTGACGCAGGCCCTGCGGGAGAACGGCGTCATCGTGGAGACCGCGGTCGGCGAGTCCGTCTTCCGCTGCGACCTCGCGCTCCGTCTTCCGGACGACACCGGGCATCGCCTGGCCGTGCTGGTGGACACGCCGGAGCGCCTGGCCGCCGACACGCTGCTGGAGCGCCTGACCACCCATCCTCGCGCTCTGGCAACCGGCGGCTGGCGCACCCATCACGTTCTCACCGGCGACTGGAACACCGCCCCGGACGCAGTACTGGCTCGGCTGCTGGACACGCTCAAGCGCCCGGCAGACGACTAGCAGGCCGGGCATCGACTGCCTCGGTCGGCCTGCCAGCTCGGTGGGTCAGAGCGAGCTGCGGAGCTGCCAGAGCAGCGGGTAGTAGCGCAGGTCGAGACGGCTGCGCAGGTAGCCGGCGCCGGACGAACCGCCGGTGCCGGGTTTCGTGCCGATCATCCGCTCGACCATCACCACGTGGCGGGCGCGCCAGGCAGCGGCGAGTTCGTCGTGCTGGAGCAGCGCTTCGGCCAGCTCCCAGATCTCGGCGTAACTGCCGCGATCGCCGGCCACCGTCTGGAGCGCCTTGCGGAGGTCGTCCTCGTCGGCGGTGGAGAAACCTGCCCGGTCGAGCACCGACAGGAAGGCGTCCCACAGGGTCGGCTCGGTCAGCCGCTGATCGAGCCGGACCTTCTCTGCCTCCGACAGCCCACGGAAGCGCTTCACGAACGACGGGTCCTTGGCCGCGGACAGGAACTCGATCTCCCGGAACTGCACCGACTGGAACCCGCTGGCCGGCGACAACCGGTGCCGGAACTCACCGAAGTCCTGCGGCGTCATCGTCTCCAGGATGTCGACCTGCTGGGTCAGCGTCCGCTCGATCGTGTGCACCCGCCGCAGCAGGTGCTGGGCCCGCCAGATCTGGCCGGCCAGCATCGCGTCCCGCGACGCCGTCATCTCGTGCAGCACCTGCTTGAACCACAGCTCGTAGACCTGGTGGATCGTGATGAACAGCAGCTCGTCGTGCGCCGGCGGGTCCGACTCCAGCCGCTGCTGATCGAGCAGCTCGCCCAACCGCAGGTAGCTGCCGTAGGTGAGCCGCCCACCTTCTTCGCCGAAGTGGACGTCGACCCCGTCCCACCGGCCGGTCACCGCTTCACCGCTGGGCTGAATTCCGCTCTTCTCGCTCACGGGCCGAGGATAACCGGGATCACCGCGGGTGAGATCGGCCTTACAACGAGTCCGGCATCCGCCACAACGAGTCCGGCATCCGTCGGCTCCCAGGTGTGACCAGGAGCAATGTCGCTCGTTGGGCTCTCGGTGGGGTGCTAGAGCCGATCTGAGGAGTAGGTAGCCAGTCATGGGCCACATCGACGTTTTGGCCGACCGCGGCACCAGTCCTGCCGGAACCGCGGCGCCGGCCCTCGGCCCGGCCGAGGTCGAAGCAGCATTGCTGGACGGCTATCCGCGGCTGGTCCGGCTCGCGTACCTGATCCTGCCCGCCTCACTCGGCCGGCATCGGCGCATCCTGACCGCGCACGGCGTCGTCCAGCGCGCGCTTCCGGACCGCCGCCGGCTCGAGCGGCAGCTGACCGGCGAGACCGACGCCTTCGACTTCCTTCGCCGCCGCGTCGTCCGGGACGCCATCAAACAAGCCTCCTCCCGTACGCCGCTCCGCCTCCTCCCGCAGGTCTGGGGTCTCCGGCTGTTCCCGCAGTCCGGCGCCGCCGACGACCTCGCGCTGGACCTGGCGCTGAGCAGCCTGAGCCCCGAGGCGCGGGCAGCCTGGGCACTCGTGCGAGCCGAGCGGCTCTGCGTGGACGAGACCGAGCTGCAACTGCGGGCGATGGGGATCCAGCACCCTCAGGCCGCGATCAACGAGGCTGCCCTCCTTGAGGAGAGCACAGCCGCCGGCCTGGGTGGTCCGCTGGATGCCTCGGTCTTCGACCCCTGCGACGTCCGCTTGGCCCCGACCGACCTGATGCGCCGCAAGGCCCGCGGCCGCGCGGTGGCCATCGCTGTCACAGGAGTCATCGCGCTGGCCATCTTGGTCTCGCTGATCGCCACGGCCGGTGCCGAAGAACCAGCAGCCGGCCCGCAGCAGTCGCAGAACCGCCTGGTGCTCGCGTCGAAGCTGACGGCCGACGGACTGCGTCGTACCGACGCGAACCGCTGGCAGGACACAGCACGCGTCGACTTCACCGCCTGGGCACCGCGCGGCGATCTCCTGGCAGACAAGGCACTCCTGACCAAGGCGCTCAGCGCTTGGTCCACCGGCGCCGGTGTCACCGCAGTAGCCGGTACGCCGACCGCTGCGCCCAACCAGCCCCCACAACTCCTGTACGCCGGCACCGTGGACAGCAAGCCCATAGTCCTCCTGTACGACGGCCAGCGTCTCGCCCGCTACACCGCAGGCGCAGGACTCGTCGTGGCTCGCGCCGACGACGCAGACGTCACCACGGCCGCCGCAGTCGCCATCAGTGAATCAGCCAAAGGTGTTCGCTTCCTCACGGCCCCTTGGATCGCCACGGTAGGCCTGCGGGACCTGGTGAAGCCCAACTCGCGGTCAACCGGTCTCGACCGGGTCGACGGCATCACCGCCGCAGTTGCTGCCCCCACCTGCTCCTCCTGGCCCACACTGCAGCTCCGGTCGGCGTCGACGGTCGCAGAGAAGCACGCTTTCCTGCTGACGCATCTGGGCGGGCTCAGTCCGGTGCACCTCACCTACATGCCACCGCCGTCGAGTGGCGCCGCACGGTCCCCTCGCGAAGCGACCAGCAGCGCTGCCCTGCTCGGCTGGGCAAAGACCGCTTGCAGCCTGCAATCCCTTCAGAACCAGGGCATCCGGTCCGCCAACAACTGGATCTTCGCCGAGCAGCCATTGCCGGGTGGCGGCCGTGGCAGCTGGGTCTGCACCCGCTCGGACACCTGGGAAGGCAACGGCTGGGCCAGTGCTCACCTGCTGGCCCCCGGCGTACCTGCCGCCGCTGCGGGCCAGGCGGTCAACACCGCTGCCTGCAGCCGCTTCGACCAGAACGTCTTGGCCTCCACCTACTGGAAGGCGCCGGCCGGTGGTTCCTACCTCCTGGCCGCCGGTAGCCGCAGGGTGGATCGCATCATGGTCAACGGCAAGGCGTTCAAGGGCAATCTGGTCACCCAGCCCGCCAGGAGCACGCGAGCTGTCACCGTTACGGGCCGACTCACCACCGGCACCACTCTCACTGCGCTGAACAAGTAGCTGGGCCAGGTGAAGGCGTCGGCCTGGTCCGACGTTTTCCCACAAATTCGATCACCTTCAGTATTGACGTCTTCACACAGCGCGCCCTACTTTCAATGAAAGCGCTCTCTTCCTCCGCCCCAGGGAGAACATCATGATCGTTGGAATCGTTTCCGTTGTCGCCCTGACAACGATGTCTGCTCCGGTCGGAGCTCCTCCGCCGGTCCCACCCTCCACTCCGGCGGTGAGCGTGGCAGTCCAGGCGACCATCTGCAACAAGTACTGCGACTCCCGCGATCCGGCCCTCTCCCCCGGCGACCGGTCCCCCGTCACCGCGGGGATCTTCGGCCGGACGATCCGGCTGCACTTCGACGACGCCGATGCGATGGGCTGGGCGTCGATCGCGAACGGCAGCCCCGGCGACGAGGTCTGGCTGGACCGCTCGATGGACGGTGGCCGCAGCTGGTCCGGTGACAGCCGGCTCGGCAACACCGTCGTTCCCGGCGGCCAGACCGGCTGGCGCAGCCAGATGTTCAACGTCGACGACTGGAACAACCAGGGCGTCGGTGCGCTCCGAGCCTGCGGCAAGGCCGGCGACCGCGGCGAGATCGCCTGTACGCCGTGGGCGCGCACCACCTGGAACGCGTGGGACCGGCGGACCGCCGCGGCGACCGCGCAGATGCAGTTCTACAACCGGTCGACCGGGCTCTTCGACACGACCGGCTGGTGGAACTCGGCCAACGCGCTCACCGCGATCATCGACAACGCCCGGGTGTCGGGCATGAACAGCTACCGGTACGCGATCGGCCGCACGTACGACCTGAACCTCAACGCCCAGCAGGGTCAGTTCCGCAACGACTACATCGACGACACCGGCTGGTGGGGTCTCGCGTGGATCGCTGCCTACGATCTGACCGGCGAAGCGCGGTACCTGCGGACGGCCCGGGCCGACGCCGACCACATGGCGGCGCACTGGGACAACACCTGCGGCGGCGGGGTCTGGTGGAGTCAGGCGAAGACCTACAAGAACGCGATCACCAACTCGCTGTACATCCAGCTGAGCGCTGCCCTGCACAACCGGATCGCGGGCGACACGACGTACCTGCAACGGGCGCAGAACGGCTGGACCTGGTTCCAGCAGACCCAGATGATCAACAGCTCGAACCTGGTGAACGACGGCATCAGTCTCACCACCTGCAAGAACAACGGAGACGTTGCCTGGAGCTACAACCAGGGAGTGTTGCTCGGAGCCCTCACCGAGTTGTCCAAGGCCACCGGGAACACCAGCTACCTCACCAGAGCCCGGCAGATCGCGGATGCCGCGACCACCTCCGCAAGCTTGAACACCGCCGACGGAATCCTCCGAGAGCCCTGTGAGAGTGGGGATTGCGCCGGTGACGGGCCGTCGTTCAAGGGTGCGCACGTCCGCGGTCTCGGCCAGCTGAACGCCGCGCTGTCCGACCGCCCGTACACGGGCTACCTCAAACGGCAGGCCGATCGGGCCTTCGCCGCCGACCGGACGCCGATGGATCAGTACGGTCTGCGCTGGTACGGCCCGATCGACAAACTCGACGCGGCCCGCCAGCACAGCGCCCTCGACCTGCTGAACGCGGTCTCGTGAAGCGCCGCCTCGCACTGACGGCCGCGCTGATCGCCGGCCTGCTGGCATCCGCGCTGGCCACACCAGCCGCAGGCGCAGTACCGAGTGGAGAACGTGAGACGGCAGCAGTCGCGTTCGCCCCGAAGCCTCCTCGCCTGCCGACTCCTTGGTCCAACCAGGTCTCGACCAGCAATCCGCTGCCGGAGTACCCGCGACCGCAACTCACCCGCTTCCAATGGCAGAGCCTCAACGGCATCTGGCAGTTCGCGCCCGCCGCAAACCTCGACACCCCACCGGTCGGCGTCAACCTGGCCGAGGAAGTCCTGGTGCCCTTCCCGATCGAGTCGGCGCTGTCCGGCATCGAACGGCACGAGCACCGGATGTACTACCGCCGCACCTTCACGGTGCCGGCCGGCTGGTCCGGTCAGCGGATCCAGCTCAACTTCGGCGCGGTCATGTGGCAGTCCAAGGTGTGGGTCAACGGCACTCTGCTCGGCACCCACGAGGGCGGCTACGACGCGTTCTCGTACGACGTGACGCCGGCGCTGCGGGCAGGATCCAACGAGATCATCGTCGGCGTCCGGAACCCCGTCGACGCCGAGGACATCCCGCTCGGCAAGCAGCGGCTGAACCGCGGCGGCATCTGGTACACCCCGACCTCGGGCATCTGGCAGACAGTCTGGCTCGAGCCGACCAGCGCCGCGCGGATCACCCGCCTCGACACCACCCCGAACGTCGCCGCGGGCGCTCTGGACCTGACCGTCCAGGGCACCTCCGGTCAGACCGTCACCGCTCAGGTCGTCTCCGGCGGTCAAGTGGTCGGCCAGGCGACCGGTACGACCGGCACGCAGTTCCGCATCCCGGTCCCCAACGCCAGACTGTGGTCCCCCGACGACCCTTTCCTGTACGACCTCAGGGTCACCCTGGGCAGCGGCGACAGCGTCGGTGGGTACTTCGGGATGCGGTCGGTCGGCAAGGCGATGCTCGGCGGCGTCCTGCGACCGACCCTCAACGGCAAGTTCGTCTTCCAGCTCGGCACCCTGGACCAGGGCTACTGGCCCGACGGGCTGTCCACCGCTCCCACCGACGAGGCGCTGCGGTTCGACCTCGAGCAGCAGAAGGCACTCGGCTTCAACCTGGTGCGCAAACACATCAAGGTCGAGTCGGCGCGCTGGTTCTACCACGCCGACAAGCTCGGTCTGATGGTCTGGCAGGACATGCCCTCGCTGGTGGCCGGCCGGAACGCGTCGGCGGCCGGCGAAGCGCGGTACGAGACCGAGCTGCGCCGGATGATCGAGAACCACAAGGGCATCACGTCGATCGTCCAGTGGGTCCCGTTCAACGAGGGCTGGGGCGAGTTCGACGCCGGCCGGATCGCCGACCTGGTGAAGAGCCTCGACCCGACCCGGCTGGTGAACCACAACTCGGGCTCGAACTGTTGCGACTCCGATCCCGATCCCGGCAACGGCGACGTGATCGACGACCACATGTACGTCGGGCCGGCGGTCGCCAGGACGCCCTCGGCGACCCGGATCCTCGCGCTCGGCGAGTACGGCGGACTCGGGCTGCACGTGCCCGGTCACGAGTGGTCGACCGGCGACACCTTCGCCTACGAGATGCTGCCGACTCCGGCGGCGTTGACGAACCGGTACGTGCAGATCACCAGCCAGCTCCCCGACCTGATCAACGGGTCCGGGCTGTCCGCGAGCGTCTACACCGAGCCGACCGACGTCGAGGACGAGATCAACGGTTTCTACACCTACGACCGGCAGGTCCGGAAGATGGACTTCGCCAAGGTCCGCGAGGCCAACCTCAAGGTGCTTGCCGCGGCCAAGGGGACCGTGCTGACGACCGGCAGTCTGGCGGCCCTGAAGGTGACCACCACCGGGCTCCAGACGCGCTACCTCCGGCACCTGAACGGCGTGGCCGCGACCGAGGTCGTCAATGCCGCCAGCAGCAAGGTGCTCAAGCAGGACAGTGCTTTCTGGGTCCGCCCAGGTCTGGCGGACGCTGCCTGCTACTCGTTCGAATCCCGCAACTTCCCCGGCCAGTACCTGCGGCACTCCAACTTCCGTATCCAGCGAGCAGCCAGTACTGGCGGCAGCTTCGCCGCCGATGCCACCTTCTGCGCGCGCGAGGGGCTGAGCGGCGGCGGTACGTCGCTGGAGTCGAAGAACCTGCCGGGGTACTACCTACGCCACCGCAACGCGGAGGTCTGGCTCGACCGCGACACTGGTGGTTCCTTCCGCGAGGACTCGACCTGGAACGTCGTACCGGCCTGGTGGCGAAGCGGAGCCGATCTCGCCGAGGGGCAGGTGCGCTCGTTCCGCGTGACCACCCCTGGGTACACCAACCGGTATCTGCGACACCTGGACGGCGCTGCCCGGACCGATGTCATCGATGCGGCATCACCTCTGCAAGCCAGGCAGGACGCGAGCTTCGTCGTCCGGCCGGGATTGGCGGAGAGCAGTTGTTACTCGCTGGAGTCCCGCAACTTCCCGGGACAGTACCTGCGGCATCGCGGTTACCGGCTGCACAAGGACGCCAACGACGGCACGGCCACCTATGCCAAGGACGCGACGTTCTGCGCGCAGCCGGCGCGAGCAGGCGGCACTGGGAACGTCTCGCTCCAGTCGTTCAACTACCCGACCCACTACGTGCGGCACGCCACCGAGTCCGTCTACATAGCCGTTGCCGGCGGTGGCAATCCGTGGGACGGCGCGAGCAGCTACGACGCTGACACCACCTGGGCCGACACGGCCGGGCTCGGAGGCTGAGGATGAGGGTCCTGCTGGCCACGGTCCTGCTGGCGGTGCTGCTTCCGGCACCGGCCGCCGAGGCGAAAGCCCAAGCAGTACAGGTGTGTTCGGTCGCTTGTGACACGCTGGATCCGTCGCGGGCACAGGAAGACACCTTCCCCGTGGCGGAGAAGGTGCTCAACGGACGCCGGATCGTGTTGCACGTGTCCGGCAAGGACGCGATGGGCTGGGCCAGTATCGACAACGGGACCGCGGGCAACGCGGTCTGGCTGGACCGGAGCTGGGACGGTGGCGCGACCTGGGACGGACTGTTGGGTCGAGCAACGATCCCTTCGGCCTGGACCGGAACGCGGACGCTGATGTACAACCAGGCCGATCCGGCCGGGCACCGGCGTGGCGTGATCCGGGCCTGCGGTGACGCGAGCGGTGTCGTCTGCACCGACTGGGCTCACCTCAAGGTGTGTGACACGGCCTGCGACGGCTCGACCAACCCGGTCGGCGACAGTCAGCCAGTCCCCTCCACCACGCTCTCGAATCGCCGGATCGCCCTGCACGTCGATCAACGCGGGATGGCGTGGGCGAGCATCGACACCGGCCGGGCAGGCGACGAGATCTGGCTCGACCGATCGTGGAACGAAGGCGCCTCGTGGCCGGGCGGCTCCTCTCTGGGCCGCCTCGGCGTGCCGGCTGGAGCGACCTCGGCCAGGACCGCGCTCTTCGCGACGAAGGACCCGAGATCCAAGCTGTACGGCGGCGCAGTACGGGCGTGTGGCCGAGCGGTGGAGGGAGCCGGTGGAAGCTGTACTGCGTGGGCTCGGCCGGCAACCGATCGGGCTGCTGCCGCGGCTGACGCCTTGATGTACTCCTATCGACCCGACTCCGCGTGGTGGCAGTCGAGCTGGTGGAACTCCGCCGTGGCCGTCACCACGGTGATGGACTATCAGCAGCGCACCAGCCGCACGGACCTGCGCTGGATCATCGACCGGACCTTCACCGCCAACTTGGGTGTCTTCCCGGCCGGGACGAAGAGCGGCGACGCGATCGAGGGCAACTTCATCAGCCGCGCGATCGACGACACCGAGTGGTGGGCGCTCGCCTGGATCCAGGCCTATGACCTGACCGGTGACCGCAAGTACCTCGACATGGCCGTCACCATCGCCGACTACGTGCACAGCTACTGGGACACCAGCACCTGCGGTGGCGGCGTGTGGTGGGACCGCGAACGCACCTACAAGAACGCGATCACCAACGGCCTGTACGTCCGGCTGACCGCCGCGCTGCACAACCGGCTGCCCGGTGACACCGTCTGGTTGCAACGGGCAACAACCGGCTGGAACTGGTACCAGGCCAGCGGAATGATCAACTCCGCCGACCTGGTCAACGACGGCATCACCACCAACTGCGCGAACAACGGGCAGACCGTCTGGACCTACAACCAGGGCCTCGCGATCGGCGGCGCCCTCGAACTCTGGCGAGCCACCGGCAACCCGGCCCTCCTCACCACCGCCCGCCAACTGGCCGACGCTGCGATCACCTCGTCGCTTCTCAGCCCGAACGGCATCCTGACCGAGTCCTGCGACGTCGGCAGCGCCACCTGCGACGACAACCAGAAGCAGTTCAAGGGCATCTTCATGCGCTACCTGACCGATCTGGCCGACACCACCGGCGCCGCGGCGTACCGCACCTACGCGCAGCGCCAGTCCGACACCATCTGGCAGTCCGACCGGGACTCCCTCAATCGCCTCGGCCAACGCTGGACCGGCGTCGGCCCCAACCCCCGCGACTGGCGAACCCAGGCGAGCGCCCTGGGAGGGATCCTGGCAGCCACCACCTCCTAAGCTCGCCGACCTGTCATCCTTCCCAGCAGGAGTTGGGGAGGGAAATAGCCCGGATCGGGAGGAGAACCCACCACGGCCCCGGACAAGGTCCTCCCCGCCAACCGCCCAGATTCAGAGATACAGCCACCCAAGACTCATGGCACGAATTTCAGAAGCAGGTCGCTAGCGCGGTGTCGCGATGCCTCCGCAGCACCGATGTCGTCCCGCAGGGCGCCGCAGGTCTCCTGCAGCGCCCACCACCGGTTCGTCAAGCAACGAAGGTCACCTTCAGGTAGTCGCGGCCGGCGCTGACCGCCTCGATCGGGCTGTTGTTGAGAGTCACCTTGCGTACTCCGGGCGCGTAGATCTTCATCGTGACCGGTTGCGGCCGGGCGGAGCGGCCGACGTCGATCCTGAGCGTCGTGCCGGCGTAGACCACGGAGGCCTTGTCCAGCGTGCGTGTTGCTTCGACATAGGTCCCCACCGTGGACCGCTGCAACAGGTCGACGCTACGCAAGGCGTGCTGGTCGCGCTTGATCAACGCGTAGCCGTTGCCGTCGTACAGGAGGTCGTCCTGGGTACCGTCGGCCAGGTCGACCTGCACGTGTCCGTTGGCGATTCGGCGTACCGCGGTGGTGGTCGGCGAGGTCTCCAGCAGTGTGGTGTAGCGGGTGCTGGTGACGCCTTCGCGGCGGGCCAGCACGAACGGGATCGGCGTACCGGTCGAGGCGGGGCCGGGTCCGGTTTCGTGCAGAACCTTGGTGGCCTCCGGTTCCAGGGCGGTGAGCTTCAGGCCGTCCGACCAGGTGCCGGTCCACTGACCGTCGGCTGCCGTGCCTTCGGCAACGTTGGTCAGCCGGTGGTATCCGAAGTTCTTGTCGGCCGGGTCGAGTACGCAAGGTGGGCTCGGGCAGGGCGTCGGGGTCATCGCCACCTTGCCCAGGGTGAGCGCCCCGGATCCGTGCCAGGACTGGTCGAAGGTGTGTGCCGTCGTGCCCTTCGCATCGAAGACGTCGAGGGTGTAGTCGTCGGTCATCAGCACCGCCCGGCGGAGCTCGACGTCCTTGGCCGTGGGAACGCTCGCGTACGCCCCCTGCACTTCGGCGTCGGCGACCTGGAGCCGCGGAGTGACGCCGAAGTACTTCAGGGTGCCGCGGGCGTTGCGGTCCTGGCTGGTGCCGTCGACGACCACGGTGTTGTGCGAGACGGTCTCGCGGTACCAGTTCTCGGTCAGGTCCGCGTTGGAGGCGCCGTACACCTGGCCGAGGTCTGTCGACTGCAGACCACCCGCGCCGGCCACATCGAGGTGCAACTTGTCGGCGTGACCGTGGGTGCCGCCGGGGATGCCGTAGTCGAGGCGCAGGTAGTTGGCCTGGAACGGATCGATGGCATGGACGAAGCCCAGCGTGACATCGTCGAACCAGGCGATCCCGGCGGCCTTCTCGACCACCAGACTCACCCGTACCTTCACCGTCTCAGCCGGTACGCCGGTCGCGATCGTCCTGTCGCTCCAGCCGAACGTGCCGTGGAAACTCTCCGTCCGGCTCAGCTTCACCGACCCGTCCTTGGCGAGGAAGTCCAGTTGGAGCCGGCCACCACCGCCCAACGGAACCAGCCCCACGGCACGCACCTTCGCGCCGAGGGTCAGCTTCGCCACGTTGCCACCGATCACCGGGATCTCGGTCGACCAGCCGTTGCGCTGGAGTCCGGCCCCCATCACCCCGGCTGCCCTGACTCCGCGATAGGGCAGCGGAGCGATCGCCACGCTGCCTGTCTTCGTCCAGCCGAACGCCTTGCCCTCGAAGCCGGGGTCCCGGATCAGGTTGCCGGTCCACAAATCGACATTGTCGAACCAGGCGGTTCCCTCGAGCTTCAGTTCGACACCTCGCGCTGCCGGTGGCACCTGCGCATCAAGGTGGTACGCCGCCCAGTCCGCTCCGTTGACTGGCCGGGTGCGAGTGGCAATCGCCCGACCGGCGCCATCGAGGAAGACCGCCGTGAGCTTGCCGGTGCCCTTCGCCATCGCCGACAGTTTGACGCCGGCGACCCGGCTGCCGTCGAGCGGAACGTCCTGCTGAGCACTCCCGGTGACCTTCATCGAGCGTTCGCCGTCGAACACCACGTCGCTGTCCGGCACCGCGCCGTTCAGCTTCCAGTAGTCGTCGTCCTCGAAGCCCGGGTTGGGCGTCAGGTTGCGGCCGTTCCCCGAGTGCATGGTCGCCTCGCCGAGACTCTGGTGGTTCTTGCTGCTGACCCGCAACCCCGAACTCGGCGGGACGCTGTCGGCGCCGTACCGCAACGCCCAGCGATCGGTCCTCGGGAGTTTCGCGTTCGTGTAGGCGTAGTCGAGCGCGGCGGCGAACCGCGGATCGTGGTACTGGCCGTAGGCCCATTCCGCGAACTGCGCGAAGCTCACGCCGAACCTGCGTCCCCAGTTGCCGCCGTCGCCGGCCGCGGGGATGGTCAGATCGGGATACAGGTAGGGCAGCATCGTCGTGTACATCTGCTTGAACCGCGGATCGTTCGTGTAGTCGCGCCCGTCCGGCTGTCCCTCGGGCAGATTGCGCGCAGCCGTCACCAGACTCGTGAGCGCCTGCAACGCGTAGATGTGGTAGCTGGCCGAGCCTTCCCACCACCAGCCGTCCTCCATCCGGGCCTTGTCGAGCAGGAACTCCAGGCCGGCTTCGGGGTCGCGCAGCGCGTAGGCTCGGTAGCCGGGATCGTTGATCGCGGCACCGATCGAGTAGATCCCGGCGGCGGACCAGGCCTGGAAGTTCGACGTCGAGGTCGGCCAGGAGATCAGCAGGTCGGCCATCGGCCGGAGCAGGTTCTGCTCGAGGTCCACCCGCTCCCCCGGGGTCAGGGTCTCGTGGATCAGGTCGTACGCATCGACCAGTCCGATCGAGACGACCGCCTCGTCCAGCACCTGGTAGTGCACGCGGCCGTAGAGCCCGTTCAACGGGACCGAGAGGAACCGGTCGGCGTAGTACCGGAGGATGTCCCGAGCCTTGGCCGCGTACTGCGCCCGGGCGGGATCCGTGGCCGGCGTCAACTGGTAGGCCAGACCGAGGTCGGCCGCGCCCTGCGCCGCGTTGTTGTGCCAGATCTCGATCCAGGAGCTGTCGTAGGGCTCACCGGAGTACACCTTGCCGTCGATCGGGCAGCGGTGCTCGGTGGGCTTGGCGAAGTCGAACTGCAGGGAGGTGTTCGTGCCCGGGCACTTGTAGTTGCCGCTCCAGGCGTTGTGGAACATGGTCTGATCGAGCGGCCGGGTCAGCCAGGCGTCGGCCTCGGCCTTCACCACCTTGGTGTAGGCGTCCTTGGCCCAGCCCTGCGCGGCGATCTTGTTGCGTAGGGCATCCAACTCGGCAGGGGTGTTGAAGACCTGCGGCTGCTCACCACGGTCGGCCTGGGCAGCCACGGTGGTGTTGAGCCAGGCGAGCTGAGTCAGATCGGGGGCACCGCTCGGGGCAGCGGTGAGCTTGACCTGACGGACCGCGCCGACCTGCTGACCTGGCGGAACGGTCACTGTGACTTTGGCCTGGACCGACTGTCCAGGTTGCAGCAGTGCCGTGGTGGCCGGCTCGACCTCAGCGGTGAAGGGTGTGAGCGCCGAGTCGTCGAGACCCAACCGGAAGGTGTCGGCAACCTCGCGGCGGTTGGTGATCGTGGCGTAGTGGACAACCTGGGCACCGGCCGCCGCGGACTTGGCCACGATGGTCGGTGACACCCAGTTGGACTCCGGGGTGATCGTCACGTTGTCCAGCCACATCGTGCCGCTCGCGTTCGTCACCGTGGGGATGACCTGAACCCGTTTCGTCTTCGGTGGAAGGCGCAGAGTGCCTTCGATCCGGGCCCAGTCGCGGCTGCCAGTGATGACACCGGCGATGATCGAGGAGCCGGTGTAGACCGTCTGGCCGGCCGCGTCGACGTAGGAGAAGTTGAGCGAGACGCGAACCCCACCAGGAGTGTCGGTGAAGTCGGACGAGACGATCCGGTCGGCCTTGAGATCGGCGCCCACGGTGATCACCGGCCAGGTGGCCTGGTCGATCTGGGTGGTGACGAAGCCGCCGACCTTCTTGCCGGGAACGCCCTTGATCCGCAGCGATCGCGTGCCGGACGAGACCTCGGTGGTGTCGAGATCGTAGACCTGGCTCTGGTACGGCGTACACCAGCTCGTGGCCGGGCAGGCCGGATCGGTCCCGACGGTCTCGAAGCCCGGGTTGGCCACGAGGTTGACCGGCTGCTTCGCGGTCACCGTCAGGTCGTCGAACCACACCGTCCCGACCGCCCGATCGAGCGCCAGGCTTAGGAACGCCGAGACGGTTCCAGCCGGTACGGCGTACGTGGCGGGCTGGTCGGTCCAGTCCTGCGTCCCTTGGAGGCGAATGCCTTGCCAGCTCTTGGTGCCACTCGCGTTGACGAAGGCGATGTACAGCTTCGCCTGGTTGTCCACGCTCGGTCCCTGCGTCACCCCGTCGAGCTTCATCCGTCCCGACACGGTCACCTGCGAAACTCGCCGTCCGTCCAGCCCGAAGGACGCGGAGGTGGCTCCCTCCCAGCCGGCACCGGTGGTTGAAGAGATCCGCAAAGAGCGGCCGGTGGCGGCGGTGTCCCAGGTCGTTCTGCTGGACAACGTCCAACTGGCCGGACTCGCCGCCCCGGCCTCGAACCCTGGGTTGAGCACCAGGTTGCCTGCTGGCGGCGGAGGATCGGCGGAGACTTCGGCCTGGGCTTGGCTCAAGGGTTGAACCAAGCCGGCGATCAACGCGATCGCCAGCATCGTCGCGCGGACTCTCATCGCTGCACCAGCTCGCCCAGATGCGGGACAGCGATCTGCTCGCCCGACGCCGACGATTCGTAGATCGCGATCGCCGTCGCGATCACCGACTGCCCATAAGCACCACTGACCGCGGGTTCACGATCGTCACGGCACGCCTCGACGAAGTCCTCGAGCTGCGCCCCGAAGGCCACCCCGATCTCGGATTCGGCCGCGGGCAGCAGCTGGACCTCCTCGGACTCCCGGTAGATCCACACCCCGTCACGCCGCGACAACCGCAGCGCCCCCTGCTCGCAGACGATCTCGGTCTCGTCCTGGAACGGCAGCCCGGTTCCGGCCAGCGACAGCGACACCCGTACGCCGTTCTGCAGCTGCAGCATCGCCAGCGCCTCCGTCTCGACCGACATCCCCGGCTTCTGCGCCACGTGCCCGAGCACCCGAGTTGCCGGCGCCGCCCCCAGCCACTGGGCCTTGTCGATGCTGTGGATTCCGACGTTCATCACGATGCCGCCACCGGCCAGCGATCGGTCGAAGAACCAGGCCGGCCGCGAACCCGGCGAGTAGTGCGCCGTCCGCCGCTCGGTGATCGTCAGCGGAACCCCCAGCTCCCCCGAGGTCAGGATGCGTCTGGCCTCGATCACCCCCGGCAGGAAGTGCACGACATGCCCGACCCCGAGCCGTACGCCGTACTGGCGGCAGGCGTCGATCATCAGCAGGCAGTCGCTGACGCTGGTCGCCATCGGCTTCTCCACCAGCACGTGCAGCCCGTGCCGGGCCGCGTCGACCGTGATCGGCGCGTGCAACGTGTGCGGCGCGGTCACCACCACGCCGTCCAGGTCGCAGGACCGGAACATCGCCGTGTGACTGGAGAAGGCCAGCGCTCCCGTTCGGGAAGCGAGTTCACCGGCCGCCTCGAGCCGCGGATCGCAGACGGCGGTCACCTCGACATCGGGCAGGGCAGCGGCCGCGTCGGCGTGCAGGACGGCGACGCCGCCCGCACCGACCAGACCGAGCCGGAACTTTCTGCTGTGGGTCACCACAGTGGTCCTTTCAGGAATCAGCCTTTGACGCCGCCGGCGGTCGCGCCGCTGACGAAGTACCGCTGGGCGAACAGGAAGAGCAGCAGGATCGGGACCAGTGACATCAGGGCGGCCGCCGTGACGAGCTGGTCGTTGCCGACGAACTGGCCGCGCAGGCTCATCACGCCGATCGGCAGGGTGTAGTTCTCGGGTGAGGTGAGGTAGATCTTGGGTTCCAGCACGGCACCCCAGGAGGCCATGAAGGTGAAGACCCCGAGGGTGGCCAGCGCGGGTTTGGCCAGCGGCAGGTGGATCCGCCAGAACACCTGCCACGGGTTGGCGCCGTCGATCATCGCCGCCTGCTCGAAGTCGCGCGGGATGGCCAGGAAGGTCTGCCGCATCAGGAAGATCCCGAACGGAGTGGCCAGCCAGTACGGCATCACCAGCGGCAGGATCGTGTCCAGCCAGCCGAGCTGCTTGTAGAGGATGAAGCTCGGGATGATCGTCACGACCGTCGGCAGCATCAGGGTTGCCAGAGCCGCCGCGAGCAGGGCTTCCCGGCCCGGCAGCTTCATCCGGGCCAGGGCGTGACCGACCATCGAGCTGGTGATCAGGTTGCCCAGCACCGCCAGAACGGCGATCAGCAGACTGTTGAACGCATACCGCCCGAAGGGCGCGCGTTCCCAGACAGCGGCGTAGTTGTCCCACTGGATCGGATCGGGGACCCAGGCCGGTGGAATCTGGATGTACTGCGCGAAGCTCTTCAGCGAGTTGCCGATCGATGCCAGGAACGGCAGCACCATCACGGCGGCGCCCAGCACCAGTACGGCGTACGCGACGGCGTTGGAACGGGTGCTGCTACGCATAGTGGACCCACCGCTTCTGCAGTTTGAGTTGAGCGAGGGTGAGCAGCAGGGTCAGGGCGAAGAGCACCCAGGCGATCGCGGCGCCGTACCCCATCTGGAAGTACTCGAAGCCCTGCCGGTACATGTAGAGCACGGTCAGCTCGCTGGCCTCGTTCGGGCCACCGCCGGTCATCACGAAGATCTGCTCGAACGCCTGCAGCGTGGTGATCGTGGAGAGCACCAGGACCAGGAACGTGGTGCCCGAAACACCCGGCAGCGTGACGTGGCGGAACCGCTGCCAGGCGTTGCCGCCGTCGGTCTCGGCCGCCTCGTACAACTCCTTCGGGATGGTCTGCAGGCCGGCCAGGAAGAGCACCATCATCGCGCCGACGCCCTTCCAGACCGCGACCAGCGCGAGGGTCGGGATGACCAGCACCGGGCTCTGCAGCCAGACCTGTTCGGGAAGTCCGAGCTTGGCCAGGACCGAGTTGGCGAGACCGGACTTCGGGTTGAAGACGGCGTCGGCGACGTACGCGATCACTACCCAGGAGGAGATCACCGGAACGAAGTACGCGCCGCGGAGAACGGAGATGAAGCGGAGCTTCTGGTTCAGGGCGACCGCCAGCACGAGGGCGAGGAAGGTCTGGGCGGGGACGTAGAGGACGGCGAAGTAGCCGGTGTTCAGGAGGGTCTTCCAGAACGCCTCGTCACCCGCGAGCCGGCGGAAGTTGCCGAGGCCGATCCAGCTGGGAGCGCTCATCGTGTCGTAGTCGGTGAAGCTCAGATACGCCAGCGCGAGCACGGGCCAGGCCGTCAGCACCAGGAGATGCAGCAGGTACGGCGACGCGAACAGCGTCGCCCAGGCCCGCCGGCTCATTTCGCCGCGGAGAAGCGGTCAATGACCTGCTGGGCCGACTGCTGAGCGGCCTTCGTGGCGTCCGCGACGCTCTTGTCCTTCGACAGAGCCTGGTTGATCTCGGTCGACAGCGCCTTCGTGTACTCCGTCCAGACCGGGTTGACGCCCAGGTCGTCGGAGTCCTTCAGCGCGTCGACGAAGACCTGCCGAGCGGCCGGCGCCGTACCGGGCTCGAGGAACGCCTCCGAGGCCGCGACCGCCTTGTTGATCGGGATCGCCTCGCCGATACCGGTCCACTGCGTCTGCGGCTTCTCCGAGGCGAAGTACGTGATCCACTTCCACGCGGCCTCCGCCTTCGGGTCCGACGCGGCCCGGTTGACCACCCAGGAGTTCACCACCGCGACATTGCCGCGCTTGCCGCTCGGTCCCTTCGGCAACGGCGCGACGTCGAAGTCGACCTTGGCCTGGACGGCGGGCAGCACCCGGGCGTAGATGCCGAACTGCATCGCCACCTGGCCGCTCGGGAACAGGTTCTGCGAGCCGCCCAGCGCTTCGGTACCGACCACGTCGGGGCCGATCTTCTGGGTGTAGAGCTGGTCGAGCGTCCAGTCCAGCGCCGCCCGGCTGCCCGGGTTGTCGATCGTCACCTTCTTGTTGCTGTCAGCAAGAATCTCGCCACCGAAGGCCTTCATCTGCGGCCACCAGCTCTCGGTGAAGCTCTTCGAGTACAGTCGCATCCCCCAGACGTCCGGCTTGCCGTCACCGTTGGTGTCGCGGGTCAGCTTCCTGGCCGCGGCGGCGAGGTCGTCGTAGGTCCACTCCGCGGTCGGCGGTGCCACCTTGGCGGCGGCGAACAACTTCTTGTTGTAGAAGAGCACCGGAGTCTGCGCGCCCTGCGGGAAGCCGAAGAGCTTGCCGTCGGCATCTTTGTTGAGCTCGACGCCGTAGTAGTCGTCGGCCTTGATCCCGGCCGCGAAGTCACTGAGGTCGCGCAGGCTGTTGCGGCCGGCGTACTCCTGGACCATCACGCCGTCCGAGAGCCACACGTCGGGCGCCTTGCCGCCGGCCAGCTGGGTGCGGAGGCGGGTGAAGAAGTCGTCGTACGGCGCGGACGAGAGCTCCAGCTTGATGTTCGGGTTCTGCCGGCCGAACTCCTCGGCCAGGGCCCGCATCGTCTTGTCGGCGGCGCCACCGGCCTCGGCGTAGTACCCGAGCTTCAGGCTGATCTGGCCGCCACTTGCCGCATCGTCGTTGTTTCCGTCACCGCACGCGGCGAGCGTGGCCAGCAGCGCTCCCGCGGCGGTCAGGGCGATGGCTCGCCTGGTGAGGTTGTTCATGGTCGGTTCTCCGATTCGGCGCCGCAGGAGGCCCGGATGACCAGGCGTGGCTGCAGCTGGACTTGAGGTATGGGAGTCGTCTCGCCCTGTCCGAGGCGGCGTAGCAGGAGCTCTGCTGCCAGCGCCCCCACCTCGGCCTTCGGTGGGGAGACGGCGGTCAGCGGGACCTCGCCGAGGTCCGCCACTTCGTCGTCATAGGCAACGATCGCGAGATCGTCCGGCACCGTCAGCCCGAGTCTGCGGGCATGCAGGACGAGTGCGGAGGCATCACGATCGCCGAGACAGAAGACCGCGCTGACGTCGTTGTCGACGCAGGTCCGGGTGTAGGCGGCGAGTTCTTCGGAGGACCACTCCTCGCGCCGCTGGGTGGCGATGGGCAGCACCGGCAGACCGAACTCCGCGATCGCGCGTTCGTAGCCCGCGTGGATCGCGTCCGCGGTACCGGTGCGGTGCCGGCCGAGATGGCCGATCCGCCGGTGCCCGAGCTCGACCAGGTGCCGGACGGCCGCGTAGGCGCCGCCCTGGTGGTTGGTGCAGACATAGGGTGTGGCGTCGTCAGGTGCCGGGTGAGGCGGACGCCGTTCGATCAGGGCGTACGGCACGGGCAGGCCGGGCAGCTCCTCGAAGTACCGGTCCGGCTCGGCCATCAGGTGCAGGTTGGGCACCAGCAGGAGTCCGTCGACTCCGGCGTCCAGCAGTTGCCTGGTCTGCTCGGCCTCACGATCGAGGTTGTACTCCGAGCTGGACAGGATCACCCGTACGCCGGCCGCGCTCAGCACCCGCTCGATCCCCTCGATCACCTTCGGGTAGAAGTACGACGTCGAGGGGACCAGTACGCCGACGAACCTGCGCTGCAGCGCACTGTCCGCCGGGACCGCGAGCACGAAAGTGCCCGCACCCTGCCGCCGGGCGACCAGGTGGTCGTCGATCAGCAGGTCGACGGCACGGCGCACGGTGTTGATCCCGACCTGATGGGTCCGGGCCAACTCCGGCTCGGTCGGCAGCCGGTCGCCGACCGCCCATCGGCCGGTCAGGATCTGCTCCCGCAACTGGTGCGCCAGGGTCCGGAACTTCATCCCTCGCGGCACCTCGTCGGGTCCGTGCTCGTTCGTCATGTCGCTCATCCTGAAAGGCAATTCATCCCTCGTCAAGGCATGTATTAGGAATGATTTCCGAAGCATTGACGACTCAAGCGGTAATCCTCATTCTGAGCGGCACGGCAATTGTCCAGAAATTCATTCTCTCCAAGGAAGGTTTCCGCGATGAGAAGAATCAAAGCACTGGCACTGCTCACCGCCCTCACGCTCGGTACTGCCGGCTCGCCCCAGGCGGCCGCCGCGCCCGCGCCCGAGCCGCCCTCACCCGTCAACCGGCCGGCCGAGGTGAGCGCATTGCGGGTGAACACGTTCGAGCGGCCCGCCAGCGGATCGGCGTACACCCGCGCGGCCTGGCAGACCGACGGCTGGACCGCCGCCTGGGACGAGGGATTCAGTTCACGGAGCTGGATCGACGGCGTCAATTTCCACCACAACGGCAGCAAGTCGCTGCGCATCTTCTATCCGAAGGGAAAGATCGGGCCGGCCGATTCCGGGGCGCAGATACCGCTGGACCTGAGTTCCGCCCGGGAGTACTACGTGTCGCAGTGGGTGCGGTTCAGCAGTGACTTCAGTTGGGGCACGACCGAATTCGCCGGCAAGGTCGGCGTCGGACTGGCCGGCGGCGCCGCCTGCTCCGGCGGCGATCCCTGCAACGGCTACAACGGATTCACCGTCCGGCCGATCTGGCGCAGCGGCGGCCAGGCGGCGATCTACTACTACTCGATGAACCACGCCGGCGAGTACGGCGACTACCTGAACCTGACGAACGCCGCCGGCGCCGGGATCAAGTGGCCGCGCGGGTCCTGGGTGAACATCGTCCAGCGGGTCCGGGTGAACACCGTGACGAATGGCAACGCGAACGCCGACGGCCAGATCCAGGTCTGGTTCAACGGAGTCTCCGCGGCCAGCATCTCGGGCCTGCGCTTCGTCCGCAACGGCGACCTGATCAACCGCGCGTACTTCTCCTCGTTCGCGGGCGGCGCCACCGCCTCGTTCGCCCCGGCCAATGACTCCTGGATCTGGTACGACGACCTCAAGGTCTCCACCGTGCGCTCGGACATCTGCGAGCTGAGCACCGGCGGCTGCTGAGCACAGCTTCGATCGGACCCGCACAAAATCTGTGCTGGCGAGATTAGACATTGCTCGCCGGACGGGGTAATGTTCCTCGTGTTGACAGAGAAGAACAGCGAAGCTGACGTGGACAGCCAACGACCTGTCCAAAAGTGTTGAAGGAAGTACGACGGCGGACTCCGCCGGGCCGATCAGTGCAGGGGCTCGGGTTTCGCGCCAAGGTCCGCTCAGAGCGGCTGGAGCCAGTGGTCGCAAGGGGTTCCAGGCTTGAGGGACGGCAATCAGTAGTTGCGGTAGTTGTTCGAGAGTTCAGAAGGGAAAGGATTACACCGTCGGATCGCCCGCCAGTGCCAGTACTTCGCCGGGCGGGTGCCGTGGTTCCATCGAGATTGGAAGGTGGTCTTCGGTTACGCATTCAGCGATCCCCGCAGTGACAGCCTTCACGTGGCGCACTGCGGAACTGCAGTCCCGGCCTCACAGCCGGTAGATGGTGACAATCCAACAACCCCTTGGGCCCCGGTGCTTCGGCACCGGGGCCCTTCGGCGTCCATCTGTTGTCAGCCGACGGCGAGGGCGCGGTACGGGTGCTCAAGCCTTGAGGAAGTTCAGGATCTGCTCAATCTGGCCGAGCAAGGCATGGCCGGCCGGACGGACGGACGGGGAACGGTGTGCACGGTGGAGTTCTCGATCAACCGACTCGAGCGCTCGGCGGTCTGAGCGGCGTCGTACATCGCGTCCGCCTCGCCGACCAGAACAAGCGTGGGAGAAGCGACTCGGCGCAGGATGTCGTCGCTGAGATGCGGCACCCCTGGACGTGGCTTGTAGTGGGTGAAGATCAGCGCGACACCATCGAGGATCGCGCTGTGCTCCTGAAGATCGAGCCCCGCGACTCGAGCGGCGGAGCGGCGTACGGCGCGCCCGCCCAGCATCTGAGCCACGATCGCCTTCGGCAACCAGCCGTACTTCGCCCGGCCGATACCAGCCGGACTCTGCAGCACGAGCCGCCGAACACGCTCCGGATGCCGCGAGGCGAAGTCAACCGCCACCCAGGCTCCGAGTGATATCGCTGCGACCTCTGCGGCGGCGAGATCCAAGGAATCCATCACTTCACCGAGCCACTGGGCCATCTCCCCGGCGTCGAGGTCGGCGCGCGTCGGCGCACTGCGGCCCGGTTCGCCGATGAGATCCACGGCGACCGTACGGAAATGCCGCGCGAGGGTCTCGATGCTCTCGCCCCACTCCGCCGTACTGGAGCCTGAGCCATGCAGTAGCACCAGCGGTGGCGCGGCCGGATCACCCGAAAGGCTGACGAACGTGTCCCCAAACGCCGTCCCGACCACCCGATGCTCGGCACGAACCGGCCAGGCCGTCAGGACCGCGTCATAGCGCTTCCGAACCAGTTGAGCACCGGCCAGACTACGAAAGAGTGGTGAATGAGTGTTCACAAAAGTGACTATACATTCACCCAACGATGTTCGTGCAAGCCAGATGGATAGCCTGACCTGGTGAACCGCGACGACTTGACCTCCCGGGCCCGAATCCGCGAGGCGGCACTGGAGCTCTTCGGCCGCCACGGCGTCGCGGAGGTGTCGCTCAAAAAGATCGCCGACTTGGCCGAGGTGTCCCAGCCGCTCATCCTCAAGCACTTCGGCTCACGAAAGGAGCTGATCCTTGCCGTCGACAACCATGTGCTCGCCTTGCTGAACGAGATGGTCCAGCTCGCGGCGCAGGCGACCCAGGAAGGCTCCGCCGACCGCCTCACGGTGGGCGACGCACGTCTCGGCAACCCCATCGTCGGCAGCTACCTCGCCCGCCTTCTCACCGAAGACTCCGACCGCGGCACCGAGGCCTACCGCCTCCTCCACACAACCCGTACTGCGGTGGTCCGCGACTGGATGGCCAACGGCATCGTCGCCGCAGACATCGACCCCGAGCAGTTGGCCGCCGTCCTGCTCTCCCACGAACTGTCTCCCCTGCTCCTTCGCACCCGCATCACCGAAGTCCTCGGCATGGATCCTCTGGACCAGCAAGGCGCCCGCGACTGGTGGTCGACGATCGACCGCCTGTACTCCGGCAAGGCTCTGTCGCTCCCGGCCTCTCCGTAGACAGCCGAGGCGTTCGGCGACGGAGTTCATAGGTCTCTGAAGGTGGTCGGTGAGCGACGCAGGAGCAAGCAGCGGCGGGTGCGCGGGGCGTCGTACGGCTGGATGCCATGATGTGCGGCATGGAGCTGAAGATGTCGGCGTCTTATGACGCCACCCCCGAGGAAGTCTTCGCGATCGTCACCGACGCCACCTTCCGTGAGCAGGCCTGCGAGAAGACCAAGGCGCTGTCGTACGACGTCAAGGTCAGCACGTCCGGTGGCGACACCGTCGTGCGGGTGCAGCGGGAGATGCCGGCCGACGACGTACCGGACATCGCGCGCAAGTTCGTCGGCGGGACGCTGACCGTCGTCCAGACCGAGACCTGGCACCCGGCCAACGCGGACGGGTCGCGGAACGCCGACGTGAAGGGTGAGATCACCGGTACGCCGGTGACGCTCAAAGGCACCGCCACGATCACGGCGACCGGCGGCGAGACGGTCCAGTCGATCGAGCTCGACGTGAAGGTCGCAGTGCCGCTGATCGGCAAGAAGATCGAGCCGTTCGTGGTCGACGCCATTCGCAAGGGCCTGCAGAAGGAGCACGACCTCGGCCGCGACTGGCACGACGGCACCAACTGACCCTGCGGCCGACACCGCGCCAACCCGTGTCGCTGACCTGGTGAACCCATCTCCGGTGGCAACCTGAAAAGGACCATCGGAGGTGGGTTTTTGATGCGTACCCGACAACACACACCGATCGACGACACCTGGTACTGCGTACTGTGCGACGACCTGGTCCCGTTCGAACTCGTGCAGACCGGCGACCGGCCGGCCGATGACCTGGCCGACGAGCGGATCTGCGTGTCCTGCGGTTCGGCCGTTCTGATCGGGCCGCCGGCCCAGCCGCTGCACCGCACCGCCTGACCGCACCGCCTGACCGGAGCGCGCCGGAGATGGCGCGGAGGCCGGCTCCCCTGCTGCCGGCCTCCGCGCCACCCCCAGGTCTTCTGACCACCCAGGCTCACCTCGCCCAGGCTCAGACCGGCGGGCCGAAGCCGCAGATCACTCGCCGCGCGTTCGCGGGATCAAGAGCGTTGGCGACGAGCTGTGCGACCGTCGGGTCGAACGCGAGTCCGACGTGCCCGACCAGGTCGAGCGGGCAGGTGTCCTGGACGAACTGGTTCCTGACGCCGGGTTCGCGGATGAACGAGGTCTCGTGCGGGGTCACCAGCGCGTCGAACCGCGAGGCGATCACCGTGTACTTCACGCCCGGCTGGGCGATCGGCCCGGCGGTCAGCTTCGCCACCTCCGAACCACCGACGATGATCTCGTCGCAGGCCGGGCAGCCGAAATCGCGCAGTACCTGGTCGACCAGCGGGCGCAGACCGAGGTAGTCGCCGACGCTCACCAGCCCACCGAACGTCGTACCGTGAGTCGGCGGCGCGAGCGCGACCACCTTGCCGACCTTGCCGGCGTACCCACGGACCTTCGGGCCGTACAGGCTCTGGAAGCCGCCCTCGGAGTGGCCGACGATGTCGACCTTCGCGGCGCCCGTGCTCTGCCGGACCCGGTCGACGAACGCCTCGATCTGCGCCGAGGACTGAACGATCGAGACTGTGCCGCCGACCGGGATGAGCGGTGTCGCCTGGCCGTAGGTGAGCGTGTAGGCGCAGTAGCCCTTCGCCGCGAGGTACGGGCCGAGGAACGAGTAGTTGCCGGGACCGTTGCCGCCGAGACCGTGCAGCAGCACCAACGGGTTCGGATGGGCGGCGGAGGGTTTGCAGGCCCAGTTGTCGAACCCGGAGCGGGGCGCCGCGGCCTGTGCCGAGGCAGTGAGGGTTGTGGCGAGCAGTACGGCGGCCACCAGGCTCGCCGCGGTACGCCGGAGGACATTTCTCATGACGGCTCCCGGAGGGCAGTGTCGTTCGGTGACGACAGGATGACCGACAGTGGAGCACGTCTTCGAGTTACGAACAAGTCCTCGTGTTCACAACTCCGCCATTGGTTCGCAACCCGCCGCGGGGGTAACGTCACGCCATGGGGCGAGTGATCAGAGGTCTGACGGCAGAGCAACGCAAGGCGGAGCGCCGGGAGCAACTACTGGACGCCGCGCTCGAACTGATCGCCGTCCACGGCTACCTGGCCACGACGATCGAGCAGATCTGCAGTACGGCGTACGTGGGCACGAAGAGCTTCTACGAGGTTTTCGACAACCGCGAGGACTGTTACGTCGCCCTGCTGCAGAGGACCTCGGAACGCCTGATGGCCGACATGATGGCCGTCGCGGCACGGGCCGAGGGCAACGAACGCCAGGCGGCACCGGGCATCATCGCGGCCTTCGCGCACGCCCTGCTGGACGATCCGCGGGTCGCCGTCGTCACCTTCGGCCAGGCCGGCGGCATCTCCAAGACCGTCGAGCGGCAACGCCGGACCAACCGTCGCTGGGCGGCCGGCTTCCTGGAGCAGATCTGGGACCGGTACGACGCTCCGGCCGACCCCGCGCCCGAGGCCGGCGACCGTGATCACCGCGACTCGGGGCGCCCGGCACCCGCGCCGGACGAGGCCGACCTGCGCACCCGCCACACGATCGCGATCGGGCTGGTCGGCGGCCTGTTCGACCTGATCGCCGACTGGCTGCTCGACGCCAACGCCAATGTCCCCGACCAGGTGGAGGCCCTGATCGAGGACATGACGTCGTTCTACATCACCGTCCGGCGGGGACTGACTGTCTGAGGGCGGGGGTCTCAGCCCTGGTGCGGGTAGCGGTAGTCGGTCGGCGGGGTGAAGGTCTCCTTCATCGACCGCGGGCTGGCCCAGCGGATCAGGTTCCACATCGAGCCGGCCTTGTCGTTGGTCCCGCTCGCACGGGAGCCACCGAACGGCTGCTGGCCGACGACCGCGCCGGTCGGCTTGTCGTTCACGTAGAAGTTGCCCGCGGCGAAGCGCAGGTAGTCGGCGGCCTCGGCGATCGCGGTCCGGTCCTGGGCGATGACCGCACCGGTCAGCCCGTACGGCGCCGCGTTCTCCATCTGCCGCATCACCTGGGTGTAGTCGCCGTCCTCGTAGACGTGCACGCCGAGGATCGGGCCGAAGTACTCGGTGGTGAAGATCTCGTCGGTCGGGTCGTCGGAGACCAGCAGCGTCGGCCGGACGAAGTAGCCCTCGGAGTCGTCATAGGTGCCGCCGGCAAGGACCTCGATCCCCGCGGCCTGCTGGGCCCGGTCCAGGGCGGCCTTGTGCTTGGCGAAGGCGCGGTCGTCGATGACGGCACCGACGAAGTTCGACAGGTCGGTGACGTCGCCCATCGTGAGCGAGTCGGTCTCGGCGGCGATGTCGTCGCGGATCTGGTTCCACACGCTGCGCGGGACGTAGGAGCGGCTGGCGGCGGAGCACTTCTGGCCCTGGTACTCGAAGGAGCCGCGCACCATCGCGGTCTTCAGCACCGCCGGGTCGGCCGACGGGTGCGCCAGGATGAAGTCCTTGCCGCCGGTCTCGCCGACCAGCCGCGGGTAGGTCCGGTAGCCGGCGATGTTCTGCCCGACGGTCGCCCACAGGCTCTGGAAGGTCTTGGTCGACCCGGTGAAGTGGATGCCGGCCAGGTCGGGGTGGGTGAGCGCGGCCTTGCTGACGTCGATGCCGTCACCGGTGACCAGGTTGATCACGCCGTCCGGCAGTCCGGCGGCCTCGAACAGCCGCATCGTCCAGTGCGCCGCGAACTGCTGCGTCGGCGACGGCTTCCAGACCACGGTGTTGCCCATCAGCGCGGGGGCGGCCGGCAGGTTGGCCGCGATCGCGGTGAAGTTGAACGGGGTGATCGCGTAGACGAAGCCCTCGAGCGGGCGGTAGTCGACCCGGTTCCAGATCCCCGGCGAGGAGACCGGCTGGTCGCTGATCACGTTGCGGGCGAACGCGACGTTGAAGCGCAGGAAGTCGATCAGCTCGCAGGCGGCGTCGATCTCGGCCTGCTGGGCCGTCTTGGACTGGCCGAGCATGGTGGCCGCGTTCAGGGTGTCGCGCCACGGGCCGGCCAGCAGGTCGGCGGCCTTGAGGAAGACAGCGGCGCGGTCGTCGAAGGACAGCGAGCGCCAGGCCGGAGCCGCCGCGAGGGCGGCGTCGACGGCGGCCTTGCCGTCGGCTTCGGTGGCGTTACGCAGCGTGCCGAGCACGTGCGCGTGCTTGTGCGGCTGAACCACCTCGAACGGCGTACCGCCACCGAGCTTCTGCTCACCGCCGATCGTGCAGGTCAGGTCGATCCCACCGGCGGCGTTGAACTCCTTGAGCTTCGCCTCCAGGCTGACTCGCTCGGGCGAACCGGGCGCATACCCACGGACTGTCTCGTTGATCGGCGTGGGTACTGCGGTGACGGCATCCATGTGTGCGGTGCTCCTCGATCGGCTCGACTGGTTCTCAGCTGGCGCCTTGAAACTGACGTCTTCATGGTGCCATGTCCAAACCAGAACCACGAACCTGACAGGTCTGGTCCGCAGCGCCGCCCAGGACACCGGTGAAGTGCCCTGGGCAGAGTCGGGTCAAGCCGACTTCTTGGTGGCCTTCTTCGCGGCGGTCTTCTTGGCCGGAGCCTTCTCGGCCGCGGCCTTCTTCGTGGCCGTCGCCTTCTTGGCCGGGGCGGCCTTCTTCGCCGGGGTCTTCTTGGCCGGAGCGGCGTCGCCTTGGCCGCCGCCACCTGAACCGCCGGCGGCGCGGCGGGCCTTGGCGGCCTCGACGGAAGCCCGGAGTGCGGCGACCAGGTCGACGACCTCGGCGCCCTCGGTCTCCTCTTCCTCCGCCTCGGCGGGCATCGGTACGCCGGCGGCCTTGGCCTCGACCACCTGCTCCAGCGCGTGCCGGTACTCGTCGTGGTACTGGTCCGGGTTGAACTCACCGCGCAGGGTGTCGATGTACGACTCGGCCATCGCCTTCTCCTGCTTGCGGATCTCGACGTCCTCGTCGGGCGCCGCGAAGGCGGAGTCGCGGACCTCGTCCGGCCACAGCATCACCTGCAGCACCAGCACGTTGTCGTGGGTCCGGAGCAGGCCGAGGCTTTCCCGCGAGCGCAGCGCGACCTTCACCAGGGCGTACAGCTCGGAGCCTTCGAGCGCGTCGCGGAGCAGCACGTACGGCTTGGCGCCCGGGCCGCCGTCGGCCGCAAGATAGTAAGACTTGCCCAGGTAGAGCGGGTCGACCTGGTCGGCCGGCACGAACTCCAGGACGTCGATGACCTTCTTGCTCGACAGCGGCAGCTCGGCGAAGTCCTCCGGCTCGAGCACCACCATCCGGCCGTCGGCCAGCTCGTAGCCCTTGCCGATGTCGGAGTACGGGACCTCCTCGCCGCACTCGGAACAGACCCGCTTGTACCGGATCCGGCCGCCGTCGGCGACATGCACCTGACGGAAGGAGATGTCCTTCTCCTCCGTGGCCGAGAACACCTTGATCGGGATCGTCACCATCCCGAACGAGATGGCGCCCTTCCAGATCGCCTGCATCGCCATCAGCTCCCTGTCAGTTCGTCGCCCGGTCTGTCGCCCGGGCCGCTCAGCCGGTCAGGTCCCGGTGTCCTTGCTGCGGTCCCGCCGCGCGAGGAAGTCCGGGATCTCCTGTGTCGCGTACCACAACAGGTCTTCACCCTCGCACGAGTCGAGGGCGAAAACAGCGTCATCGTGGGCAGGATTCGCGGTGTCCCCCTGCGCCACCTCCCACAGCTCGGCCGCCTTGGCGACCACCTCGACGGCGTCGTCACTGTCCACGTGCGCCGCGGCGACCGCCGACCACGGGACCACCACGTGCAGCTCGAGCCGGGCGTCGCCGAGCTGGACCGTGCCGTCCGCCGGTGGGACCGCCGACACCTCGCAGGCGACGACGACCCGCTTCCGGGCCGCGGCGGGATCGGCCGCGATCAGTCCGACCGAGGCGCGAGCGGCCTGTGCCATCGCGGCGTACTCCAGCTCCTCGTCGTCGGCGGTCGCGAACCACTCGCGCAGCGCCGGCGTCACGGCGTACGCGAGCTGCGGTGCCGGACCGATCTCCCCCGCGTGACAGGCGGCGTCGAGCAGGGGAATGGTGGATGGGATGTAGACCCTCATGAACCCGCCTTCTTGGGACTTCGGGGCTTCTTGCCGCGCGAGGCACGGCTGCGGCTCCCCTTGGTGGTGTCCAGCAGCTCGTCCAGCGCGTCCGTGACGCACTGGGCGAAGACCGCCAGGTCGGGCATCGCCGTCCGGTCCGCGTTCAGCCCGAACGACACCTTGCCGTCGTACGACGTGACGCCCACGGACAGACCCTGCCCCGGCATCAGCGGCACCACCGGGTACGACGCCAGCATCGGCGCGCCCTGGGCGTAGAGCGGGAACTGCGGACCGGGCACGTTGGTGATCACCACGTCGTCGATCGGCCGCACGGTCTCGGTCGCCACCCGCGCCGCGAGGGCGTGCAGGGTGGTCGGCGCGAACCCGGCGATCCCGACCAGCGACCGGGCGCTGACCGCTCGTCCGGTGTCCTTGTGCACCTTGGTCTGGTAGGAGATCTGGTGCAGCCGCATCACCGGCGAGTTCTCCCCGACCGGCAGGTTCACCGTCGAGGCGATCACCCGCGAACCCAGCGACGTCGGCTCCTCGTCGTCGTCGTCGCGAATGCTGACCGGTACGACGGCGCGCACGCCACGGGTCGGGCTGACCGACTCGCCGCGCGTCATCATCCAGGCCCGCAGCGCGCCGGCCACGACCGCCAGGATCACGTCGTTGACCGTGCCGCCGTGCATCGCCCGGACCGCCCGGTAGTCCTCGAGCTCGGTCTGCACCGTGGTGAACCGGCGTTGCCCGGACGTCTTCACGTGCAGCGAGCTCTCCTGGACGTGCCGCTGCGCGACCACCGAGCCGACCACGTCACCGAGCACCTCCCGCACGGAGGTCGAGCCGGTCAGGCTGGCCATCTCGGCCCGCGCCAGCTCCAGCACGGCGGTCGGGTGCCGGGTCGCATCGGCGAAGACGCCGGCCAGCAGCTCCAGTGCCGACGGCGGGTGGGCGGGCTGCCAGGTGTCGGTCGGGGTGTCTCGCGGATGGGCGGTCGCATCCAGCACGACCTGACCGATGTCGACCGTGCTGTTGCCGTCGACAAGCGCTTGGTGCGACTTGGAGATGATCGCGAACCGGTCACCCTGCAGGCCTTCGACCAGATACATCTCCCACAACGGCCTGGCCCGGTCGAGCCGGCGCGACATGATCCGGGCCACCAGCTCCAGCAGCTGCGCGTGCGTGCCCGGGCGCGGCAGCGCGGACCGGCGTACGTGGAAGGTGATGTCGAACTCTTCGTCGTCGACCCAGATCGGCCCGGCGAACCGGCCGGGCACGTGCTGGATCCGCTGCCGGTACCGCGGCACGAAGGCGATCCGGTCGCGGATCAGCGCGACCAGGCTCTCGTAGTCGAACCCGTCGCGTGACACTTCACCGCCGTGCACCGGTGGCTCGAAGATGTCGACGGTGCCGACGTGCATCGGCGTGGCCGGGCTCTCGGTCTTCAGGAAGGTCAGGTCCAGCGACGTCAACCGGTCCGGCATGGCGGGCCCTCCTTCGTCGTCGAGGCTCATCGGGGCCTGGTCCAGGCTCTGTGTCCGCTCACCCTAACCGGGTCCGCCGACAGCGAGCTGCGACACTGGCCCCGAACGGCGAACCTGGCTGTCAGCGATCGTGACACGACTGATGGTGTACGGCGGGAACACTGGTGCCCGCGTGTTCGTCAGGCAAGAGGGCGTGTTCCACGTCCGGCAATCGGCATCGACACTCGAAAGGCTCCTCGGCTCATGCGTTCGACGTTCTCCCGCGGTACCGCGCTCGCTCTCCTGCCCGCCCTCGGCATGCTGGTCCTGGCGGGCTGCGGAGACGACTCCGGCGCCGGTGGGAGTCCCAGCACCAGCCCGTCGAGCACGCCGTCCGCCGGGCCGAGCGCGACTCCGACCGAGACGCCGACCACCCCCGGCAGTACGCCGAACACGAAGGCCCCGTCGAACACCGCCGACCCGTCCGGTGAGCAGGCCGACGTGACCATCGACATCACCGTTGCCAACGGCAAGGTCAACCCGAGCGGCTCCAGCATCAAGGTCAAGGCCGGTCAGAGCGTGCTGGTCACCGCGATCAGCGACGCCGACGAAGAACTGCACATCCACGGCTACGAGAAGGAACTCGAGCTGACCCCGGGCAAGCCCGCGTCGGTGAAGTTCACCGCGGACATGAAGGGCACCTTCGAGATCGAGACGCACCAGAGCGCCAAACTGGTCGCCAAGCTCGTCGTCTCCTGAGCCGGCGACCTCACAGTGATCTCTCTGCTGCTGCCGCTGCACGGAATCGGCGGCCGCCAGGACCTGCCCGTTCCCTTCGGTCTGGCCGTCGGCGGGGCCGGCGTCGCGATCGCGCTGTCCTTCGTCGTCCTCGGGCTGGCCTGGCGCAAGCCGAAGTACCGGGGCGACAAGTCCGGCAAGCCGTTGCCGGACGCAATCACCCGGACGGTCGACTCGGCCGGTCTGCGCTGGTTCGTCCGGCTCTTCGGGCTGGCTACCTTCCTCTACGCGCTGGTGGCGCTGCTGTTCGGCGTGGACCGGCTGACCAACCCGATCTTCGGGTTCGTCTACATCCTGGTCTGGGTCGGGCTGGTGCCGATCTCGCTGTTCCTCGGACCGGTCTGGCGCACGCTGAACCCGCTGCGGACGATCCATCTCCTGCTCAGCAAGGCGATGCGGCAACCGCCGTCCCAGGGGCTGCTCGAACTGCCGAAGTGGCTGGGGCTGTGGCCGGCCGCGCTCGGCATCTTCGCCTTCACCTGGCTCGAACTGGTCGCGCCCGACCGCGCGACGCTACCGGTACTGCAGGCGTGGCTCGCGCTGTACGTCGTGATCATGCTGTTCGGCGCGATCCTGTTCGGCGACCGCTGGTTCTCGACCGCCGACCCGTTCGAGGTCTACGCGACGCTGATCGCGCGGATGTCGCCCTGTGGCCGGCGCGACGACGGCAAGCTGGTGATCCGCAGGCCGCTGGAGAACCTCGACGGCCTGAAGGCGCAACCAGGACTGGTCGGCATGGTCGCGGCGCTGCTCGGCTCCACGGCGTACGACGGCTTCTCGAACTCGACCGCCTGGATCGGCTGGGCCCAGAGCACCGACTACTCGATGGCCCTGCTCGGCACCCTCGCGCTGGTCGGCTTCATCCTGTTCGTGCTCGTCACGTACTCCGGCGCGACCCTGCTGGCCGGACGCCTCTCGGACAGCTCCCGCACCGCGCTGCCCGGCCTGTTCGCGCACTCCGTCGTACCGATCGCCTTCGGGTACGTCGTCGCCCACTACCTGACCCTGCTCATCCTGGAGGGCCAGCGCACGCTGATCTACCTCAGCGACCCGCTCTCCAACGGCGCCAACGTCTTCGGCACCGGCCTGCTCGGCCTCAACACCGACATCACCAACCACAGCACGACGATCTCCGTCATCCAGGTCCTCGCCGTGGTCTGCGGCCACCTCCTCGGCGTCATCTCCGCCCACGACCGAGCAGTAGCCCTCTTCCCCCGCCACAAAGCCCTGGCCGGCCAACTCCCCCTGCTGATCGTCATGGTCGGCTACACCGTCGCCGGCCTCCTCCTCCTCTTCTCCGACTAAGCAGGCTGTCTCGGGAGGGATCTGCTGGTGTAGGCGAGGGTGAGGAAGGCCAGCAGGCCGAGGAGGAGGTGGGAGTTGCCGGGGATGGACTGCCAGAAGGTCCAGTTGAGTTCGCGGTCGTCGCGGAAGGGGATCCACCAGATCGACCTGAGGACGAACAGGCCGTACCAGAGGATGCCGGTGGCGAGGGCGGGGCGGGTGCCCCACTCGCGGTGGACGGCGCGGATCAGGCTGATGCCGAGCGGGATGATCCAGACCCAGTGGTGGCTCCAGGAGACCGGCGACGCGTAGAGGACGGCCAGGGCCATCACGGAGATCGCGGTCACCCGCTCGTCGGCGAGCCAGTACCGGCGGGCCAGCCAGAGCACCAGCAGGCCGAAGACCGCCGAGAGCAGGAACCAGACCGGCTCCACCCAGGACGCCTCGTCGCCGAGCCGGCTGAGGAAGCCCATGAACGACTGGTTGGCCGTGTAGGCGAGGCCGCCGACCCGGTTGGCGTTGCGGATGACGACGGTCCAGTACTCCCAGGACTGGTTCGGTACGACGGCGAACCCGATCGCCATCGTCGCGGCCAGGCCGAGCAACGCGTTGCGGAACGCCCGCCACTGCTTGGTGATCAGCAGGAACGCCAGGAACGGCAGCGGCGTCAGCTTGACGCCGATCGTCACCCCGACCCAGAAACCGCGCCACTTCGCTCCGGCCGGCCGGACCAGGTCGAGCAGGATCATTGCGGTCAGCAACAAGTTGATCTGGCCGAACTGGATCGTCTGCCAGACCGGTTCGAGCAGCAGCGACACCGCGGTCAACGCGGCCAGTACTGCGATCCGCCGGTCGCGCCACTGCTCCGGGACGAGGGTCCAGGCGTTCGCCGGCAGCGCGGCTCGCCAGATCAACGCGATGCAGAGCACGGAGATCGTCGTCCAGAGCACCAGCGCGACGCCCCACGGCACGGCGCCCAGCGGCAGCATCGCGATCGCGGCGAACGGCGGGTAGGTGAACGGCAGGCCCGAGCCGGGCAGTTGAGCGTCGTACAGGGAACCGCGGTCGAGCAGGACCGAGCCGCCCATCCGGTAGACGCGCAGATCGATCATGCCGTCGAAGAGGCCGTAGGCCCAGGCGCCGAGGGTGACGAGCGCCGCGCAGCCGACGATGGCGGCGACCACCCGGCGGCGGTCGGTACTCGGTGGGGTGCTCGGCGAAGCGTTCGATGAAGAAGAGGTCATGGTCACGTCAGGTCGACTCCGAAGAGGGCTTCCAGTTCGCTGCGCGTCTGCTCGTACGACGTGTGCACGATGCCGGTGATCCCCAGCTCGCGGGCCGCGACCACGTTCAGCTCGAGATCGTCGATGAAGACGCACTCCGTCGGCCGCAGCGCCAGCCGTTGCGCCGCCAGCTGGTAGATCTCCGGCTCCGGCTTGCGCAGCTGCACCTCGCCGGAGATGACGATGTCGTCGAACATGCCGTCCCAGGTCTCCCGCGGGTAGGTGTTGCCCCACGAGTTCGAGAGCAACCCGGTCTTGATGCCGTGGCCCCTGGCCCGCCGGATCAGCGCGGACATCTGCGGCTGGTGCTCGAAGTGCGCGAACATCCTCATCAGCAACCCTTCCGCCTGGACCTCGCCACCGTCGCGGCGGACCAGCTTGGCGGCCAGCTTGCGCTCGAAGTCGGGCACCGCGAGCTGACCGCGCTCCAGCGCGTGGATCGGGTTCACCTCGGCCTCGACCGGGCTGGCGGACAGCCAGCCGACCATCGCCCGGTAGTAGGCGTCGAAGTCGAGGTCGTCCAACTCGGCCCACTGCCGCAGGGCCACGTCCAGACCGGAGGTCAGCACTCCGCCCCAGTCCACCAGCAGGCCCCGCAGTACAGGCGTCTCGTCAGGCATGCCCGCAAGACTACTCAGGACATGATCACGGGTTCCGGCCACCCGCTCACCCGTCGTACTCGACCACCGCGTCGCCGGAGGAGGTCTCGACCGTGATCGTGCGGGTCGAGGCGGGGTCGATCTTGACCTCGGCGCGCATGTCACCGGAGGCCGTGTCGCTGTCGACCTTGTAGGTCTCGGTACCGGCCGGGAGCTGGACCAGCACGTCACCCGAGCTGGAGTTGGCGCGGACCGTGCCGGGCGCGGAACGGAAGGTCAGATCGATCCCGCCCGAGCTGCTCTTGGCGACGACCGTCCCCGAGCCCAGGTCGCTCGCCTCCAGATCGGCGGACGAGGTCTCCGCCTCCAGATCACCGGACAACCCCTGCACCCGGAACTTGCCCGAGCTCGACTCGAGCTTGGTCCGGCCGCCCAGCCCGGCCACCTTGACGTCGCCGCTGTTGGTCTTGATCGAGACGTCGAGATCCCTCGGCACCGTCAGGACGTAGCTGGTGGCACAGCCGAAGGACAGGAACCCGCAGCCGGTGTCGCGGATCTCCAGCTTGCCGTTCTCGTACTTCTCCCGCGGATCGGAGCCCAGCGCGTTGCGCTCGACCAGCCGGTCGATGGTGATCTCCCGTACGTCGCCCGCGCGGACCTCGAGATCACTCGAGCTGTTCTCGATCGACAGGGCCGTACCGACCACCGGATACGTCTGCTGGCTGGTCTTCGTGTCCTCGGTCAGGCTGGTCAGCGCCCAGTAGACGCCACCCAGGATCAGGGCGACCGAGATCGCGATGCCGTACCGCCGCTCGGCGCTCATGCTGCTGGCCCGACGGCCCTCGACTTCGGACATCGCTCTCCCCTTGGCGCCGGCATCACTGTTGACGCCGTGACGTCACGATGGCACATCGCCGAGCCTTTGTCGGTGGGGGCAACCCCCGGTTTTCAACTGAGGTGATCCCTGACAACCCCGGCCGCGAGCTGCTGCATTCCCTTGCGCAACTTGCTCGACTTCGCCGCCTCCACCAGGCTCCGGCCGTGCGACAGGGCCGCATCGCACGCGGTCTGGTCGAAAGGCAGCAGCGCGGCGGCCTGCACTCCGGCGTACCGGTTGAGGGCTTCGTTGGCGGCGTCGGCCGGAGAAGCCCCCAGCGACCCTGAACGAACCCTGTTGACCACAACCCGGGTGGTGACCGACGGTACTGCGGCCCTGAGCTCGTGCAGCGCTCTGATCAGCCGGGTGAGCCCGACCGGATCAGCTGTGCCGACCACGATCACCTCGTCGGCTTCCTCGAGCGTGGCAAGAGTGGCGCCGTTGCGGCGCGGCGCGAGCGTGTCGAACGAGATCTCCTCGTCGCTCTCGATACAGAAGCCCGCGTCGATCACCGTGCAGGGGGCGAGCATCCTCGCGGTCGACCAGACCGACTCGATCGCGGTGGGACGCAGCTCCGTCCACCGATCGGCGCGGCTGAGCCCTGTCAGGACCAGTTGGTTCGGGCCGACCTGTCGGGCATGCCTGGCGAGCACTGCCACGTCCAGCGAGCCTCCACCGGCGGAGCGGGCGGCTGCGGCGAGGCCTGAGGTTTCGTCGAGCATGCCAAGCAGCTGAGCCACCGTGCCGCCGTACACGTCGGCGTCGGCCAGCAGAGTCGGTATGCCACGCGCAGCCAGCTCGGCGGCCAGTCCGACCGCGACCGTACTGCGGCCTGGTGCTCCGGTCGGGCCCCAGACTGCGATGACCCGGCCGGTGCCCTGGCCGTAGGGCTCGCCGTACGCCTCCGGGTTGGCCACTGACTCGCTGTTGAACGGTACGAATCCGCCGGCGAAGTGGGAAACGGTCGCCGGTGGGCCCGACTCCACGGCGTCGATGACGGCTCGGCCGAGGTCGTCAGCGCTGACGTCGGCGGGGAGGATGCGTTCGATGCCCATCCGGCTCAGGCGGTCTTCGGCGCCACTCGGCTCACCGTTGTCGGAGGGATCGACCAGCGCGACCACTGCGATCCGGCGGGCGTGGAGGGCGGCAACTGCGTCAGAAGTGAGCCTGGGCAGGTCTTCCGCGAGCACGACGGCGCGTGCCTGACCACTGGCTGCCGCGGCCATCACGTCGGCGATGTCGACGCACCGCCGGACGACCCGAATGCCGGTGGCTCTTTCGGCCCGGCGTACGACGTCTGCCTCCCACGGCGCACCGGTCACCGCGAGGAGGACGGGGAGCGACATCAGCGGCCCCGCCGGACGACCACGGGCTCGCCGGTGTTGAGCAGCGCCAGGGTCTTCGGCAACTGGTTGGGGTCCTTGCCTTCCAGACCGATCAGGAGCTGGCGCCGCGCCGAGCTGCCCGAGACACCCTTCACCGCGTCGATCTGGACGACACGGACCTTGGTCCACAGTTGTGCGGCCGGTTGGTCCTTGGGCACTACCCAGACGTCGACGTGGTCGCCTACCGCCGTGTCGGACGGGAGGCGGCCGGCCGCGATCGACAGCGGCAGCTCCGTGCGCTCGCTGTCGGTTTTGGTGGTGGCCGCCTGACGCGGGACGAACTCGCCCTTGCTGATCGCGCGGATGGAGACCAGGCCCTTGAGGTCGGCGTCGGCGGCGACGTACTGGCCGGCGGCCTCGTCGCTGGTGAAGCGGACGTTCATGGTGGTCAGGTCTTCGCTCGTGATCGTGACGCCGAGCGGTATGTCGCGCTTGGCCGCCCAGACCGCGGTGGTGTCGTCGGCCGTGGACAGCAGCTTCGCGCCGGCCAGCGCGGTGATCGCGACCAGCAGCACGCCGAGCAGCAGCCGGCCGTCCTTCCAGCGCGCCCGCCGGGTCCGCAGGGTGGGCGTGGACGGCGCCGCGAACCCACTTCGCAGCACAGGACTGTCGGCCACTCGGAACACTCCCCAGTTTTGATTACCACTCGAATGCTTCTGGTTGCTCTTGGCGACGACATTCTGCCGTGTCGGGGGTTCGGGCGTCGGTTGTCATCCACAGGCCGGGGTGGCCTGGGGACAAACTGCCTGATTCCGATGCCAACCGTGGCAAACTGAAGCAACCAGCCGCTGCCGACTCGAAGGGACACAGCGCGCATGCCGGCTCCACGCTTCCTCCAGCTGTCCGACGTCGCCGAGGTGCTGAACATCTCGGCCAACCAGGTGTACGCGCTGGTCCGCCGTGGTGACATCCCCGCGGTGAAGATCGGCGGCCGTGGCCAGTGGCGGGTGGAGTCGACCGAGCTGGAGAAGTACATCGAGCGGCTCTACACCGAGACCAAGCAGTTCATCGACAGCCACCCGTTCGGGGAAGAGGCCGAGACCTCCGAGGACGCTCAGCTCTAGCTACCTGCGCCGTACGGCGTCGAGCGCCTGGGTGGGGACGAGGCGGGAGTTGTAGACCTCGGTACGGCGGCGCGGCGCGTCGAGCGGGTGTTCGGCCAGCTCCAGGAAGTCGGCGCCGACCCGGTCGATGGTGCCGGTGATCGGGTTTCCCCCACAGAACAACGTCACCGGTGAACGGTCCCGGGCGATTCCGCGCAGCAAGTGCGCCAGCCCGAGCTTGGCCGCGACGGCCCCCTCGGCCGGCTCCGCGAACGGGCCGAGCCCATGGACGGCGGTGAGTGCCGTGTCTGGGATCAGCCATTCCTCATAGCGCTCGGCCTCCAGCAGCAGACAGTCCTTACCGACTCGGCTGAGCGTGCCCTGGACCGGGTCCGCGTGCCGCAGCTCCACCCGGATCGGTGTCCCGACGGCACCCCGCAGACGGTCGAGCACGGTGATCTTGCCGACCTCGGCCCTGATCCGGTCCGCCACCTCGCCGTAGAGATCGCCGTCCTGCAGAGCTTCGAACTGCGACTCCAGGTCGGCGAACAGGGCTTCCAGACGCATGCCGTGAACCTACCCGGCCGAGCGGTCACGAGCACACAGCGTCGATCACTTCGACACTGCGTGACACTGTTCGGCGGTTTCGGACTTGCCAAAGGCGGTCTAGTCAGGTCTATATTGATCAAGCCAACGCAAACTGACGCAAACTCATAGGTCGGAGGTCAAAGCCGATGAACGCAACGATTCGGGGACTCAAGGGATTGCTCGCGCTCAGCGCTCTGGCCGTCCTCGGCCTGCTGCTGCGCTGGGTGACCTCGGGCTCGATCGCCGCGGCGACCACCCACGACCTGACCTCGATGGCCTCACTCACGATCGGCGCGGTGGCCTGGGTCGCCTACGGCTGGCTCGTCGTCGCGGTGCTCGCCACAGTCCTGGAGCAAGCCCCCGGAGCCCTTGGTCGCGGTGCCTCGGTGGTCGCCACCCGCATCACGTCCCAAGGCTCGCGAGCCCTGCTCCGCTCGGCTCTAGGGGTAGCGGCGGTCACGCCACTCACCGTGGGCATCGCCCAAGCGACGCCCGGAGACGGCCCGTACCGCGACACCGAGCCCCGCTCGACCGTTCAGCTCACCGGCGACTCCACCGCCGCCGGTATTCGCCCGTGGACCTCTGTCGAGCCCCGCTCGAGGATCAGCCTTACGGGGGAAGCCCGTACCGCGGGTCGGTCTAGCGCGCCGCAGCCTGCCTCACCTCAGACGCAGACAACCCGGGCGACTCGTGGCGGCGCCGAGGTGCGGTCAGCCCCTGCCGCACAGATTTCGCCGTCCGGCGCCCGCCCGTGGAGCGCGGTCGAGCCTCGGTCGACCGTCGAGATCGGCGGCGCGCCGGACAGCTTCTCGCACTCGCGGTCCAGCGAGTCGCGTCCTGCCGAGGACTCACCGGCTGACTGGCGGGCTACCGAGAAGCCGTCCTCGATCGAGGTGACCGGGGAGGGCGCCGAGAAGCCTCCGGTCGCCTCCTCGCACTCGCGATCCAGCGGGTCGCTTCCTGCCGAGGACTCACCCGCTGGTCGCCCGGCTGCCGAGAAGCCGTCCTACATTGAGGTGACCGGGGAGGCGATCGAGAAGCCTCCGGTCAGCTCGACCCGGACCGGTGGTGAGCCTCGTACACCGCCCGCGAGTGGTAAGCCCGTGCAGAAGCGGCCGAGCGGACCAGTCGCCGTGCCGGATCGTCCGACCGCCGGCGCTCCGACTCGCTACACGCATCTGCAGTCGGGCCGGCTCACCCGCTCCGCCTCTCACCTCGTCAAGCAAGGCGACTCGCTCTGGTCCATCGCGGCCGCCGAACTGGGCCCCACCGCGACCGACGAAGCGATCGCCGCCCGCTGGCCGCAGTGGTACGCCGCCAACCGCCACCTGATCGGTCCAACCCCCGACCTGATCCACCCCGGCCAGGTGCTTACCGCGCCGGCGCCGGTCCACCCCGTGCCGCCAACCCACCAGGAGAAGTGACATGAGCAACCACGCCACCCTCACCGCCGTCCGATCCCTACCGGCCCCGGCCACGCGCATATCCCGGCGCCGCGTCCACGCCGCAACCCCCATCACACAAGGCGCTCTGGCCCTGCACTACCAAGATGCGCCAGAGCTCCATCCCGTCCCGACGCCGCCAGTACTGCGGCTGGTCCCGACCGGCCCGTCGCTGCCGGACGCCCAAGCCTGGGCGACTCGCCTGGTGCAGGCAGTCGCCGAAGTACTCGCCGGTGATCGCCCGATCGGGCAGTTGATCCGGTTCACCGACACGGTCGTGTTCAGCGATCTCAACCGGCGGGTCCGGGTCCTCGGCCTGACCACGACCGCCAACGGCCGCAGCACCAAGGAGCGCAGCGCCGTCCGCTCGGTCCACGTCTTCAGCCCTGCGACGGAGGTCGCGGAGGTCTCTGCCCATATCCGCTACGGCGACCGGTCCCGCGCGATGGCACTCCGTCTCGAGGTGCACCGAAACCGCTGGATCTGCACCGCTCTCGAACTCGGCTGACCTCCACGGCGTCGTACCGGTGCGCAACCCGATCGTGCAGTCGCTGTCACGAAGCTGTCGTACGACCGGGCGTAGCGTTGCGAGGTCGGTCAGGGGGATCGATCCAGTCCGTTCCGGGGGAACGTATGCACAACAGCACCACCACCGGCCACGCCCACGCCGACGCCGACGCCGACGAGAGCAGTGAGCGCACACCGACCGGTTCCGACCAGCTCATGCTCAGGCCGGAGGAGCAGATTCAGCTGACGCCGGCCGAGTTGGCACGACTCCTGCCTCGGGGTGGGAAGCAGCGTTGGTCGGAGCGAGTGCCGGCGCTGTATCCGCTGGCAGTGCGGTACCACCGGGCTCGGCGAAGAGTGGAGTGGCTGCGATCCGATACGCCGTACGCGCGGATCAGGCAGGGGGAAGATCTGCCGGTTCGAGTGAAGCGGCACAACTCGCTGCTGCTGCGCCAGCTCGGCGAGACCGACATGTGGATGCAGCACAACAAGGTGACCAACCTGAAGCTTGCCTGCGCGCAAGTCGACGGCGTACTGATCAGGCCGGGTAAGACGTTCTCCTTCAACAAACTGGTCGGCAACGCGACGCGGCGCAAGGGCTACGTGAAGGGCATGCGCCTGTCCAACGGCGAGGCGCGCTCAGGCATCGGCGGCGGGATCTGCCAGCTGGCGAATCTGCTGCACTGGATGGCTCTGCACTCACCTCTCACAGTGACCCAGCGCTCGACCCACAGCTTCGATCCGTTCCCGGACAACGGCCGCGTGCTTCCGTGGGGAGTCGGCTGCAGCATCGTTTACAACTATGTCGATCTCCAGTTCCGCAACGACACCGACCAGACCTTCCAGCTCCGAGTCGGCGTCGGCGAGCGCTACCTGGAAGGCGAGATCCGTGCCGAACAACCCACCACCCGGTCCTACCGCGTCTTCGCCCGCGGCGAACGCTTCCTCCGCGCCGGCACCAATTACTACCGCCGCAACGAGATCTGGCGAACCGTCCGAGACCGCCGTACCGGCGCCTCCCTCGAAACCCACCTGATCCGCGAGAACGTTGCCCTGGTCAAGTACGTCCCCACCGAGGCCGACATCCTCGATGTAACCCTTCCCCTCGATCAGCAGCCGACTACCGGCTGAACTCTTTCGTCCGCCTGGCGGTAGAGGGCGACCACACACCACTCGCCACCCGCAGTCCCGGCGGGTCGGCTTGTGCTTGAGCTTGGTGGGTCGGCTTGTGCTTGAGCTTGGTGGGTCGGCTTGTGCTTGAGCTAGGCGGGTCGGCTTGTGCTTGAGCTGGGCGGGTCGGGGTGTGCTTGAGCTGGGCGGGTGGTGCTCGTCGGAAACGGGGCTCGGGTAGGAGGCGAAGGAATGTCGGTGGGGGGTTGCAGACTGTGGGGGTGGGTTTGGAGACGGTTTATCGGGAGCGGGCGGCGGTGTTGCCGGGGGCTGTGTTGTGGGCTCGTACTGCGGATGGTGAGGCTTATCGGGTTTTGCCGGACGGGTGTATGGATCTGCTGTGGATCGAGGGGGAGCTTGCGGTGGCTGGGCCTGACAGCCGGGCGCATGTGGGGGCTGCTGAGGCTGGGGTTCGGATTGCGGGGTTGAGGTTTGCGCCGGGGGCGGCGCCGGGGTTTCTGGGGGTTCCTGCTCGGGAGGTGCTGGATCGGCTGGTGCCGTTGAGTGAGGTGTGGTCGCCGGGGCGGAGTCGGCGGTTGGCGGATCGGATCGGGCGGGCTGCGGTTCCGGCGTTGGCTCTGGAGGAGGTTGCGGCCGAGGTGTTCGAGGTGGCGCCTGATCGGCTGGTGGGGCAGGTGGTGCGCGGGGTTCGGCGGGGGTTGGCGGTGCCGGATCTGGCGGGCAGTGTCGGGTTGAGTGAGCGGCAGTTGTATCGGCGGTGTCTGGATGCGTTCGGGTACGGGCCGAAGATGCTGGATCGGGTGTTGCGGCTGAATGTCGCGCTGGATCGGGCGCGGGCGGGGTTGTCGTTCGCGGAGGTTGCCGCGCGGACGGGGTACGCGGATCAGGCTCACTTCACTCGCGAGGTGAAGGCGCTGGCGGGTGTGCCGCCGCGAACCTTGCTGGCCTGACAATCGAGGTATGAGTTTCTCGTACGACGCAGCCCGCGGTGCCGGACGTGGCAGGCCGGCCACGCCGCTTCGTCACAATCTGCTGAACGCTGTCACCGCGAAGGTCGAGCGGGTCACTGGCGAGGACGGCAATACGTTCATCCGCAAAGAGCTTCGTCGGCCGTGTGCAGCGGGAGTTGGTGGCGCGGGCGAGGTGGGGCTGGGTGGGTGGGCGGCTTCTGAGGCGCCTCGGCATTGGAACTACTGGCGGCGTGAGGTTGAGGTCTATCGGGACGCTGGGGTGCGGGAGCGGTTGACCGGGACCGGGTTGGGGCTGCCGGAGGGTGGGGTGGAGGAGTTCTCCGGGGGCGCGGTGCTTTGGCTGGAGGATGTCGCTGGTCGGCCGGGGACGGAGTTCGCGTTGGCGGATCACGCTGCGCTGGCGCTCGGGTGCGGACGGTGGCAGGCGAGGCCGGCGCCGGAGCGGGAGTGGACGTCGACGGGGTTCCTGCGGGACTACTCGACCACCCGGGACGTGCCTTGGGAGGTGCTCGATGACGATGCGGCGTGGAGGCAGCCGCTGGTGGCCGACAGCTGGCCGGCGGGCTTGCGAAGGGCCTGGGCAGAGTTGGTGGCGCATCGCGGCGAACTGCTGACGATTGTCGAGCAGTCGCCGCGAGCTCAGTGTCATCTCGATCTGTGGGTGTCGAACGTGATCCGTCGGCCGGACGGTGAGATCGCCTTGCTGGATTGGGCTTTCACCGGGGACGGAGCGCTCGGTGAGGACATCGGCAATCACATTCCCGATGCGGTGTTCGATCTGTTCTGGCCGGCCGAGCGGATCGGTGAGCTGGCGGAGACCTGTCTCGGCAGCTACCTGGAAGGCCTTCGTGAGGGTGGTTGGCGGGGCGAGCCGGCGGTCGTACGGCGGGCAGTGATGGCGTCGATGGTCAAGTACGCCTGGTTGCTTCCTCTGGTGCTCGCCAAAGCCGCCAACCCGTCACACGCGGCGTACCACCAGCAGGTGGACAGTCAGCGGCTCTTCCAGCAGCGCGGGTTGGCGTTCGAGTTCGTGGCCGACTGGGCTGCTGAAGCGCTCAAAGGACGACGGTGAAACCTCCCGGCAAGACGGGTGCGCTGAAGGTCTTCGCTGTCGTGGTGAACCGGGATTTGAGCTTGCCGCTGCTGTCGTAGGCCGTCACTACACTGCGTCGGCTGGTGGCACGTGTGACCTTGTACGAGCGTGGGTGGGTGTCGGCGCTACTCAGCAGGGCGGTTGTGCCCAGCTGGAGCTTGGAGATGAGTGGCAGGAGCAGTACTGCGTCCACTCGCCGGCCAGCGGCAGATGAAGCGCCGGAAGCCGACGTGCCCGCAAGAGGCGCAGCGGTCGCGGTCAACTGAGTCGCACCGGGCGGAAGTACTCGCGGCAGAGTGCGTGGAAGGAGCGCGCCCGGAGCCGCCGACTCGCCCTGCGGGCCGCCGGTGCCGTGGTTGAGCGAGCCAAGGACGCGGTTGTTGCTTGACCACGTCGTTCGACCCGCCTCGCGGTCGGGAACCACGTCGATGACGGGCAGCGCCAACTGCGGCTGGTCGGAGCTGGGCAGCGTCCACGTCGCGGTGCTGCCAGACGTGAAGGCGACGTAGGAGTTGTTGCTCCATTGGGATTCGCCGGTCCAGGGAGACTGCGGGGTGACGATCGTGGCTCCTGCAGAAAGAGTTGCCGCCTCTGCCTCGACGGTGTGCAGGCCGGCCAGGGTCCGGGGCGCGGGCCCGAGAGTGCGAGCCTGCTTGGCCAGCGACGGGTTGGCGTCCAGGGCCAGCATGGAGAGCAGCCCGTGGATGGTGGATTCGGCGCCGGAGTTGCGGTTGATCACGCCCTCGCCGGAGATTCCGTCGTAGGTGCGGCCGGTAGCCGGGTCGTACATCGGCGCCCCGGCCGGGTTCGCGCCGAAGTACCAGGCGGCGACGAAAGCGGCGACCTGTCGAAGGCCGGGACGGTCCGCAACTTCAGCGACTCCCAGCAGGGCTTGCAACCGAGCATCGACTCCGTACGCGATCTGGGTGCGGTCGATCGGTGCAGGCAGCCAGCCGTTGTCCGGACCGCCTGCAGTCATCAGCAGCGGAGTGAACCCGGCAGTGTCACCAAGCGCCGGGCCAAGCAGCCGCGGCGACCGCAGTACTGCGGAAGCAGCCGCCAGCGCTGACGACATCTGTGCACCCCACGCGTGCCAATCCGAGATGGACTCACCCCAAGGCAGCAGCGCCCGGAACGGCCAAGTCCGAGTGTCCCCCGCACCCATCGCGGCGACAGCCTCGGCGAAGCGTTCCAACGCCCGCCGTGCGCGAGCAGAGCGACCATCAGAACCAACATAGGCGGCCAACCCGAGCACTGCTTCAGATGTCGCGTCAGCACCGGCAACGATCAGCCACGCCGGGACACGGCGTCCGTCAACGACGTTCCACTGGCCGTAGTGCACCAGCACCTGCCGCTCCAGCGCAGCGATCGCCAACTCGAGCCGCGCCCGCAGGAACGCGGCAAACCTACGGTCGACAGAGCGGAAGACCGCGTACCCCTCCCCCAGCGCCCAGACCGTCCTAGCCAGCCAGTACGACGCGGCAGAGTCCGACGGGTCAGGCAACTCCACGGGGTCAGCGCTGGGGTTGAGCGTGCCATCCGGCTGCATCCACAGCACCACGTTGCCCGCGTTGACTCCATCGGTCGTCTGCAGGAACGTCAGCCCCCGCAACAGCCCGTACGCCGCCTGCCGGCTGTGCGCGTCGCCCATCGCCGAGTAGTGCCGCAGGTAGACGACCGCAGCGCGGGCAAGGTCGTCAGCGTTGTAGGCGCCTTGCCCGTAGGTGTTGGTCGAGGGGTCGAAGGTCCCGCCCCCGATGCGGGCATAGGAGCCGTCGTCCCGGCGATCGGCATACGTCCACAGCACTCCCACCGGCCCCGACCCGTACGTCGAGTGCCCGGCTGCCGAAGGTGGAGAGACGGCATCACCCAGGTAGTCGAGGTGAGCCAGGTTGGTCAATGAAGGCGAACCGGCAGACGTGGCGGAGGCGGAGACAGCCGGAACACCGGAGACAGCGGCAGCGGCGAGCGACCCGCCGAGGACGGCGCGACGGCTGACCGTCATGACAACCGGTCCAAGCGAGCTACGCCGATCTTGGCATCGGCCATCCCGTAGAAGACGTAGTGCACCCCGTCGACCTCCTCGATCGCGGTCGGGAACACCACGTTGCCCACCGTGCCGATGCGTTCCTCCTCGGTCTCCGGGACCAGGATCGGCTCCTCGGTCCGCGCGATCACCCGGCTGACGTCCTCGAAGTCGAGCAACAGCGCACCCGCGGCGTAGCTGACCTTCTGCGTCGTCGGATCGAACCCCTGGGGCTGCTCGCCGGTCACGCCGTGATGGATGACGAGCCATCCCTCCGGCACCCGCAGCGGCGCGGGCCCGGCGCCGATCTTGAGCTCCTCGAACGGGTACTCCGACATCGCCACCAGCCGGTGTCCACGCAGGTGCACCAGGTTGCGCAGATCGCGCTCGACCTCCGACACGGGCACGTACGAGATCCAGATCCCCGGCCGGTCGTCCTTCACCCCGGCCGGCAGGTGCACGCCCTCGCCCTCGCGGAACCAGCCCAGGTCCCACATCGGCCGATGCAGCATCGCGTACGCGGGCCGGCCGTCGGGACCGGGCACCGGCTCGGGGAAGAACACCGTGTCCTTGTTCGGGAACAGGTTGAGATCGGTGTCCAGGTCAGCCTGGTACTCGAAGTGCAACGGTCCCAACCGGGTCCAGGTCCGCAGGTCCTCCGAGACCGCCAGCGCCGGTTTCGGACCCAACGGACCGTAGGCGACGTACGTCATCACGTGTTTGCCGAGCGACGGGATCCAGGTCACTCGGGGATCCTCGACACCCGCGTTGTTCAGCCCACGCTCCCAGCCCTCGTCGGGGGCCAGCACCACACCTTCGCGGGACACCCCGGTCGGTACGCCGTCGGTCAGCGCCACCTCGGCCAGGCCGACGCGCGATACGTTGCCCGGAGCAACCAGTCGCGGCAGCAGGTACAGCCGTCCGTCCGGGGTGTGCCCCGAGGCGGGGTTCAGCACCCCTTCGGACTCCAGTTCGTTGCCTGGCTCCGGCGTCATCACGACACCGAGGCGCGTCAGAGTATAAGGAACAGTCACAGCGGAAGACCCTTTCGGAAACTAGCCCTTGACCCCGGACTCGAGGCTGGACGAGATGAAGCGACGCTGGAAGACGATGAACATCCCGATCGCGGGAGCGGCCAGGACGCAGGCCCCGGCCAGGACGGCGCCGAACGGGTTCGCCGCCCGCGCCGACACGGTGGTCAGGTAGTTCGACAACGACACCGCGAGCGGCTGCAGATCTTGTTGTTTGGTGATCAGGAACGGCCACAGGAACTCGTTCCACGGCCCGATGAAGGTCAGCAGTACGCCGGTCAGCAAGGCCGGCTTGACCAGCGGGATCGCCACCCGCCAGAGGATGTTCAGCTCCCCCGCGCCGTCGATCCGGGCCGCGTCGAACAGCTCCTGCGGCAGTTGCAGGAAGTACTGCCGGAACACGAACACCGCGGTCGAGTTGATCGCGAACGGCGCGATCATGCCCAGGTAGGAGTCGGCCAGCCCGTAGCTGCGCACGATCAGCACGTAGAGCGGGATGGTCAGCAACTGGAACGGGACCACCTGGACCAGCAGCATCAGGTTGAAGACCGCGCCCCGGCCACGGAACTGCAACCTGGCCAGCGCGTAGCCGGTCAGCACGCCGAAGACCAGGGTGCCGAGGATGACTCCGCCGGTGAAGATGCCGGAGTTCAGCAACGACCGGCCGAGGTCGATCGCCGCGTTGATCTCGGTGTAGTTCTTGCCGGTCAGGTTGCCAGGCGACGGGAATGCACCCTTCACCGACGGGTCGGGCTCGGCCTGCAGACTGCCGATCAGCATGTAGTAGAAGGGAAACAGGAACACGAAGGCACCGACCAGCAAGGTCAGGAACCGCCACGGACTCTTTCTCGACGGGCTCTGCTTCATCGGTCCTCCCGCCCCACGAACCGGCGTTCGGCCAGAGCCAGCAGCAGCACGCCGATCACCAGCAGGACGCCGATCGCCGAGCCGATGTCGGGATTGCCCTGCTCGATCCCCTTCTGGTACATGATCAGCACCGGCGAGGCCGAGGCACCGTCAGGACCGCCGCCGCCGGTCAGCAGGTAGGGCTCGGTGAACAGGTTCGCCCCGGTCACGGTCGCCAGCAGGACGACCAGCGTCGTGGCCGGCCGCACCCCCGGCACGGTGACGTTCCAGAACGACTTCAGCCGCCCGGCGCCGTCCATCGACGCCGCCTCGTACAGATCCTTCGAGACGTTCTGCAAGGCGGCCAGGTAGAGCAGGATGAAGAAGCCGAGCTGCTTCCAGGTCACGTAGAACGCCACCGTCGGCATCGCGAGCGCCGAGTTCACCAGCCAGGACGGATCGGGCGCGAGCGGGCCGAGGAGGCGGTTGACCAGGCCGTCGGAGTTGAACAGGAACAGCCAGACCCCCACCACGGCCACCGACGCGGCGACGTACGGGACGTAGTAGCTGACCCGGAAGAACGTGCGCCAGCGGATCGCGGCGTTCAGGGCGTAGGCCAGCACCAGCGACAGGACGACGGTCAGCGGCACATTGATCAGCAGGAAGATGCCGACGTTGACGAACGAGCGCCGGACCGCTGGGTCGGACAGCACCGCGGCGTAGTTCGCGAAGCCGACCCACGGCCGCTCGACGATCGCGCCGGGCGCGGTGAAGAAGTAGTCGTGGAAGGACATGTAGACCGCGAACCCGAGCGGGTAGGCGAAGATCACCGCGAGGAAGACGACGTACGGGGTGACGAACGCGGTACCGATCGGCTGCTTGCCCAGGACCGAGCTCAGCACCCCGCCGCGCCCGCTCCGGCCGCGCGCACTCATGACCCGGCGGCGAGCTGGTCGACCTTCTGGACGGCGCCGTCGAGGGCAGCTCCCGGGTCCTGGGTTCCGAAGATGACGGACTTGGAGTACGCGTCGCGGAAGGTCTGCCAGATCGTGATCGAGTTCGGCACGTTCGGTACCTCGACGGTCCGGGCGGCCTGGTCGGCGAACTGCTGGTAGTCCGGGTTCTTGGTGAAGTACTCCGGGTAGGCGCCGGCCACGTCGTTGCGCAGCGGCATCTGCCCGGTGCCCTGCAGCAGCTTGCCGTCCTGCTCCTTGCTGGTGGCGAACTTCAGCACGTCCCAGGCGGTACCGCGGTTCTTGCACGCCGAGTACATCGCGACGTTCTTCGCGTCGCTGAAGGTGAAGGTGTCACCGGCGGGCTTCCCCGCCGACGTCGGCACCGGCACCGCGCCCCACTCGACCTTGCCCTTGTACGTCGCGATCGCCCACGGCCCGACGATCGCCATCGCGGCGGTGCCGTCGACGAACGAGTCACCGGTGTACTTCTCCTGCGACGCCAGCTTCTCGGCGTAGAGGGTCCGCCAGAAACCGGCCACCTTCTTGCCCTCCTCCGACGCGAACTGAGCCTTGCCGTCGGCAACCAGTTGCTTGCCGCCGGTCTCGGCCGCGAACAGCGGATAGAAATCGAACCAGGACTGGTAGAACTCGTTGCTCGGAGCCGGATAGATCGCGTACTTCGCGGCCTTCGAGGCGACGATCTTGCGCGAGGCCGCCAGGAACTCGTCGTACGTCGCCAGCAGGGGCTTGGCGGGATCGATCCCGGCCTTGGCGAAGACCGACTTGTTGTAGAAGATCATCACCGGATTGGCCTTCCACGGCAGCTGGTAGTACTTGCCGTCGGTCGACTTGTACTGCTCCGCGGTCTTGCCGCTGCGCTCCTCGACATACGCCTTGCCGTCCGCGAAGCTGTCGAGCGCCACCAGGCCACCCTGCTTCTGGAACTGCGAGACGGACGCGGGTGCGGTGTTGAAGATCAGGCAGGGCGCGTTGCCCGCCGTGATCGCGGCCCCGATCACCTCTTCGGAGCTCTTGCCGGCGGGGATCTCCTGGGCGGTCACCTTCTGGTCCGGATGCGCGCTGTTCCAGGCGGCGACCATCTGCTTGCCCCAGGCCACTTCCTCGGCGTTGTTGGACATCCAGACGGTGATCTCCCCCTTGGCCTGGGCGGCGGCCTCGGCGTCGCCGCCACCTCCACTGCCGCAGGCAGCCGTCGTACCGGCGAGACCGAAGGCCACCAACGCGGCCACGAGCTTGTGTTTCATGACTCCTCCAGAGTGGCGGTGGACCGCCGGATGATCAGCCGTGCGGGCGGCAGTTCCACATCGGGTACCGCACTGTCGCCGTCGATGAGCTGGTTGAGAGTGCGCGCGGCCGCCTCGCCGAAGGCGTACGGATCGGCGCGCACCGTGGTGAGCCCGGGATGGACGAACTCGGCGAGCTCGCTGTCGTCGAAGCCCGCGACACTGAGGTCGCCGGGCACGTTCAGGCCGGTCTGTTGCGCGGCGCCCATCCCGGCGATCGCCATCCGGTCGTTGGCGTAGACGATCGCGGTCGGCCGGTCGGGGAGCGCCAGCAACCGCTTGGTGGCCTCGATCCCACCCGCGCCGGTGAAGTCGCTGACCTCGATCCCCGCGGGCCGCAACCCCGCCTCGGTCAGCGCCGAGACGAAGGCATCGGTCCGGGCCGTGGCATGCACGAAGTCCTGGGGGCCGGCGACGTGCGCGATCCGGCGGTGGCCGAGCTCGATCAGGTGCTGGACGACCGCGATCGTGCCCGGCCGGTCGTCCAGACAGACCGCGGGGAACGGTGAATCGGCCTCCGGCCGGTTCAGGGTCACCGCGGGCAGCCCGAGGGAGGCCAGCAGCTCGATCCGGGGATCGTCGTGCCTGAGGTCGGAGAGGAAGACCCCGTCAACCCGGCCGTCCTGAGCCAGTCGCCGGTACCCCGCCGCCTCGTTCTCGCCGGGGGCGACCACCTGCAGCACGAGCGCCTGGCCCCGCGGCGCGAGCACGCTCTCGACCCCGCCGATGAAGGCCGGGAAGAACGGGTCCGAGGACAGCACTGCCGGGTCCCTGGTGATCACCAGACCGAGCGCGAAGGCCTTCGAGACCGACAGCGACCGGGCCCGGCTGCTCGGCCGCCAGCCCAGCTCGTCGGCGGCCGCCAGGATCCGGTCGACAGTGGCCTGGGCCAGGCCCGGCTTGCCGTTCAGCGCGAACGAGACCGCACCCTTCGAAACGCCTGCGCGGGTCGCCACATCCGCGATGGTCGGCCGTTCCTTGCTCATCTGCATCCCAGGATTGAGGGTTTAAACCGGTTTAGACAGCCACTAAACCGGTCCAAACCCTCGGCGTCAAGACTTCAGCAAGGATGCACAGGAATGCGCTAACCGAAGCTTTCCGCGCACTCCTTTGCAGTTTCCCTTGACGCTGCGGCAGCGGATCGCTTAACTAAGCCATCAGTGCCGGGCCTGTCGGGCCCACACTGCAGTGACGCACCCAGCCGGTAATGAACCCAGGTTCGAGCCCGGTTTCCAGGCGCCAGGGCGACGGCCCGAGGCGGGGTAGCGTCCCCTGGACCGATGGAGCCAATCGTGTCCCGTTTCCGTATCCGTCATCTGGTGGCAGTCGCCACGGCCGCCGCCCTCGCGACCGCTACCCTCGCCGCACTCTCCACCGACAACGCCGCCAGCGCGGCGACGACCCTGCCCCCGACCCATGCCAAGTTCGACTACCAGATCGGTGGCGCCTACACGCCGCCCGCCGGAGTCCAGGTCGTCACTCGCGACCGGACCGTCGCACCCGCGGCCGGCCTCTACAACATCTGTTACGTGAACGCCTTCCAGGTCCAGCCGGGCGAGCAGAGCCAGTGGCCGTCCGACCTGCTGCTGCGCGATGCCCAGGGCAACCTGGTCATCGACGAGGATTGGGGCGAGGCGCTGCTCGACATCCGCGGCGCCAAGGCCGCTCGCGTCGCCGCCAAGGTCAACGGCTGGATCGACGGCTGCGCGGCCAAGGGCTACAAGGCGATCGAGCCGGACAACTACGACAGCTACCTGCGCTCGAGAAACCTGATCAGCACCAGTCAGGCCAGGGCCTACCTGAAGTTGCTGGCCGACCACTCGCACTCGAGGAACCTGGCGATCGCCCAGAAGAACACCGTCGAACTGTCGCAGTACCGCGCCAGCATCGGTCTGGACTTCGCCGTCGCCGAGGAGTGCGGCCAGTACGACGAGTGCGGCGACTATGTCGCTGCCTTCGGCAACAACGTGATCGTGATCGAGTACACGAACTCCGGCCGGCAGAAGGCCTGCAGCGGGTTCGGCAGCCGGCTCAGCATCGTGCAGCGCGACGTGGACGTCTCCACGCCGGGCACCAGCGGGTACGTCCGCAAGACCTGCTGACCTGCTGACCTGTTCTTCCTCTCCTGCCAAGTCTTTGGGGTAAACCATGTCTTCACCAACCCGTCGTGACCTCCTTCGCGCCGCTGCCGTGCTGGCCGCCGCCGGCACTCTCGGTGCCTGCGGCAAGCCCGAGCAGGAGGAAGCCGGTGGCCTCGTCACCGTCGACCTCTGGCACGGCCAGACCGACACGGCCAAGAAGGCGCTCGACGCCTTGATCAAACAGTTCAACGACACCCACCCGTTGATCAAGGTCGTCGGCGGTGGCGGCGGGGTGACCGCGGACAGCATGCTGCAGAAGGTCACCGCGGGGCTGGCGGCGGGGTCCTACCCGGATATCGCGTACATCTTCGGGTCGGACCTCGCCAGCATGACCCGCAGCCCCAAGGTGGCCGATCTGTCGGCCGCGATGGATCTCGAGGACTGCTGGCCGGCCGCGCGCGAAGCGGTCACCGTGAAGGGCAAGGTGCGGGCAGCGCCCGCGCTGCTCGACTCCCTTTGCGTTGTCTACAACAAGAAACTCTTCGCCGCGGCCGGTCTGCCGGAGCCGAAGGCCGGCTGGACCTGGGACGACTTCACCAGCACCGCGCAGAAACTGAACAACCCGGCCAAGGGTGTCTTCGGCACCGGCTGGCCGGGGGTCGGTGACGAGGACACGGTCTGGCGGCTCTGGCCGATGATCTGGGACCTCGGCGGCAACGTGGTCAGCGAGGACGGCAAGTCCGTGGCCTTCGACAAGGTCGGCGAGCAGGTCCTCGGCACGCTCGACCGGTTGCGCTCCGACAAGTCGCTGTACGTCGATCCCAAACCCGGTGGTGAGCAGCTCTACCAGGTGTTCCTCGGCGGCCGGATGGGAATGGTTGCCACCGGCCCCTGGCAGTTGCCCGACGTGATCGACAAGGGCATCGACTACGGGGTCGTCCCGCTGCCGTCGTACTCGGGCAAGCCGATCACCATCTCGGGGCCGGACACCTGGACCGTGTTCGACAACGGCAAGGCGCGGGTCAAGGCGGCGGCCGAGTTCGTCAAGTGGCTGAACGATCCCCAGCAGGACGTCCGGTGGGACATCCAGGCCGGCAGCCTGCCGGTCAGCACGACGACCGCCGCGCTGCCCGAGTGGAAGAAGCACGCGGCCGGCACCAAGGGACTCCAGGTCTTCGTCGACGCGCTGGAGACCGCGAAGGTCCGGCCGACCATCACGCAGTACCCGCAGATCTCGCAGCAGCTCGGTCTGGCCACCGTTGCCGTGCTGCTGGGCAGAAAGTCCCCGAGTGACGCGCTCAGCGAGTGCGTCAAGCAGTGCAACGCGCTGCTGGCAGTGCCCAGCTGATGGCCAGTGTCGTCGGCACCTTCACGGTCGACCCCAGAGCCCGGCGGGCGGCCAAGCGGCGTACGCGGGGCGAAGGGGCGACCGCGTGGGCGTTCGTCAGCCCGTCGGTGCTGATCATTCTCGGGCTGAGCGTGGTGCCCGTGCTGTGGTCGCTGCTGCTGTCCTTCCAGTCCAACGACCTCGTCTCGCCGAGCGAGTGGGTGGGACTGGCCAACTACCAGGCTCTGTCGAAGGACCCCAACTTCGCCTCCGCCGTCCAGCACACGTTGATCTACGCGGCGTTGTACGTGCCGCTCAGTGTGGTGGGCGGATTGGCGATCGCGCTGATGCTCGACCGGCAGATCCGGTTCATCAGCCTCTACCGCACGCTGGTCTTCGTGCCGTTCGTGGTCTCGGCGGCCGCGCAGGGCGTGCTGTTCTCGTTCGTGCTCGATCCCGAGTTCGGGGCGGCCAACTCACTGCTGCACAAGCTGGGACTGCCTGCGCAGGGATTCTTCAGCGACCCGGGTCAGGCGCTCTACCTGCTCGTCGGGATCTCGCTGTGGAGCGGCACGGGCTTCTGCGTCATCGTCTATCTGGCCGCCCTGCAAGGGGTTCCGAACGAGCTGGTCGAGGCAGCGCGGATCGACGGCGCGAGCAAGGCCGGCGTACTGCGGCATGTCACGCTGCCGACGCTGACCCCGGTGACGATCTTCCTGGTGCTGTTCCAGACGATCAACGCGTTGCAGGTGTTCGACCTCGTCTTCGTCACCACCAAGGGCGGGCCGCTCGGCTCGACCACGGTGATCGTCTACTTCATCTGGGAGAAGGCGTTCAAGACCTTCACCGCGGGCTACAGCGCGGCCGCGGCGTACGCGCTGGCCGTCGCGCTGCTGGTCATCGGCCTCACGCTCCAGCTCTACCGCCGGAGGGCAGCGCGATGAAACGTCTTCCGTTCAGTGCCTGGCACTTCGTCCTGGCGCCACTGGCGTTGCTGTTCGCGTTGCCGCTGTTGTGGCTGCTGGTCAGCTCGGTGATGAGCAACGCGGAGATCAACCGGTTCCCGCCGGCGCTGATCCCGTCGGGGATCAACCTGGAGGGCTACCGGTTCGTGCTCGGGAACGCGCTGTTCCCGCGCTGGTTCCTCAACTCGTTCATCGTCTCGGCGGTCGCGGTGACCGCCAACCTCGTGCTCGGGTCGCTGGGTGGCTACGCCTTCGCGCGGATGCGGTTCGCCGGCTCGAAGGCGCTGCTCGGACTGATGCTCGCCACCATGGTGATCCCGTTCCAGCTGACGATGATCCCGACCTTCCTGGTGATGAAGGAGCTCGGCCTGATCGACACGCTGGGCGCGCTGATCGTGCCGTCGCTGGTGACGCCGTTCTCGGTGTTCCTGTTCCGGCAGTTCTTCGTCTCGCTGCCCCGCGAACTCGAAGAGGCCGCCTGGCTGGACGGTTGCGGGCGGCTGCGGATCCTCGTGTCCGTCGTCCTGCCACTGGCCCGGCCCGCGCTCAGCACGGTCGCGGTCCTGACGTTCCTGAGCACCTGGAACGACCTGACCTGGCCGCTGATCGCCATCAACCACGACACCAACTACACACTCCAGCTCGGCCTGACGACCTTCCAGGGCCAGCACCACACCCAGTGGGCGGCGGTGATGGCGGGCAACGTCATCACGGTGCTGCCTGTCCTGCTGGGGTTCTTGCTGGCCCAGAAGGCGTTCATCCGCTCGCTGGCCTCCACTGGATTAAAGGGCTGACAGATATGAGATCTTTTGACCTACTGGTCATCGGGGACGCAAACCCTGATGTAGTGATTGGTCCGGTTCCACATCCACTGCCGTTCGGGCAGCACGAGCGGCTGGTCGACAACGGCTCACTGGTACTCGGTGGCTCTGCCGCGATCATGGCGTGTGGCGCTGCCCGACTCGGGCTGAGTGTCGCCTTCGCTGGTCGCGTAGGTGACGACGCAGCAGGCGCCTTCGTCCGTACTGCGTTGCAGGAGCGCGGGGTCGACGTGTCGGCACTCGTCGTCGACGCGACGCTCCCCACTCCCCTGACGACCGTGCTGACCTCCGGTGGCGACAGGGCGATCCTCACTGCACCTGGCTGCTTGCCCGCCACCACCTCGTACGACGTACCGGCTGAGCTGTTGCGGTCTGTGCGGCACGTGCACGCTGCCTCGTTCTACTTGATGCCTGAGCTCGCTGGTGGGCTTGCGGCGCTGTTCAAGGAGGCGAAGAGCAACAAGGCGACCACGTCGCTCGACACCAACGACGACCCGAGTGGGCGGTGGGACCGCGTCGTACTGGACGCGGTGCTGCGGGTGACGGACATCCTGTTCCCCAACGCCGCAGAAGCGCAGGCCCTGACCGGGCACCCTGTGGTGGAGGACGCGGCCGGCATCCTCGCTCGGCGCGGACCACTGGTGGTGGTGAAGAACGGCGCCGCCGGGGCTCTGGCACACGACGGCTCGAAGCTGCTGTCGGTGCCTGCGCTCGCTGTGGAGCCAGTGGACACCGTTGGGGCTGGAGACAGCTTCGACGCGGGGTATGTGGCCGCAGTACTGAAGGGGCTCGGTCGGGAACGGGCATTGGAGATCGCGGCGGCCTGTGGGTCGTTGTCGACGCGGGCTGCCGGCGGTACTGCCGCGCAGGCCGACTGGGAGCTTGCTCTGGAGAGTGCACGATGACGAAGATCGCTTTCATCGGCGCCGGCAGCGTCGTCTTCACCCAAGGGCTGCTGGCCGACCTGTTCGGCTTCGCCGACCTGGGTGAGCTGCACATCGCCCTGCACGACATCGATCCTGAGCGCTTGGCGACCGCCGGCGGCGCCGCGGCGGCGATCGCGGCCGAGCGGGGGATGTCGCCACGGATCACCGAGCATCTGGACCGGCGGGCGGCCCTCGACGGGTGCGACTTCGTCATCAACATCATCCAGGTCGGGATGGGCGAGGCGACCCGGCTCGACTTCGAGATCCCCGCCCGGTACGGCGTACGGCAGACCATCGCCGACACGCTCGGCGCCGGCGGCGTGTCCCGCGCCCTCCGCACCTTCCCGGTACTGCGCGGTCTGGCGGCCGACATCGCGCAGGTCTGCCCCGACGCGTGGTTGCTGAACTACACGAACCCGATGGCGATGAACGTCTGGTACCTGAAGGCGCTCGGCGTGAAGAACGTCGTCGGGCTGTGCCACTCGGTCTACTGGACGATGCACGACCTGTCCGCGCTGGTCGGGGTGCCGTTGGACGAGGTGTCCTACCTGGCCGCCGGGGTGAACCACCAGGCGTGGGTCCTGCGGTTCGAGCACGAAGGTAGGTCGCTGTACCCGGCGCTGGACGAGCGCATCGCTCGCGATCCCGAACTGGCGCGCCGGGTGCGGGTCGACATGTACCGGCGGCTCGGGCACTATCCGACCGAGACGAGCGAGCACTCCTCGGAGTACGTGCCGTGGTACCTGCACGACGCGTCGGAGGTGGAGCGGCTGCGGCTGCCGGTGGGCGACTACCTGCGGATCGTGGAGGAGAACGTCGCTCTCTACGAAGGCACCCGGGACGCGTTGAAGGCCGGTGAGCCGCTGCCGGTCGAGGGAACGATGGAGTACGCGCCGCAGGTCATCCACAGCATCGTCACCGGGACTCCCCGGACGATCTACGGCAACGTGGTCAACCAGGGATCGATCTCGAACCTGCAGGACGGCGCGATCGTCGAGGTTCCCTGCCTGGTCGACTCCCTGGGGGTGCAGCCGACCTCCGTCGGCGCGTTGCCGGCGCAGTGCGCGGCGCTGAACCGCGCCTACCTCGGGGTCAACGAACTGGTCGTCCGGGCGGCGGTGGAAGAGGACCCGAGGGCGATCCGTCAGGCGCTGATGGTGGATCCGGCCACCTCGGCCGCTCTGACGGTTCCGCAGATCTGGGCGTTGGCGAACGACCTGGTAGATGCTCATAGCAACTACCTCGACCCCGCGTTGCGGGTACGGCTCAGTCTGTGAGCGCTGCTCGCAGCAGATCCTTGTAGGCGGCGAGATCGGCCAGGACCTCGGCCGCCGTGGTGGTCTTTCGGAGGGCGCCCACACCTTGGCCTGCGTACAGCGAGGCTGAGGTGGGGTCCGCTCCGCGGGTGGCGGCGACGTACTGCTGGTGGCCTTCGTCGTCGGACTTCAAGGCGTCCTCGCGGCCCTCCCAGGTGTCGTAGAAGGTGTTGCGGAGGGCGCGCCCGCCGTACTCGTCGGGCCAGCCGGCCCGGGAGGCCGCGTCGAAGACCGTGCCGTAGACGGTGTCGGTCTCGGTGGCCTCCAGGAGGCGTTGACGGGATGCATCGGGGGTCAGCGCCTCTTCGCAGGTGAGGAAGGCGGTGCCGATCCAGCCACCGGCGGCACCGGCAGCCAGTACTGCGGCCAGGCCGCGCGGCCCCGAGATGCCGCCACCGGCCAGCACCGGGAGGTCCGTCAGGTCGAGGATCGCTTGCAGCAGAGGCAGAGTGGCGACCTCGTTGCGCCCGTGGCCACCTGCTTCGGCGCCGCGGACGACGATCGCGTCGACTCCGGCCGCGATCGCTTCCTGGGCGTCGGCGACCGTGCCGGCCTGGGTGGCGACGACGATGCCGGCCGCGCGCAGGGGTTCGACGTACGGGGTGTAGTCGCCGAAGCTGAGCGAGGCCAGCGCCGGCTTCAGCTCCAGTACGGCGTCCAGGTGGTCGGGGTGGCTCTCGACCGACCAGGCCATCAAGCCGACGCCGTACGGCTTGCCGGTCGCCGCCGCGATCGCGCCTTCGGTGCGGATCCAGTCGGCCGACACCGCCGACCCGGCGCCGAGCATGCCCAGCCCGCCGGCCGCCGAGATCGCGCCGGTCAGCCGGCCGCCACTGACGTTCGCCATCGGGGCGCCGACCACCGGCACCGACAATCCGAACGTCTCCGTCAACCAGGTGGCCATCGGTCCACTTCCTCTCGCCCAAGCCGAAGGCCCGCCCCCAGCACAGGGACGGGCCTTCGAAGGTACTGCGTCGGTTACTTGTAGGCGTCCGAGGCCGGATCGCCGTGGCAGCGCTTGTACTTCTTGCCGGAGCCACACGGGCAGACCGCGTTGCGCGGCGTGCCCGGGAACTCCAGGGCGCCACCCTCGACCGCGTCGGTGTGCACCGACACCTCGTCGTCACCGTCGATCGTCGGCGCCGAGTAGGTCAGCCGCTGCGGCCGGCTCTCGTTGGACAGGCCCTTGGCGCGCAGCTTCGGGGTGTCCTGCGGCCGGTCCTCGTCGTCATCGGACTGACGGCCCGGGAATTCGGCGACCGGAGCACCCGGCACCAGGATGTCCTCGGCCTCGGTCTCCTCCAGCTCGGCCAGCTCCGCCTGCGCGGCCAGGTCGGCCTGCATCGCCTCGATGTCGACCTCGACGTTGAAGATGAACGCGACCGACTCCTCCTTGATGGACTCCATCATGGCGGCGAACATGTCGTAGCCCTCGCGCTGGTACTCGACCAGCGGGTCGCGCTGCGCCATCGCGCGCAGGCCGATGCCCTCACGCAGGTAGTCCATCTCGTACAGGTGCTCGCGCCACTTGCGGTCCAGCACGCTCAGCACCACCCGGCGCTCGAGCTCCCGCATCGCCTCGGTGCCGAGGGTCGCCTCGCGGCGCGCGTACGCCTCGCGGGCGTCGGTGATCAGCCGCTCGACCAGGAAGTCCTGGGTCAGCCCGGAGCGGTCGCCGCCGGCCTCCTGGACCAGCTCCTCCTCGGTCAGCTGGGTCTGGTACAGCGTCTTCAGCGCGGTGAACAGCTGGTCCAGGTCCCAGTCCTCGGCGAAGCCGTCGGCGGTCGCGCCCTGCACGTAGCCGGTGATGGTCTCGTCGAGCATGTCCAGCACCTGCTCCTGCAGGTCGGCGCCCTCGAGCACCCGGCGGCGCTCGGCGTACACGACGTGCCGTTGCCGGTTCATCACGTCGTCGTACTTGAGGATGTTCTTCCGGGTCTCGAAGTTCTGCGCCTCGACCTGCGACTGCGCCGACGCGATCGCCTTGGTGACGACCTTGTTCTCCAGCGGCACCGTGTCGTCGTCGTTGCGCGACATCGCCCAGTCGACCATCTCGCGCTTGAACAGGCGCATCAGGTCGTCCTCCAGCGACAGGTAGAAGCGGGACTCGCCCGGGTCACCCTGCCGGCCGGAACGACCGCGCAGCTGGTTGTCGATCCGGCGCGACTCGTGCCGCTCGGTGCCCAGCACGTACAGACCGCCGGCCTCGCGGACCTCGACCTGCTCGTCCTTGACCAGCTTCTCGAACTTCTCCAGGACCTTCGGGTACTCCGCCTCGTACTCCTCCGCGGACTCCACCGGGTCGATCCCCCGGGCGCGCAGGTCCTTGTCGGCCAGGTGCTCGGGGTTGCCGCCCAGGATGATGTCGGTACCACGGCCGGCCATGTTGGTGGCCACCGTGACGGCGTTCTTGCGGCCCGCCTCGGCGACGATCGCGGCCTCCCGCGCGTGCTGCTTGGCGTTCAGCACCTCGTGCGGGATGTTGCGCTTGCGGAGCTGGTTGGACAGCCGCTCGGACTTCTCCACGCTGGTGGTACCGACCAGGATCGGCTGCCCGGTCTCGTGCCGGGTCGCGATGTCCTCGACGACCGCCTCGAACTTGGCTTCCTCGGTGCGGTAGATCAGGTCGCGCTGGTCCTTGCGGACCATCGGCTTGTTGGTCGGGATCGGCACCACGCCGAGACCGTAGATCTTGGAGAACTCCGCCGCCTCGGTCTGTGCCGTACCGGTCATCCCGGCCAGCTTGTTGTACTGGCGGAAGTAGTTCTGCAGCGTGATCGTCGCGAGGGTCTGGTACTCCTCCTTGATCTCGACCTTCTCCTTGGCCTCGATCGCCTGGTGCAGACCCTCGTTGTAGCGGCGGCCGTGCAGGGTCCGGCCGGTGTGCTCGTCGACGATCAGCACCTCGCCGTCGACGACCACGTAGTCCTTGTCCTTGCGGAACAGGTCCTTGGCCTTCAGCGCGTTGTTCAGGTAGCTGATCAGCGGGGTGTTGGCCGACTCGTACAGGTTGTCGATCCCGAGCCGGTCCTCGACCTTCTCGATCCCGCGCTCGAGGATGGCGACGGTGCGCTTCTTCTCGTCCACCTCGTAGTCGGCGACCGGGCGCTGGTCCTCGGCGACCTTGTCGTCGGCGAACCGGGGCTTGAGCACGCCGGCCAGGTTCGCCATCTCGACGTACCAGCGCTGCGAGTCCTCGGCCGGGCCGGAGATGATCAGCGGGGTCCGGGCCTCGTCGACCAGGATCGAGTCGACCTCGTCCACGATCGCGTAGTTGTGCTCGCGCTGCACCAGGTCGCCGATGTCGTTGGCCATGTTGTCGCGCAGATAGTCGAAGCCGAACTCGTTGTTCGTACCGTAGGTGATGTCCTTGCCGTAGGCCAGCCGGCGCTCGGCCGGCGTCATCTCCGGCAGGATCACGCCGTAGTCGAGGCCGAGGAAGTGGTACACCCGGCCCATCCACTCGGCCTGGAAGCGGGCCAGGTAGTCGTTCACCGTGACCACGTGAACGCCCTTGCCGGACAGCGCGTTCAGGTAGGTCGGCAGGGTGCCGACCAGGGTCTTGCCCTCACCGGTCTTCATCTCGGCGATGTTGCCCAGGTGCAGCGCGGCCCCGCCCATGATCTGGACGTCGTAGTGGCGCTGGTGCAGGGTCCGCTTGGCGGCCTCGCGGACGACCGCGAAGGCCTCCGGCAGCAGACCGTCCAGGGACTCACCGTTGTCGACCCGTTGCTTGAAGTCGGCCGTCTGGGCGCGCAGCTCTTCGTCGGACATGCCGGTGAAGTCGTCCTCGATCGAGTTCACCACCTTGGCGATGGTCTCGAGCTTGCGAACGATCTTGCCCTCGCCGATCCGCAGTAACTTGTCGAACGCCTTCATCGTGGGGGGTCCACTCCTTGACTGTGCAGCCTTCAATGCGGCGGGTGCCTGACCGTGCGTACCCGGTGACGGACGCAGCACGGCCTGCCCGCCTGGCGGGCGCCACCCATGGTACTGGGCGGCAGGCGTCAACCCACTCCCCGGAGTGAGTGGCGCTCTCCTCCACCCACGACTGGAGGACGCGAAAAGTTCCGGGTACGCCGCGGAGCGACCGGTGTGACGGGTTGTGGTCAGAAGCCGCGGAGCGCGACGCTCAGGGCTGGGGTCAGATCGCCGCCGCCGGCTACCCGGACTTGGTCGAGGCCGAGCCAGCCGGCGAGTTGGACCAGCTCGGCGGCCAGCTCCTCGGGGGTCTCGGCGGGGGCGCCGGGCTCGGCGTGGGCCGACTGGACCAGGAGGACGCCGGCGGTTCGGTCCGCCTTCAGGTCGACGCGGGCCACCAGGCGGTCGCCGAGGAGGAAGGGCAGTACGTAGTAGCCGTAGACGCGCTTCTCCGCGGGGACGTAGATCTCGATGCGGTAGCGGAAGTCGAACAGGACCTCGGTGCGGGTGCGCTCGTAGACCAGCGAGTCGAACGGGCTGACCAGGGCCCGGGCGTTGACCCGGCGCGGCAGCTTGGCGTCGCGGTGCAGGTAGGCGGGGCGCTTCCAGCCCTGGATGGTGACCGGGAGCAGCTCACCCTCCTCGACCAGTTCGCCGATCGCCTGCGCGGTCGGGGCGGGCGACGTACGGAAGTAGTCCTTCAGGCACTGCGCGGTCGCGACGCCGTGCGCGCGAGCAGCGATCGAGACCAGCCTGCGGTGCGCTTCCTCCGGCGTCGGGGTCGGCGTGGCGACCACCGAAGCGGGCAGGACCCGCTCGGGTACGTCGTACATCCGCTCGAACTGCTGGTTCCGCCGGGCCACCGTGATCTCACCGGCGAAGAACAGGTACTCCAGTGCACGCTTCACGTCGGACCAGTTCCAGCCCCAGTGGTTGCGGTCGCGCTCCACGTCGTCGTCGATCTCCCGGGCGGTCAGCGGGCCGTGCTCGCGCACGTCGGCGAGCACCTGCCGCACCAGCTCAGGCCGCTCCACCGCGATCGCCCGCGGTCCGCCCCACGCCTCGGTGGCCGCCCGCGCCATCCGCCAGCGCATCAGTGGGTGCGTCTCGACCGGGATCAGGGACGCCTCGTGCGCCCAGTACTCGACCAGCTTGCGCGGTGACTTGCCGGCGGCCCGATCGAGCAGGTCCCGCGGATACGGCCCGAGCCTGGAGTAGAGCGGCAGGTACTGCGCGCGGCTCAGCACGTTCACCGAGTCGATCTGGATCAGCCCGATCCGGCCCAGCACCCGGGTCAGCGCGCGCGAGTCGGGCACCCCCTTCGGGCGCGGATCGGTGAACCCCTGAGCGGCCAACGCGATCCGCCGGGCCTGAGCCGTCGACAACACCTCCACAGTCACCTGACGAAGTCTGCCTGCCGGCACCGACAAAACCCGCGCGGTCAGTCCTGGATGTCGATGATCACCAGGCGGTCGGCGAGTTCGTGGAGCAGGTGGGTAGGCAGCAGGCCCCGGGTCGAGAGCTCGTCGACCGTGCGGAAGCGGCCTTGCTGGGCCCGGCTCACGACGATGGCAGCCGCCTGCTTGCCGGTGACGCCGGGCAGCGTGTCCAGCAGGTCGGCGGGGGCGTCGTTGAGGTCGACCAGCCCGCCGTCGTCGTACTGCCGGGGCAGGTCGGGGCGGCCGATGCCAAGTGAACGCGCGGCCGCGGGATTGGTGCGGGCCAGCTCCCGCGCCTGTTGCCGGCGTACGGCGTCGGGCGCGGGCGGGTACGCGGCCGGTGCGCCGTACTGCGGCTGGTGCACCGGCGATGCCTGGTACTGCGGCTGGTACTGCGCCTGCGGCTGGAGCCGGTACGGCGGTTGCAGTGCACCGCGGCGCCTGGGGCTGCCGATGACGACCGCGGCCTGGACGGAGCAGGCCATCCCGGCCAGCAGATAGACGAGCGTGACCAGCCCCTGGCCGTCGGAGATCTCCGGACCGTCGGGAACCATCACGTAGACCGTGAACCACACGACGACGGCGAGATAGGCGGCGGCCGAGATCCCGAGCGCGATGCTGCGCTGCTTGATCGCCACTCCGGCAGTGACCACCCAGCCGAGGAATCCGATCGTGACGACCGGTACGGCGGCACCGAGAAGCTTCAGCACCACCAGCGTGGCCCCCGACCGCTCAGGAGCCTGCACGAGAGGCGGCGCCGCATAGGCAGCGGGTGGTGGAGCCGGAGTCGCAGCCTGCTGTCCGGCCTCGATCCTCGCGAGCGACTCCTGCGCGTTCGACCGAGCCGCGGACAGCTCTTGCCGCGCACTGTCGAACAGCGGCCCGCTCAGATCTTCCAGCGGTGTGCCGTGCCAGAGCGCCAGCGCGCTGCGAAGTAGCTTGCCGGCCTCGTCACCGTTGCCTGCGGCCCACAACTCCTCGGCGCGCTCGACGTTCCTGCTGAACTGGTCGAGGTCACTGTCGCCAGGCTCGACGCACAGCACGTAGCTGCCGTCCGCCAGCGTGATCAGCAGCTCACCGGTGCTGACCGTCCGCTGCGGATCGACCAGGTCGCGCAGTACGGCGATGTGGTTGCTGACCACCTGATCCGCATCCGCGGGCGGTCTGCCCACCCAGGCCGCGGCGATCAGGTCGGTCAGCGGAACCGCCTGGTTCGCTCGCAGCAGCAGGGCGGCCAGAATGCGCTGCCGTTGCTCGGGGCCCACATCCCGCCGGATGCCGTTCCGCCGGACGGCCAGCGGCCCGAGCACCTCGTAACTCACAGTCCCCATCGGGCTCTCCTCGCTGCGATCCGACCGACTGAGTGTAGGGACGAAAGTGGTCATAACTTCGGTGTTACCGCAAGTGAGAGGTGCGCTACCTGTCGTAGCCGGGAGAGTCTGCGGGAAGGCAGCGCCGCCCGCGCCGCCCCAATCACCCCTGGAGTGTGAGGCATGTCAGGAAGACTGCAACTGGTTCGGGCCGTTCTCGCGGCGGGTGCGCTGACCGCGGCGTCCCTCGGAGCGGTTACGGCCAGCGCCGCGCCGACGCCCGGCGTACCGACGCCCGGCGTACCGCACACCCGGATCGTCGGCGGTGAGCTCGCCAGTACGGCCGATGCGCCGTGGGCGATCGCGCTGAACAACAGCGGCTCCCCGGTCCCCAGCGGCCAGTACTGCGGCGCCACGCTGGTCGCGCCGAACAAGATCGTCACCGCCGCCCACTGCGCGACTGCGGCGGCCGGCACGTACACCGCGATCCAGGGCCGCGACAAGCTGTCCGACACCGGCGGCAAGAGCTCCAAGATCACCAGCATCTGGGCCGACCCGGAGTACGGGAAGTCTCCCGGCCACGACGTCGCGGTGATGACGCTGGCGACACCGTTCGACGGCGTACCGACGCTGGCACTCGAGACCAGCACCGCAGCGGACGCCGCCGGTGCCGCCTCGGTCGTGTTCGGCTGGGGCTCCACGAAGAACACCGGTCCCGCCGACACGTTCCAGAAGGTCGCCGTACCGGTGCTGGGCGACGCGTACTGCACCTCGGCGTACGCGAGCGAGGGCTATACGGCCGCCGGTGAGATCTGCGCCGGCTACGAGGACGGCGGCAAGGACTCCTGCCAGGGCGACTCCGGTGGCCCGCTGGTCCTGAACGGCCGGCTCTTCGGTGTCGTCTCCTGGGGTATCGGCTGCGCCGAGGCCGGCAACCCGGGCGTCTACGCCGAGGTAGCCACCTACGCCGCGACGCTGCAGGCCCAGATCGACAGCTAGCCGCAACGCACCCCGAACCTTCACAGGGGAAGGAAACGAGGAGCCCGGTCCAACTGGACCGGGCCCCTCGTTCTTTGGCTCCTCCCGGAGTCAGACAGACAGCCGGATCACGCCGTAGTCGTAGCCGCGGCGCCGGTAGACCACACTCGGCTGGTTCTCGTCGGCATCGACGAACAGGTAGAAGTCGTGCCCGACCAGTTCGAGCTCGTAGAGCGCCTGGTCCAGGGACATCGGCTTGGCCGTGTGGGTCTTCTCGCGCATCACCAGCGGCCCGTCGCCGGTCACCGTCAGCGAGCCGAACTTCTGCGTCGGGATCGCGTTGTCGTCCTCGGTCTCCTCGACCTCCGCGGCGATGCCGTTGGCCGCCTGCTTGGCGGCGATGTGCCGCAGCCCCTCGGGAGCGTGCTGGCCGGTGTGCAACCGGCGGCGGTCGGCCGCCTTGCGGACCTGTGCCTGCAACCGGTCCAGGGCGACGTCGAACGCTGCCTGCTTTGTCTCACCACAGGCTTCGGCCCGGACCACGGGCCCCTTGGTGTACATGGTGAGCTCGACGCGCATCGCCCGGTCGTGCTGTCGCGGGTTCTTCTCCTGGCTGACTTCTACTTCGCATCGCAGTACCCGGTGATCGACCTTCTCGATCCGCTCGAGTTTTTCCTCGACGTACTGCCGGAAGCGGTCACTGACCTCGCAGTGATGACCCTTGACAACGACGTCCACGGAAACCTCCATCGATCGGCGACTCTGTTACGTCTTCGGACCCCCGTAACCGCGGTTCGGACGCCCGAAACGACAACACCCGCTGTGCGGCCCGGCGAACTCCGTGGGAAGGAATCCGGCTGATCCGGTCCTCGTCCACATCCCAGTTCGACAAGCCCAAGCGGGTGTCATAGGCCAACGCTAGTCGGCTTCTGCGAAAACCGGTAGGGACGGTTTCATGAACCGGGCACCACGCGCCGCCGGGTGGCGGCCAGCACGGCACAGCCGAGGACCGGAATTCCCTGTGATGACAAGGACCGGCAGGCTTCGGCGAGCGTGGATCCGGTGGTCAGCACGTCGTCGACCACGATCACCGGTTGACCGGTCAGCCTTTCAGCCCAGCGCGAACGCGCCGCGAAAGCCCCCGCCAGGTTGGTCGCCCGGTCCTCGGCGGACAGGCCGGCCTGGTCCCGCGGACGCCGTACGACGGTCAGCGCGTCGGCGACCCGTACGTCGTACCCACCGCGGCGGAGCCGGTGCACGGCAACCTTCGTGATGCGGCGCAGGGGGTCGTGCCCACGCCGCCGGACCGTGGCCGGCGAGGACGGCACCGGACAGAGCCAGGCCGCGCGGCCCGGTCCCAGCGCGGCCTGGATCGCCAGCGCCAGCGTGTCGCCGAGCGGCCGCGCCAGCGGATAGCGCGCATGCTCCTTGTGCGCGAGGATCACCGCTCGCACGATTCCGTCGTACTCCGTGGTCGCCGTCGTCACCCGCAACTCGGCAGGCACCGGATCAGGCCAGGCCCGGTACGGCGTACTGGTGGCGAGCGCGAGCCTGCATCCCGGGCACAGCGACACCCCGGGTCGCTCGCAGCCCGCACAGCGCCCACCCAGCACGAGATCGACGAGCGCGTCCCGCAGCAGCCACCCGGATCACGATCCGCGATCGCCGGTCCGGCCGCAACCGAGGCCGGGCCGACCTGTGGAAAACCCTGGTCAGCCCGGGTAGACGGGAGTGATCTGGCCTTCTGGGCCCTCGGCCAGATCGATCCAGGTCAGGTCCTTGCCTTGCCAGTGCAACTGCTTGTTGCTGTCCTGCACGGCGGGCAGGGTGTCGATGTTCGGGTTGGAGGCGACCAGCACCGCGTCGAACTTGTCGCTCCCGCCCGGGATCACGCGCCGCTGCGAGCCGTCCATGTTGACCTGCCATGGCCGCGCCTGGTCACCCTTGAGCGCCTTGCCGGCCACCAGCACTCCGGTGTTGCTCCAGGCCGCGTCGGTGATATCGGCCAGCCGCAACTGCAGCGGCTTGAACCTGCCGAGCACCAACTGCTCCTGGTCGTTCGTCTCGACCGTCGCGGTCAGGACGGAGTTCACCCCCTTCGACTGCACCACCAGCAGTGCGCGGACGCCGTCCGGCGCCATCCGCAGCGCGATCGGGGTGGCCCCGTCGAACTTGGTCTGGACGAACCGGAGCTTGCCGTCCTGGCCCCGCACCCGGAGCCTGGGCGTCGCACCATTGGCCCGGTCCAGGATCCAGAGGTTCTCCTCGTTGTCGTAGCTCGGCCGCAGCACCTTGCCCTCGGCCGCGATCGCCGTCTCGGCCTCTTCGTTCTTCGGCGCCTCCAGCGAGCCGACCACGACGCTCGGCCGGCCGCCCTTGGTGGTGGTGACGATCGCTCCGGTGGCACCGCCCAGGCTGACCGCGAACGACTGCGCGGAGTACGAGTACAGCGGGCTCTCGATCATCGGCCGGGCCTCGATCGTCTGGCCGTCGTCCTGGCCCAGAATGCGCTGGATCTTGCCGTTCCGCAGGCCGTACAGGTCCTTGAGCCGCCCGTTCAGCACGGACGGGTCGTACTGGCTGAACAGGTTCGTGAACTGCAGTACGTCTTCCTGGTCGGGCAGCAGCGGCGCGCCCTCGACGGTGATCCGGACCCGGTCGGTGATCGGGCGCAGCGTCCTGGTGATCTGGGCAGCCAGCTTCTCCCGGTCCTGCGGGTCGGTCAGCGCGGTGACCGTGTCGCTGAGCGCCACCGTGGCGACGCCGTTCTCGACCGGGACCGAGACGTTCACCGTGGTGCCCGGCGGCGCCAGCGAGACGACGCCGTTGCCGAGCCGGCCGGTCGGGCCCTTCAGCAACTCCTGCACCAGCTGGGTCGCCGCCTGGCCGGAAGAGAGGTTGAAGGGCAGGAAGACCGGGTCCGGGACCAGCAGCCGCTTGGACGGGTTGAAGAAGTAGAGGGCGCGCGGAGTGAGCTTGGAGTCGAGCTGGTTGCTGCCCAGGAACACGCCGGGCGGCGCCTTCACGATCCGGAGCTCCTTGGACACCTCCGTCAGGGCGAACTTCCAGGTCAGGGTCCGCGGCGCCGGCGCGGGCGTCCAGGTGCCGCGGGAGTCGATGGTCGCGATCAGCGGCGCCGACAGTTGCACCACACCGTCGGAGGCCAGCGAGACCCCGGAGCTCGCGCTCTGGTCGTAGACCATGATCTGGGACTCGGGCTTCCAGGCGCCCGCCGCCTCCGCGGTCATGTACTCCCGGGCGACGTCGAAGGCCCGGGAGTCCGACATCGCCTCGAGGAAGCCGTTGACCAGTTGCAGCGGCTCGGCGTTCGGCCGCGGTGGCCGCGCCTCGACGCCGATCCCGTTGTTGTTCGAGGCCGGGGCGTCCTGGCTGCTGCCGCGGATCGGGCCCTTGGCCGGCACGGTCGCGCAACCGGCCGCCAGCAGCGCGGTCGCCAGCAGCGTGGTCAGCAGTCGGCGCTTCACGAGTCGTCACCACCGGTCAGCTTCTGGTACGGCGCTCCGACGTCGACCAGCGACATCTCGGTCACCACCCGGGCGGCGTCGGCGGGCCGGGGCGGCAGCGGCGAGCCGGTCAGCACGATGTCGGGGCGGCGGGGCAGCGTGAGCCGGAAGTACGCGCCGTCGCCCGGGGATCCCCAGGCGTCCAGCCGGCCACCGTGCAGCCGGGCGTCCTCGAGCGCGATCGACAGGCCCAGCCCGGTGCCGCCGGTGGTCCTGGCCCGGGCCGGGTCGGCCCGCCAGAACCGGCTGAACACCATCTCGGCCTCCTCGGCCCGGAAACCGACACCGTGGTCGCGGACGGCCACCGCCGCGGCCTCCTCGTCGTAAGCCGTGCTGATCACGATCGGCCGGCCCTCACTGTGCTCGATCGCGTTGCCGATCAGGTTGCGCAGGATCCGCTCGATCCGGCGCGAGTCCACCTGGGCCCGGCACGGTTCCGGCATCTCCAGCCGGACCTCGGCGCCCTTGCGCTCCAAGAGCGTCTCGTGGTTCTCCAGCACCCGCGCGACGATGTCGCGCAGGTCGATGTCCTCCAGGTCGAGCGCCGCGGCGCCGGCGTCGAAGCGGCTGATCTCGAGCAGGTCGGCGAGCAGTTCCTCGAACCGGTTGAGCTCGTTCTGCAGCAACTCGACCGAGCGGCGGCTGATCGGGTCGAAGTCGTCGCGGATGTCGTGCAGCAGGTCGGCTGCCATCCGGACTGTGGTGAGCGGGGTGCGGAGCTCGTGCGAGACGTCGGAGACGAACCGGCGCTGCAGCCGCGACAGCTCTTCCAGCCGGCGGATCTGCTGCTGCAGGTTGCTGGCCATCTTGTTGAACGAGACCGCCAGCCGGGCCAGGTCGTCGGTACCGCGGACCTGCATCCGCTCCTCCAGCCGGCCGGCCGCGAGTCGCTCCGCGATCCGCCGGGCCATCCGGACCGGTGTCACGACCTGCCGGGTGACCAGCCAGGCCACGCCGCCGAGCAGGACGACCAGCAGCAGTCCGGCGGTCAGGAGGGCGCGCTGGACGACTTCCAGCGTCTCCCTCTGAGCAGTGAGCGGGAACAGGAAGTACACCTCGTACCGCTGGGCGCTGGCGTTCAGCACTCGCAGCTGGGAGCCGATCGCCAGCCCCGGCTCGCTCTGGCCGTTGGTGTACTTGATCCGGACGTAGGTGTCCCAGAGCATGGTCTCGTCCCGGGAGACCGAGGCGCGCAGTTCGGTCGGGATCGAGTCGCTCTCGACCAGACCGGTGGTGCGGATCGCGTTCGACTCGGCGCTGTCGCTCGGGATCAGCACCACCTCGTACAGGCCGGGCCGGTTCGAGCCCGCGACCAGCTGCGACAGCTTCAGCTGGATCGCGCCCGCGTCGGCCGCGTTCAGCGAGCCGGACAGCGAGGCCAGCTGGGCGACGGCCTCCTTCTGCGCGGAGTCGCGGCGCGACTCCAGGATGCCGTCGGTGACCTGGCTCATCATCACCCAGCCGACCAGGATCAGCACGATCATCGACATCAGCAGGGTGCCGGTGACGATCCTCGCCTGGATCGAGCGCCGCCAGACGTCCGGCCAGTACCGCGGATGGGTCCGCCACAGCGGCTGCGGCTGGGCGTGCCAGTCAGCCCCTGCGGCGGTGAGCTCGATCTCGGTTCCGCGGGGCTCCGGCTCGGCCGCCGGCTTGTCCGCCTGCGACTGGTCGTCGCGTCCGTACTCGATCAGTCCGCACCGGCCTTGTAACCCACGCCGCGCACGGTCACCACGATCTCGGGGTGCTCGGGATCCTTCTCGATCTTGGACCGCAGCCGCTGGACGTGCACGTTGACCAGCCGGGTGTCGGCGGCGTGCCGGTAGCCCCAGACCTGCTCGAGCAGCACCTCACGGGTGAAGACCTGCCAGGGCTTGGAGGCCAGGCAGACCAGCAGGTCGAACTCCAGCGGGGTGAGCTGGATCGTCTCGCCGCTGCGCTTGACCGAGTGACCGGCCACGTCGATGGTCAGGTCGCCGATCGTCAGCGACTCCGGACCGGGCTCGTCCATCCGGCGCAGCCGGGCCCTGATCCGGGCCACCAGCTCCTTCGGCTTGAACGGCTTCACCACGTAGTCGTCGGCGCCGGACTCCAGGCCCAGCACCACGTCCACGGTGTCGCTCTTGGCGGTCAGCATCACGATCGGTACGCCGGACTCGGCCCGGATCGCGCGGCAGACGTCGATCCCGTCCATCCCCGGCAGCATCAGGTCGAGCAGCAGCAGGTCGGGCTTGAACTCACGGAAGGCCGGCACCGCCTTGTCGCCGGTGGCGACCAGATAGGTGTCGTAGCCCTCGTTGCGCAGCACGATGCTGAGCATCTCGGACAGCGCCGTGTCGTCATCGACGATGAGGACTCGGCCCCGCATCGTCCGGTTACCTTCTGCCACGCCTTGCTCCTTGTACTGTCACGGCCGGTCCGGATCTGGCTTGCGCCCAGCGGGCGCCGATCGTACGCACTACGGATAGTGTCCCATTCCCCGGGTAGCGCACACGCCGGATCGCCGAGCGGGACCGTGCGAATGGCGGTATGAACCGTCCGGGCTGTGATCATGGTGCACTGCAGGGGTCCGTGACAAAACAAAGACACCCCAGGGAGGGGGCGGGGCATGCGCGACGACATCGGCGTCCAGGAGAGTGCGGAGTACGCCGAACCGCTCCGCCCGTGGCTGCCGGCCGACCTGCTCGACAACGCCGCCCGGACCATCTCCGACAACAAGGCGATCATGCTCGGCCTGCCCGTACTGGCCGGGATCGGCCTGGCCGCCGTCCAGGCCGCGCTGACCCAGCTGACCGTGCCCGGCGGCATCAGCGGCTTCTTCGACGCCGACTCACCCTTCGAGCAGGCCGGCATCTCGATGCTGGTCATGTACGGACTGCAGCTCGTCCTGTTCGCCGTGGTGTCGAGCATGCTGTCCGGCATCATCGCCCTGGCCGCCGTCCGCAGTCAGCTGGCCAACCGGGTGGGTCCACGAGAGCTGCTCCGGCTGGTACGCCGTTCGCTGCCCGCTCTCGCCTGCGTCGGCATCGTCCAGTCCCTCTGCTTCGTCGTGGTGATCGCCGGCTGGGGCCTGGGCGTCTTCGGCGCCGGGGCCGGAGCAGACGCGATGATCTCGTCGGAGGTGGCCGGACTGGTCGCGGTGCTGCTGGTCCTGGTCGGCGGCGTGCTGGTGCTGGTCTTCGGGATCCGGCTCGTGCTGGCCGGCACGGTGGTGCTGATGGAAGGCAAGCACGCTCCCGACATCGGGCTCTACATCCCTGCCAGGGTAGGTATCTGGGGCTCTCTGCGACGGTCCTGGCAGCTGGTGCGGGGCAAGTTCTGGCGGGTGCTCGGCATCCTGCTGTTCGGTGGGGTGGTGGTGAACATCGTCAGCTACGCACTGCAGTTCGGCATCGGCACTCTGATCGCCACGCTGGGCTCCTGGGCCGACGGAAGCCAGGACAGCAGCGCGACCGTCGTTGCCGTCGTCCTCGGGGTCGCCGCCGGGGTGGCGACCGTGCTGACCTTGATCGCGAGCCTTGCCTTCATGTCGGCCGTGCAGGCCCTCATCTACCTCGACCTGCGGGTCCGGCGTGAAGGGCTGGATCTGTGGCTGCGTCCCGCCCTCCGGCCTGAGCCCGGACCGGGCCTGCGGCAGCCGGGGTCGATCCTGTGACGCCCAGGGTGTTCCTGGAGCCACCGATCGACATCGGTCGCGACGAGGCCGCGCGGGAGGCCGCCAGGGAGCTGGCCAAACCGGCGTACGGACAGGCGGGCGACAACGTCGTGTCCCGGATCGTCAACCAGGTGCTCGAATGGATCACCGACATGCTGGCCGACCTGACCGGGCAGTCTCCGGACGGCAACGCGGGGGTGCTGATGCTCGTCGGGCTGATCGCGCTGGTCGCGGTGGTGGTCCTCTGGCGAGCCGGCGTGCTGCGCACCACCCGTGGCACCAAGAGTCAGACCGTCTTCGAGAGCGACCGGCCACGCAGCGCGTCGCAGTACCGGGCCCAGGCTGAGGGTGAGGCGGCCGGCGGCAACTACACGGCCGCTGTGCGTAGCAGGTTCCGTGCTTGTGTTGCTGAGCTGACCGAGCGCACTGTGCTCGACGACAGGCCGGGGCGAACGGCGTACGAGGCGGTGGCGGACGCGGGCCGCGTCGTACCGGCGCTGCGGGAGCCACTGCAGCCGGCGGCGCTCGTCTTCACGGAGGTTGTCTATGGCAACCGACCCGGAACTGCGGAGCGCTATGCCCAAGTAGTGATGGCCGATGAGGCCGCCCGGCACGTGTCGACCCGGCAGTTGGTGCAGGAGTGAGCACGGCGCTCGGCCGGAGCGGTTCCGAGGCGTGGCGGGCGTTGCGGCTGCCCATGCTGGTCACCGGCATCGTGGTGCTCGGCGTACTGGTTCTGCTGATCGCCGGAGCCGCTAGGACCTCGGGGCCCTTCAGCCCGGACTCTGCTGAGCCGTCGGGCACCAAAGCCTTGGCTGCTCTGCTCGAAGACCACGGCGTCGACGTGACCGGCACAGAGGACCTCAAGGACGCCCTCGGCTCCGGGGCCGGCCGCACGCTGCTGATCGCGCCAGGCGGCTCTCTTCGCCGCTCCGACTGGGAGCGGATCGCCAACGGCAGTTGGAGCCACGTGGTGCTCATCCGGCCCACGACTCGAGCTCTGGAGGCCGTTGCCCCCGGCGTACGGAACTCGTCGGAGACTCTGCCGAAGCGCAGCCGCTCCCCTGGCTGCGATCTCCCTGCGGCAGTCAAAGCCGGTACTGCGACCGTCGCCGGCGTCTCGTACTCCGCTCCCGACTCGGCAATCGCCTGCTACGGCGACGGCATCAACCACACGGTGATCCGGCTCGAGACCGGCGGCAAGACTGTGGACGTAGTGGGGTCTTCTCGGACCTTCACCAACGCCGAACTGGCCGACGACGGCAATGCGGCGCTCGCACTGAACCTGCTGGGCACTCACTCGGACCTGGTCTGGTACCTACCGCAGTACGAGAGCAGCAGTAGCCGCAACAGCGATGCCGACGGGCCGCCGCTGGTCCCGCCGGACGTTCGGTACATCGCCTGGGCTCTGGCCTTCGCCGCGTTCGTGGTGGCGATCTGGCGCGGCCGGCGGCTCGGACCCGTCGTACCGGAGCCGTTGCCGGTCATCGTGCACGCGGCCGAGACCACTGAGGGCCGGGCGCGGCTCTACCGCCGTTCCAGAGCTCGTGATCGTGCTGCGGCCGCGCTGCGCGAGTCTGCTCTGGGCAAGCTTCAGAAGGCCCACGGGATCCCCCGCCGGGCCGAGCCGATCGCCGTGGTGACGACAGTCGCGGCCCGCACCGGCAGGGATCCGGCAATGCTCTTCGAACTGCTCTATGGTCAACCACCGGCCGACGACTCCGGCCTCATGTTCCTGTCCCATCAGCTGGACCTGCTGACGCTGGAGGTACGACACCCGTGACGACCGCTACCGAGGTCACCCCCGAACGGGCCAGGCAGGCACTGGTCGAGCTGCGCACCGAGATCGGCAAGGCCGTGGTCGGCCAGGAGACCGCCGTGACCGCGCTGGTGCTCGCCCTGCTCTGCCGCGGCCACGTCCTGCTGGAGGGCGTCCCTGGGACGGCGAAGACGCTGATGGTGCGGGCGCTGTCGATGGCGATGCGGCTGGAGACCAAGCGGGTCCAGTTCACGCCCGACCTGATGCCCGGTGACGTGACCGGATCGCTGGTGTACGACGCGAAGACCAGTGAGTTCGAGTTCCGCAAGGGCCCGGTGTTCACCAACATCCTGCTCGCGGACGAGATCAACCGGACGCCGCCGAAGACGCAGGCCGCGCTGCTGGAGGCGATGGAGGAGCGGCAGGTCACCGTCGACGGTGAACCCCGGCTGCTGCCGAACCCCTTCGTCGTCGCCGCCACGCAGAACCCGATCGAGTACGAGGGCACCTATCCGTTGCCCGAGGCGCAACTGGACCGGTTCCTGCTCAAGGTGACGCTGGAGATTCCGCCGCGGGACGCGGAGATCGCAGTACTGGCCCGGCACGCGCAGGGGTTCGATCCGCGTGATCTTGCCGCGGCCGGGTTGCGTCCGGTGGCCGGTCCTGAGGACCTGCTGGCCGGGCAGGCCGCGGTGCGGCGGGTCGCGGTACGGGAGGACGTGCTGGCCTATGTGGTCGACCTGTGTCGTGCGACTCGGCAGTCGCCGTCGCTGCAGCTCGGGGTGTCGCCTCGTGGTGCCACTGCGCTGCTTGCTGTGTCTCGGGCATGGGCCTGGTTGTCGGGGCGCGACTACGTGATCCCTGACGACGTGAAGGCGATGGCACGTCCTTGCCTGCGGCACCGGGTGCAGATCCGGCCGGAGGCAGAGCTGGAGGGCGTGACGGCGGACGCAGTACTGGAGAGTGTGCTGGCCACGGTGCCAGTGCCTCGCTGATGGTCCTCACTGGCCGGGCCGGCGTGCTTGCCGGGCTGGGAGTCGTCTTCGTCGCCGTAGTGATGCCGCGGTGGGCCGGAGTCGGCGTAGTGGTCGCTGTGGTTCTGCTGGTGTGCCTGGTCGACCTGCTGCTGGCAGGGTCGCCACGGCGGCTGCAGCTCAGCCGGGAAGGCGACACTGCGGTGCGGTTGGGCCAGCAAGCTGTGGTGACGTTGCTGGTGGCCAATCCCGGGCGTCGGGTCAAGGGGCTGTTGCGAGATGCGTGGCCGCCGTCTGCCGGCGTACAGGATGGGCCGCACAAGCTTGACCTGCCCAACGGCGAGCGACGGCGGCTGACAACTCGGCTGGTGCCCACCAGGCGCGGGGATCGGCATGCTGACCGGGTGACGGTGCGGTCGATCGGGCCGCTCGGGTTCGCTGGGCGGCAGGGGTCGCACAAGGTGCCGTGGACCGTGCGGGCGCTACCGCCGTTCAACAGCCGCAAGCACCTACCCTCGCGGCTTGCTCGGCTGCGCGAGCTCGATGGCCGAACCGCCTTGCTGGTAAGGGGTCAGGGCACCGAGTTCGACTCACTGCGGGACTACGTGCCGGGCGACGACGTCCGGAGCATCGACTGGCGTGCGACTGCCCGCCGCGACAGCGTCGTACTGCGTACTTGGCGTCCCGAGCGTGACCGCCAGGTGGCCATCGTGATCGACTCCGGCCGGATGTCGGCCGGACGGGTCGGGGACGCCCCACGACTGGACCATGCCATGGACGCCGCGCTGCTGCTGGCCGCGCTGGCGACCCGCGCCGGCGACCGGGTCTCCTTGCTGGCTTGCGATTCCGAGGTCCGCGCGGACGTCCGCCGCCCGGCACCGCAGGACGTGCTGCCGTCGTTCGTCAACGCCTTGGCCAACGTGGACGCCCAACTCGTCCAAACAGACTTCCGCGTGGTCGTCTCCCAGGTGCTCGAACGCCTCGGCCAACGCTCGCTGGTCGTCATCCTGACCGGCCTGGACCCAGCGGTGATCGAGGAGTCCCTACTGCCCGTCATCGGCCCGCTCCTCCGCCGCCACGTCGTAGTACTGGCCTCTGTCGCCGACCCTCGCCTGACAGAACTGGAGACGATGCGCTCCGACATGATCGAGATCTACGGCGCCGCCTCCGCCGCCCGCACCCGCCTCGACCGCGAACGCGTCACCGCCGTCCTCACCCGGGCCGGCGCCACCGTGGTCGACGAGAACCCCGAACAGATCGCCCCGGCGCTGGCCGACACCTACCTGGCCCTCAAAAAGGCCGGACGGCTCTAGACCAGGTCGAGCGGTTCGTGGGGGGCGGGCGGGAGGGTGATCGTCAGTTGATCGCCGGGCCGGACCGTTCCTCCGACCGTGACCACGCTCATGATTCCGGCTCTGCGGACGATCGAGCCGTCCTCCGTCTTGGTCAGGACCTGTTTGAGCAGGCCCTTTCGGAGTTTGTTGATCTGGCTACAGGGGTCCCGTAGTCCGGTCACTGTGAGGATCGCGGTGTCGCCGAGGTGGAGCGTGGTCCCGACCGGGAGTTCGAACAGGTCGAGGCCCGCGGTGACGATGTTCTCGCCCAGTTCGCCGGGCGCCACGTCGTACCCGTTGACCGCCAACTCGTCCAGCATCTCCAGCGGGATCAGGTGGACCTGCCGGAGGTTCGGGGCCGTCCGGTTCCTCCGCTGCAGATGAAGATGCTGCACGGTCGCGCCCGCGTGCGCGTCGCCCTCCACCCCGAAGCCCTCGATCAACTCGATCTCGCCGGCCGGCGACTTGCTGAATCGATGCCTGTCGTCGCGATGGACGCGGTGGACTCTCACTCCGGCAGATTAGTGGAACCAGGTTCCATAAAATCCCATCGGGGGATCTGTTGGTTCGGTAAACGTTTGCCCTATGGTGAGCGAGCGTACGCGGACAGTTAACGCCCCGAACTATCCGATGAGGTGCCCGATGAAACCACAGTCCCGTAAGAAGGGTTTTCGCGCGCTCGGCGCGGTGGCCGCTCTGGCCGCCGTCCTGACCTTCGCCGCCCCCACCGCTTCCGCCGAGGTCGAGCCTGGTGGCTGGATCTCCTACTCCCCGTCCTTCACCGAACAGGAACGCGGGTGCGGCCAGATCAGCGGCCTGACCTTCCAGCTGACCTGCTCGACCGCCAGCGGTGACCAGCGCGCCGAGCGCCGGTACGCCACCTACACCAGCGGTTCCCGTCAGTTCGAGGGGTACTTCCGGATCACCTCGATGACCGGCACCCGGATCAGCCTGAAACAGACCTTCAACGAGAGCCAGTCCGGCCCGTTCTTCATGCTGGCGGTGGAGAACGGCGGCCGGCTCTACCGGGTCGGCGCCGGCACTGTCGCCAACGGCGCGACGGTCGGTACGACGGTCCGGGTCAACACCGTGCACGTCGTCGGCAGCGCGCACCGGACCTACATCAACGGCTCGCTCAAGCTGAGCATCTCGAGCCCGGGCGGCAGCTTCTACGACAAGTTCGGCTCCTACCGGACCGACAGCGGCAGAGGTCCGGCCACGGTCCAGTGGAGCGGCGTCAACTTCTGGCGGAAGTAGGTTCCGTTGATTCGCATCGCCACCGCGGCGACGTTGCTGGCCGTGCTGACCGGCTGCGCTTCAAGCGCGACCGATCAGCCGGCCGGCTCGCCCGCCTCGCAATCGGCCGGCCTCCGGCTCATCGCGACCCTCGACTCGCCGACCGACGTCACGCTGTCGTGGTCCGGCGCACCGGCCGACGCCACCAGCACGGTCGTCGAGTTCGCGACCGAACCCGAAGGCCGCTACACGATCCTCGACTTCGTCGACGCGGATCGACTGACCTTCGAGCACCCGGACCTGATGCCGAAGACCCCGTTCTACTACCGGGTCACCCCGGTGCTCGGGCCGGCCTCCGCGGCACTGGAGGTCAAGTTGCCTGCAGCAACAATCTTCCGTACGGCGAGCGAGAACCCGGCCGCCGGCTCGCCCACGGAGGTGGCCGCCAAGTCGGTCGGCAAGGACGGTGTCCGCCTCACCTGGAAGGACAACTCCTCCGACGAGGACGGCTATCTCCTGGAGATCAGGCCGCGCGGCAGTACGCAGTACCGGGTGGCCGGCTTCGTCGACCCCGACTCGACCTTCACGGAGCTGACCACCCTTCCCGGCGAACGCGACGCGTCGTACCGGATCCGCGCCTTCCACCGGGGTCCGAGCTCCAACCTCGCTCACCAGACCACCGGTACGGACTGACGGCCGGCTACTTCTTGGCGTTGCGGGACCAGACGAAGCAGTAGACGCCGAAGCAGGCGATGCCCAGCGCCATCAAGGTCAGCAGGACCGAGCCGAAGGGCTGCTCCTTGAGCGTGCGGAGGGCGGTGTCGAGACCGCCGGTCTTCTCCGGGTCGTAGTTGATGGCGGCCACCGCGAACAGGCCACCGACGACCAGGAACGCGACCCCCTTGGCGGCGTACCCGAGCCGGCCCAGCAGGATGGTGGAGTCCGAGACACCACCGGTCAGGTCCTCGGTGAACTTCTTGGTGTACGACTTGTAGAGCTGGCGGATTCCGACGCCGATGATCACCAGGCCGACCACCACGATCAGGATCCGGCCCGGGCCGGACTCCATCAACTTCGCGGTCATCCCCTTCTGCTGCCCGCCCCCGGAGCCCATCGCGACTCTGGCCGCGCTGATGGACAACGCGAGGTAGATGACCGCGCGGCCTGCCGACGACACCTTCTTCTCGGTGTCGAGGTGACCGTAGGCGAGTTCGAGCGCCTTCCAGATCACCAGCGCGAACATCCCGATCGCGACCACCCACAGCAGGAAGCCACCGAAGGGCTTGCTCGCCAGCTCCTGCAGGGCACCCTGCTGATCGGCTTGCTCCGAGGACTTCCCCCAGGCGAGTTGCAGGGCGATCCAGGCGATCAACAGGTGGACAACGCCGTACGCGATCAGGCCGACGGTGATCGCTACGGAGTACAAGCGGCTGTTCTGGGCTTTCTGGGCGGTCCTCATAGGAAACTACGTACCCAGGCGGAAACGCTGTCAGGCCGAGATCGGCGCGCTCGCCTCGCGGTCGGCTTCCTCGACATCGCCGTACTCGCCGGACTTGAACGCTCTGCGACCGAGTGTCCACACATAGCCGAAAAAGGCGAGCTCTGCCAGTACGCCGATGCCGACCCGGACCGAGGTCGGCAACGGCGACGGCGTCACGAACGCCTCGATCAGACCGGTGATCAACAGGATCACGCCGAGCCCGATCGCCATCCCGACGGTGGCGCGACCCGTTCGGGCGAGCGCCTGCATCCTGGTGCGTGGCCCGGGCGCGATCCAGGACCAGCCGAGCCGCAGCCCGGCGGCCGACGCGACGAAGACCGCGGTCAGCTCCAGCAGGCCGTGCGGGGTGATCAGGCCGAAGAACACGTCGGCCCGGTCGTTGCTGATCATGATGCCGGCCATCACGCCGAGGTTCATCGAGTTGTCCCACAGCACGAACACCACGGGCACCAGCAGGACGCCGATGGCCAGTACCGCGGCCGAGATCGTCGCGTTGTTGATCCAGACCCGCAGAGCGAAGTCCTGCGCCGGATTCTCGGAGTAGTAGTTGGCGAAGTCCTTGTCGACCAACTGCTGGATCTGCGCCGGGGTGGTGACCGAGTCGAGCACCTCCGGATGCGCGATGATCCGCCAGGCCATCCAGGCGGCCACCAGATAGAACAGCAGGCCGATACTGAGCCACCAGCGGCGTGACGCGTACAGGGCGGCGGGAAAGCTGACCAGGAAGTACCGGGAGATGTCACGCCAGACAGGCGCCTGTGCACCCGTCACCGCACCTCTCGCGTCGGCGATGAGTCCGGAGAGCCTTCCGATGGTGACGGGGTCGGCGCCACTGGCCCGGAGCGCCGACAGATGCGTCCCGACGCGTTGATAGAGCGACACCAGCTCATCGGCCTCAGCACCGGTCAGCCGCCGCTGCCACCGAGTCAGAGCGGCCAGCCGATCCCACTGCGGCTGATGCACGGACACGAACGCCTCGACGTCCATCAGCCCTCCCTGCGCTCGACTGGCTCTCCCCTGCGTCACACTAGCTGTCCGGGGTGTCTGGAACGGCTAGGGAGGGGGCGCTGTGTCTCAGCTGGTCACGGGGGAAGCGGTTGTCCTCCAGGTGCGGATCGCGCGGATGCCGACCCGGGCGCTGGCCTGTGCGATCGACTTCTTCATCCAGGTGATCGTGCTGCTGGTACTGCTCGGCGCCCTGCTGCAGTTCCTGATCACCGATGCCAGTCCGGCGCTGGGTTTCGCGCTGGTGTTCATCGTCGTCCTGCTGGTGCTGGTCGGCTACAAGGTCGTGATGGAGACGCTGACCCGGGGCAAGACGCTCGGCAAGCTGATGCTCGGGCTCAAGGTGGTCCGCGACGACGGCAGCTCGATCCGGTTCCGCCATGCGCTCGTCCGCGCGCTGCTGTGGTTGTTCGTGGACTTCGCGCCGTGGTTCGCGGCCAGCCCGGGGATCGTGGCGAGTCTGATGAACAAGCAGGGCAAGCGGATCGGTGACATGGTCGCGGGCACGGTGGTGATCCGCGAGCGGCACCAGCCGATGGCCTCGCCGCCGCTGTTCGTTCCCGGCCATCTGGTCCAGTGGGCTCAGTCGCTGGAGCTGTCGCGTCTGTCGGACGATCTGGCCAACACCTGCCGCGAGTACTTGGCGCGCTACCTGGAGCTCGAGCCGGATGCCCGGGTCGCTCTCGGCGACGCCCTCGCCTTCCGGGTCGGCCAAGTGACCGCGCCGGCTCCTCCAGCGACGATCATCGCTCCTGCGTTCCTCTCCGCAGTACTGGCCGAACGCCGCCGCCGCGAGCTGACCCGCCTGGCCACGGCGAGGGCGACCTACACGGCGAACACAGGACCATTCGGTCCCGCGGTGACCCCGTACGCCGTACCAGTCGGCCCACCCAACCCGTACGCCGTACCCGCCGGCCCTTTCGCCCCGCCCAGCCCGTACAGCGCACAACCCGCGCCCTACAACCCCGCCGCTCCCCCTCCAGGCCGGCCCTTCCCCACACCTCCCCCGCAACCCACGCCAGAGACCACCAAGATCAACCCGCAAGGCTGGCACGCCCCCGGCAGCGAACCCGACAAGTGGACCTGACCCAGCTACTCTTGCGACCATGTCGCATCAAGTGGATTGGGCCGGCTGGCTGCAGCGCTGGGACGAGCAACAGGCGGGCTACCTGCCCGACCGGGAGGAGCAGTTCCAGCTGATGCTGGAGATCGTCGAACGCCTCGCCGGCCCACCGGCCCGCTTCGTCGATCTGGCTTGCGGCCCCGGCTCCATCTCCGCCCGCGCCACCCGCCGCTTTCCCCAGACCGAGATCACCGGGCTGGATCTCGACCCGTTCCTGCTGGAGATCGCCCGGCAGACGACGGCGTCCGCGCAGGTCCGCTTCGCCGAAGCCGACCTGCGCACACCGGGCTGGGACGCCGTACTGGGCGACGGCCAGGTCGACGCCGTCTGCTCGGCGACCGCCCTGCACTGGCTGGACCCGGCCGATCTCGAAGCGGTCGCCCAGACCCTCGGCCGCCGGATCCGGCCGGGTGGTGTCTTCCTCAACGCCGACACGATGCGCCTCGGCCCCGACGAGGTCCCGCGCCTGGACGCCCTGACCGTCGAGCTGCGCGACGAGATCTGGGCGTCCTCGCACGCCGGAGGGGTCGAGGACTGGCAGACCTGGTGGGACGCCGCCGCCGCGGAGCCCGCCTTCGCCGAGCTGCTGGCCGAGCGTGAGCAGCGTTTCGCCAACCGCTGGAGAGGTCGCGAGATCACCCTGACCGACGCGGTCCAGTCCTTCCGCAAGGCCGGCTTCACCGAGGTCGCGGTGCTCGGCCAGGTCGCCGACAAGCACCTCTTCGCCGCCATCCGCTGACCCCGGCAACGCCGAAGGGCGCCGTACCGGAGACCGGTACGACGCCCTTCGGATCAGCTCAGTAGCGGTAGGCGTCCGACTTGTACGGACCCTCGACCGGAATGCCGAGGTACTCCGCCTGCTCCTTCGACAGCTCGGTCAGCTTGACCCCGAGCGCGTCGAGGTGCAGCCGGGCGACCATCTCGTCGAGGTGCTTGGGCAGCACGTAGACGTCGGTCGGGTACTCCGCGGTCTTCGCGAACAGCTCGATCTGCGCCAGCACCTGGTTGGTGAACGAGTTCGACATCACGAACGACGGGTGCCCGGTGGCGTTGCCCAGGTTCAGCAGCCGGCCCTCGGACAGCACGATCACGGTGTGGCCGTCGGGGAACCGGAACTCGTCGACCTGCGGCTTGATGTTGACCCGCTCGATCCCGACGGTCTTGTAGAGCCCGGCCATGTCGATCTCGTTGTCGAAGTGACCGATGTTGCCGACGATCGCCTGGTGCTTCATCTGCGCCATGTGGTCGGCGGTGATGACGTCCTTGTTGCCGGTGGTGGTGACGAAGATGTCGACGATCCCGACGACGTCCTCGAGGGTGGTGACCTGGTAGCCGTCCATCGCCGCCTGCAGCGCGCAGATCGGGTCGATCTCGGTGACGATCACCCGGGCGCCCTGGCCACGCAGCGACTCCGCACAGCCCTTGCCGACGTCGCCGTAGCCCGCCACCAGCGCGACCTTGCCGCCGATCAGCACGTCGGTGGCGCGGTTGATACCGTCGATCAGCGAGTGCCGGCAGCCGTACTTGTTGTCGAACTTCGACTTGGTGACCGAGTCGTTGACGTTGATCGCCGGGAACAGCAGCGAGCCGGCCTTGTGCATCTCGTAGAGCCGGTGCACGCCGGTGGTGGTCTCCTCGGTGACACCGAGGATGTTCTGGCCGATGGTGGTCCAGCGCTGCGGGTCCTCCTGCAGCGACCGGGTCAGCACCGACAGCACGACGCCGTACTCCTCGGACTCCGCCGTCGACGGGTCCGGAACCGCGCCGGCCTTCTCGAACTCGGTGCCCTTGTGGACCAGCATGGTGGCGTCGCCGCCGTCGTCCAGGATCATGTTCGGACCCTCGTCGCCGGGCCAGCGCAGCGCCTGCTCGGTGCACCACCAGTACTCTTCCAGCGTCTCGCCCTTCCAGGCGAAGACCGGGACACCCTGGGGTGCGTCGGCGGTACCGTTCGGGCCGACGACGACCGCCGCGGCCGCGTGGTCCTGGGTGGAGAAGATGTTGCAGGAGACCCAGCGCACCTCGGCGCCGAGCGCCGTCAGCGTCTCGATCAGGACGGCGGTCTGGATGGTCATGTGCAGCGAGCCCATGATCCGCGCGCCGGCCAGCGGCTTGCTCTCGCCGTACTGCGCGCGCATCGCCATCAGCCCCGGCATCTCGTGCTCGGCCAGCCGGATTTCCTTGCGCCCGAACTCGGCCAAGCCGAGGTCTGCCACCTTGTAGTCGAACGTCATACCGTTGCCGCTCCCCTGGGATGTGGTTGCTTGCTACCGGGACGAGCCTAGGGGTTGCGGGGAGGCCGACGGACCGTCGGATCGGCGTTTCTGACACCGAAATGTCAGGATTGGTGTCATGCGCATCACCGAGGCGGCCAAGAGCCTGGGCACCACCCCCCGAATGCTCCGCTACCGGGAGGCTCTCGGGCTGCTGCCGAGATCCCGGGCGGCCCGCAACTCCCAGCGTCAGTACGACGGCCGTGACCTCGCGGCGGTCAAGCTCGCCCTCGAACTGGAACGCCGGTACGACGTGACGCCGGCCGCGCTCGCCTTCGCGCTGAAGGCCCTGGCCGAACCGTCGGTCGCCGCCGACATCCGCGACCTCGGCTACCGCACCGGCCGGCTGACCACGCCGCCGAGCCCGGCCGAGATCGATCGCGAGCGCGCGCTGCGCTGGCTCGGCCGGTCCGGCACGCTGCCGCCGCCGCACAACCGGCCTCGCTGAAGGCCCTCACCCCGAACGACAGGAACCCCCAGCCACCGGGTGGCTGGGGGTTCCTGGCTGAAGCTGTCAGTGCGAAGGTGCCTCGGGGACCGCCGGACGCTCTTCGCGGGTGTAGCCCTCGGCGTAGATGTCCGGCTCGAGGTACACGTGCTGGGACATCGGCTCGGCCTCGCGGACGGCTCGCTCGGCCGCGTTGATGGTCTCGGCGATGGTGGCCGCGTCGGCGTCGGCGGGGACGCCGACCTTGGCGGCCACCAGCACCTCCTCCGGACCCAGGTGCAGGGTCTTGAGGTGGATCAGGCGCTGGACGCCGGGGGTGTTCTCGATCGCCGCGACGATCTTCTGCTGCGCCTCGCGGGTCGCCGACTCACCCAGCAGCAGCGACTTCATCTCGATCGCCAGGAAGATCGCGACCACTACCAGCAGCGCGCCGATCGCCATCGAGCCGAGTCCGTCGTAGATCCCGTTGCCGGTGACGAGTGTCAGGCTGACGCCGATCAGCGCCAGGATCAGACCCATCAGCGCGGCGAAGTCCTCCAGCAGGATCACCGGCAGCTCCGGCGAGCGGGCATTGCGGATGAACCGCATCCAGCCGACGGTGCCGCGAATCTTGTTCGCCTCGATGATCGCGACCCGGAACGAGAACGTCTCCATGATGATCGCGGCCACCAGCACCACGACCGGGACCCATTTCCAGTTGTCGATCGCGTGCGGGTCGTGCACCTTGTGGTAGCCCTCGTACAGCGCGAACAGACCACCGACGCTGAACAGCACGATCGCGACGATGAACGAGTAGACGTACCGTTCCCGCCCGAACCCGAACTGGTGCAGCTCGTCGGCCTGGCGCTTGGCCCGCTTCGACCCGACCAGCAGCAGCACCTGGTTCCCGGCGTCGGCCAGGGAGTGGATCGCCTCGGCCAGCATGGAGGCGGACTGGGTCAGCCCCCAGGCAGCGAATTTCGTGATCGCGATACCGGTGTTCGCCAGTAGTGCCGCGACGACGGCTTTGTTACCGCCACCAGCCATGTTCGTTGTCCTCCGGAGAGCGCAGGGGAATCAGCGAGCGGACACGACGAACGCCGTGCCGGAACCACGCAATGTACAGGGTCCTTCGGGTCCACGAAGAAACGCGGACTGACCGGCGGACAACGCCACCGGCTTTTCGGTGCCGTCGGCACTCACTGTGGCCGAACCGTCCACACACGCGACGATTCTCGGTCCCTCGGCGGCCACCTCGAGGTCACCGTCGGCCAGGTCCACCCGCCGGACGGTGAAGTAGTCGCAGCCGGTCTCGTACGCCGTCACGCCCGGCGCGATCTCGGTGCCCAGCAGCACCGGTGACGCCAGCGGCTCGAAGTCGACCACCGACACCAGCTCCGGTACGTCGACGTGCTTGCGCGTCAGCCCGCCGCGCAGAACGTTGTCCGAGTTCGCCATCACCTCGAACCCCGTGCCGTGCAGATAGGCGTGCACGTTGCCGGCCGGCAGATAGACCGCGTCGAACCGCTCGAGCCGGACGCGGTTCAGCAGCAACGCGGCCAGTACTCCCGGGTCGTCCGGGAACTCGTCGCAGAGCCGCGTCAGCGACTCGGTCTCCAGCGCGAACTCGGCGCCTTCGTATGCCCGGCAGGCCGAACCGAGAGCGGCCACCAACGGCCGGATCGCATCCCGGTCGGTGCTCATGAAGGTGGTGAAGGCTTCCTGCAGTCTGCCCTGGAGCAGCAGTTCCCGCAGTTCGTCCAGTACGCCGAGCGCCTCGAGCAGCGCCACCGAAGCGGCCACCGGCCGGAACCCCACCAGCGCGTCGAACGGCCCGAGGGCGATCAGGATCTCCGGCTTCGGCCACGAGTCCTTGTAGTTGCGGTCCCCCGCGTCGCGCGGGATGCCCGCGGCCTCGTCCCGCGCGAAGCCGTCCACGGCCTGCTCCCGCGAGGGGTGCGCCTGGATCGACAACGGCTGCTCGGCGGCCAGGATCTTCGCCAGGAAAGGGAACCGCCCCTCGAACGCGGCGGCGGTCTCCTTCCCCAGCACGCCTTCGGCGTCCGCGGAGACCAGGTCGAACAACGACTCACCCGACGGCAGCACGGAGGGCGCCGACTCGTGCGCGCCCATCCACATCTCGGCCTGCGGCCGGCCGTCCGGTTCCATCCCGATCAGCTCGGGGATCGCCGTCCGCGATCCCCAGGCGTAGTCGCGGACGGTGTTCTGAAGCCGAACTACCACGCCGGGTCCTCCGCGGGGTTGCCTGCGCCGGCCGAAGTCGGTGCCTGGTCAGCCCTCGGGGTGCCGTAGCGGCCCAGCCCGATGCCCAGGTACGCCGCGGCGTACCGGCCGTGCTGCGTCAGGGCGGCGTACCGGGCGACATCGGTGCCGTTCGCCTGCCGCACCACGTGCACCCGGACGTCGTGGCGCTCTGCCTTCTCCTCGAGCTGGCGACGGTGCTCGGCGACGCCTGCGTCCTCGACACCGTCGTCCAGGATGACCAGGCCGGGCCGAAGCTCCTCCGGCTTGTCGAAGGGGTCCGCGAAGACGTCACGCGGCGGCTGGTTCGCCAGCACGGGCAGCAGGTGCCCGCAGTCGGCGGCGAGCGCCGGGCGGCCACTGGCGAGCCGCACTGCTTCCACCACCCGTCGAGCGGCTCGAGCCGCCAGCACAGAGCCGCCCCACACCAGCGGCATCGCATCGGCCAGCATCAGGGCCAGGTCCTTGGCAGGGTTCGATGCCAGGTCGAGGTTGGGCGAGCACTCGATCGCGACCTCGTCGAGCATCTCTGCCACCGCCTTGGCGTCGACAGCAGGGCCGAGCTCCATCTGGTGAAGCCCCTGCAGCACGGCGACAGCAGCAGCCAACTGGTCGTCGGACTGCGAGGGCAGCCGCACTGCGTGCCGTGAACCGGCCGAGGCAACAGCCACCGGCGAGTCGGGCGGAGAGGCGACCATCAGCCCGCAGCCGCGGCGTACGGCCTCGGAGGCAGCGGACACCGCGCCGGGATCGTCGTCCGAGCCGCCCAGCACGACCACCAGGTCGAGCGGGCTGGCCCAGCCGGGGAGACCGGGACCGGGCCAGGCGACGAACGGCACGGGGCAGACCGGTTCGAGCACCGCACGGACCAGCCGGGCGTCGCGGCCGGCGGCGACGATCGCCCGCGGGCGGAAGCCGTCGGTGGCGAGCTGGGACAGGGTTTCGTCGGAGGCCTCGAGCTCGGCCCGGACCCGCGCGCCCGCGCCGGCCAGCCGGCGGAGCAGGTGGTCGGAGGCCGCCAGGGCGGCCGGGTCGTCCAGCCGTGAATCGTCGAAGAGGCTCATCGGTTGCCTTCTGCCCCGCCGTCCAGGGTCGGGCGCGCCTCGTCGATCAGCAGCACCGGGATGTCGTCGCGGACCGGGTAGGCCAGCGCGCAGGTCGCGTTGGTACAGATCAGTTCGCTCGCCTCGTCGTCCACCCGGAACTCCGACCGGCACTTCGGACAGACCAGGATGCTGAGCAGGTCGGGGTCCAGGTTCAGATTGGTGGCAGTCATCTAGTTTCCTTGTTCTTCCGGTGCACCGGTGATCAGGGCCAGTACTTCGTCGCGGATCCGCTCCATCGTGGCGGCGTCCGCGGCCTCGACGTTGAGCCGCAGCAACGGCTCGGTGTTCGACGCGCGCACGTTGAACCACCAGTCTCCGCCATTTTCTCCGCCGCTGGTGATCGTCAGGCCGTCCAGGTGGTCAACGGTAATGCCCGCCCGGTCGCCGTAGGTGTCCTCGATCGCCGCGACCGTGGCGGCGACGTCGTCGACCCGGCTGTTGAGCTCGCCGGAGGCGACGTACCGCTCGTAGATCGAGAACAGCTCCGAGGCCGGCCGGTCCTGCTCACCGAGCGCCGCGAGCACGTGCAGTGCCGCGAGCATGCCGGTGTCGGCCCGCCAGAAGTCCCGGAAGTAGTAGTGGGCGGAGTGCTCGCCACCGAAGACCGCGTCGGTCTCGGCCATCTTCTGCTTGATGTTGGAGTGCCCGACCCGGGTCCGCACCGGCACCCCGCCGTGCTCGGCGACCAGCTCCGGCACCGCCCTGGAGGTGATCAGGTTGTGCAGGATGGTCGAACCCGGGTGCTTGGCCAGCTCCCGGACGGCGACCGCGCCGGTGATCGCGCTCGGCGAGATCGCGTCGCCCTTCTCGTCCACCACGAAGCAGCGGTCCGCGTCGCCGTCGAAGGCCAGCCCGAGGTCGGCGCCGGTCTCCCGCACCTTCGCCTGCAGGTCGACCAGGTTCTTCGGGTCCAGCGGGTTCGCCTCGTGGTTCGGGAAGTTGCCGTCCAGCTCGAAGTACAGCGGCAGGATCTCGACCGGGCCGGTGGCGAAGACGGCCGGCACGGTGTGCCCGCCCATCCCGTTGCCGGCGTCCACGACGACCTTCAACGGCCGGATGCCGGTCAGGTCGACCAGGTCGTTCAGGTGATCGGCGTACGCCGTCAGCAGGTCCTTCTGCTTCACGTGCCCCGGTACGGCGACCGGCGAGAGCCCGTCGATCAGGGTCTTGGCGACCAGGTCCGCGACGTCCCGCAGGCCCGACTCCGCACCGACCGGTGAGGCGCCCGCGCGGCACATCTTGATCCCGTTGTACTTCGCCGGGTTGTGGCTGGCGGTGAACATCGCACCGGGCAGGTCGAGCCGCCCGGACGCGAAGTACAGCTGGTCGGTGGAGGCCAGCCCGATGTCGATCACGTCGGCCCCGGTGCTGGTCACCCCCTCGGCGAAGGCGGCGGCCAGGCCGGGGCTCGACGGACGCATGTCGTAGCCGATCACCACGGCTCCCGGACCGGCGAGAACGTCCAGGACCTCGACGAAGGCCGCCCCGGCTGCCCGGGCCACCGCCTCGTCCAGCTCGTCCGGGACGACGCCTCGCACGTCGTACGCCTTGAAGATCGCCGCTACGTCAGCCATGCGTGGACCTTATCTGGCCCGGCCCCGATCCCGTGTTTCAGGATGTTTCGAACCAACCGGGTGTTGCCCGGTGGTGCACGTCGGGCAGCTTCCGCTCGACCACCGGCGCGGCCCAGCGGACCGCGTTGGCCAGGATCTGCCGCACCTCCGGCTGGTGGTACGTCGGGTACTCCTGGTCGCCCGGCCGGAAGTAGAAGACCCGGCCCTGACCACGGCGATAGCAGCAGCCGGAGCGGAACACCTCGCCGCCGGAGAACGAGCTGACGAAGACCAGCTCGTCGGGCTGCGGTACGTCGAACAGCTCGCCGTACATCTCCTCCTGCGGAATCACCAGCGGATGCGGTACGCCGGCCGCGATCGGGTGGCCGGCCGCGACCGTCCAGAGCAGCTCGCGGTCGTTCTCCGAGCGCCAGTCGAGCGAACAGGTGGTGCCCATCAGCCGCTTGAAGATCTTCGAGAAGTGCGCCGAGTGCAACGCGATCAGGCCCATCCCGGACAGCACCGCCTGCTGCACCCGGTCGACCACGGCGTCGTCCACGTCGCCGTGCGCGCGGTGCCCCCACCAGGTGAGCACGTCGGTGTCGGCGAGCACCTCGTCGGTCAGCCCGTGCTCGGGCTGCTGCAACCACGCCGTCCGGACCTCGACCTCTTCGCCGAGCAGGGACCGCAGGCCGGCCGCGATCGTCTCGTGCATGGTGTCCGGATAGATCTTCTGCACCGCGGCGTCGTCCTGCTCGTGGACGTTCTCGCCCCAGACGGTGACCCTAATCATTGAGCACTACCTCTCGTCCGGCCTTCGCCGAGGCGTAGGCGGCGTCGATGACCTGGGTGCGCGCGAGCGCCTCCGAGCCGTTGTGGTCCGACCAGTCGCCGGCCCGCACGATCGCGACGAACTCGCTGACCACCGCGCGGTGGCCGAGCCCGGGGCCGGTGGCCGGACGGACCTCGGCGGGCACGCCGCCGACGTCGGTGAAGATCTTCAGGGTGTCGGTGTTCGTGTAGTCCTGGACGTCGATCTTGGCGCCGCCCTCGGTCCCGAACAGCTCGATCCCGAAGTTGTCGCCGGGCGCCCGGTAGGTCGCCCAGCTGGTCTCCAGCTGCAGCGCCCCGCCACCTTCCAGCCGCAGGTACGCCGTGGCCAGGTCCTCCACCTCGAACTTCGCGCCCAGGGTGTCGACGGTCGGCCGGACCACGCTGCTCACACTGCCGCGGCCGCGCGGGCCCAGCTCGGCGAAGGTGCTCGCGCTGACCGTGGTCACCTTCGGCTCGTTCATCAGGTAGAGCGCCATGTCCAGGATGTGCACGCCGAGGTCGATCAGCGGGCCGCCACCGGACAGCTCGCTGTTGGTGAACCAGCCACCCATCCCGGGGATGCCGTTGCGGCGCATCCAGTGCGCCTTTGCGTAGTAGATCCGCCCGAGCAGGCCCTCGTCGATCTGATGCTTGAGGGTGGCGACGTCACCGCGCTCGCGGTGGTTGAAGACCACCTTGAGCACCCGGCCGGCCTTCTTGGCGGCCTCCGTCATCGCAGTACCCTCCGCGACCGTCCTGGCCAGCGGTTTCTCGCAGAGCACGTGCAGCCCGCGCTCCAGCGCCGCCAGCGCGATCGGCGCGTGCAGCTGCGTCGGCGTACCGATGCTGACGGCGTCCAGGCCGTCGGTGGCGAGCAGGTCCTCCCAGTTCTCGAAGAGGTTGGGCACCTGGTGCTTGGCGCCGAGGCTCTTCAGGATGTCCGTCTCGAGCCCCGCGAGCGCCACTACCTCGACGCCGGGCAACTCCGAGAACGCTTCCAGCGCGGTTCGCCCGGCGAAGCCGAGACCAACCACTCCGACCCGTAGTTTTTGATCGTTCACACCGAGGAGTCTTGTCAGTACCTGACTGACCGGTCAACCTCATCCCACGTGACGAAACACATTCGCACATCAAAAACCGGCGACGGCCCGAGTTGTGGCTCGGGCCGGCGCCGGTTCCCCCAGGTTCTGTCAGCCCGGCAGCTTGGCCGCCGCGGCCTTGGCCACCTTGTCGATGCTCGTCGCCGGCATCCCGACACCGTCGGAGCTGAACGCGGTCACCGAGACGACGGTCCCCTTCAGCGTCACGGCGTACGGGAAGGCACCGTTCTCACTGCCCGGGTCGCTCGGCAGCGCGTAGTCCCACCAGCGCAGGATCGTGGTGGCGTCACCGGCCGCGATCTTCCGGTTCTCGGTGATCCGGCGCGCGTGGGTCGGGGCCGGCTTCGAGAACGTGCAGGTCTTCAGCGTCGCCAGCACCGAGCTGTACGCCGCCTTGGCCGCGGCGTTGGTCCGGTACCGGCTCAGGTACTGCGTGCCGTAGGACATCATCTCGTCGGTGTAGCCGCGAGCCAGCCGCTGAACGACCGCCTTGCCCTCGGTGGACGCCGGGCCGCAGTACGCCGACGGCAGGATGCCTCGGTCGACCTGGGTGATCCACTTCGTCGCCGGATCCGCCTGCTTGACCTGCGCGATCGTCAGCAGTTTGCCCCGGTCCAGACCGATGGTCCCGGCCTGTGCCCCCGTCGCGGTGGTCCCCACCAGCAGCATGCCCAGCGCCGGCACACCGGCTGCCACACCCGCGATTCCCCTGACCTTCATCTTCGGATTCCCCCTCCGTGGTTGGTGTTCTGCGCAGTGAGACACCCGGGGGAACGGAAAAGTTCAGGCCCTGACCGTGATGATTCAGGCCTGTTCGGTGCTGCCGTCCGAGGCGGTCGAGCCCGGATCCTGCAGCATCCGCAGGTGACCCCGGCGGATCACCTCGACCGGCGCGCCGGGCGCCGGCGGACGGCTCGCCGGCGGCAACGGCCGGGCGGCGTCGCGGACGGCGTTCGCCAGCGCCTCGAGGTCGTCGTCGGAGGGACCGGCGGCAGCCAGATCCGGAGCGAGCCGGATCACTTCCCAGCCGTTCGGCGCGGTCAGCCGGTCGGCGTGGTCGGCGCAGAGGTCGTAGCAGTGCGGCTCGGCGTACGTCGCGAGCGGGCCCAGCACACAGGTGGAGTCCGCGTAGACGTAGGTGAGCGTCGACACGGCCGGCCGATGGCAGGCGGCGCGCGAACAGATCCTGGCGATGCTCACGTCCAGACGCTACCCCCACTAGGCTGATCGTGTGACCGAGGCTCGCCGTCATCGACGGCACATCGACCGCCACGGGCGTGGCATGCTCGGCCCGATCAGCCGGCCGAGCAGCTTCGCCCCGCGCGGACTGCCCCTGCAGCGGGCCGCCGCGGCCCAGTTCGACGAGGTGGTCGCGATCGAGGTGACCCGGCTGGAGAAACGGCTGCCGCAGGTGGTCGCCCGGGTCGAGTTCGCGATCGAGGACGTGCCGAACCTCGACATCCACGCCGGCGAGATCCCGCTGACCCACTCCACCGGCGGGACGTCGCACGAGCCGTACCGGATCGTCGTCTTCCGCCGCCCGATCGAGCTCCGGGCCGAACGCTCCGGCACCAGCCTGGCCTGGCTGGTCCGGTCCGCGCTGGTGCTCGAACTGGCCGACGTACTGGCGCTGTCACCGGAGCAGATCGACCCCGACTTCGACGTGGACGACGACGACTGACCGCTACCTCAGCGCGGCCCGGACGTCGGGTTGCGCGCCGAGCTGGGCCCGGAACACCAGTGACGTGGTCAGCGGCCAGGCCGCGACCATCGGTACGTCGTCCTCGTCGGGCTTGGCCGGCGGCATCAGGGTGACGGCCGCGACCACCGAGCCCTTGACCTGCTCGACCATCAGGTAGGTCGGCCGGGCCTGGGCCTTCAGCGTGACCATCGTGGTCGCGCCGTTGACGACGTCGAGCGACCGGGCGGTGATGCCCTTGCCGCTGGCGTCCCGCAGCTCGAACTTCACACTCGCCGACCTGCTCGGCGCCGTGATCTGCAGCTGCGCGGGTTGTGCGTGCGGCGGCAGCACCAGGTACGCCGGTCCGGTCAGCGCCTCGGCCGATCCGATCACGGCGAAGTCCTGCCCGCTCGCGTCGATGGTGCGGGTCGAGGCGGTCACCGGCTGGTCCGAGCTGATCGTCACCGCGGCGGGGTCGCCGAGCAGCACGGTGTCGAGCCGGACCGACTTCACCGTCCCGGCCGGGATCTGCACGGTCGACAGGTTGGCCGGTTTGAACGGCCCGTTGGGACCGTTGACGGTCAGCGTCGCCGTGGCCTGGAGGTCACTGGGATTGGCCAGCGTGAGGATCCGGACGCCCTTGCCCGGGGCGATCCCGGGCACGACCAGCGAGGTGGCCGGCGGCGCGGACGTGTTGATCCAGTCCACTCCACCCGGCTCGCTCCCGGTCACCACGTTGTCGCGCAGTGAGGGCGAGACGCGTCCACCGGTCGACTCGACGTGCAGGGCGAGGTCGCGGATCTTGGGAGCCAGGACACTGAGGTAGAGCTCGGAGACGCCGCGCGCCGGGACGACGATGCCGCGGGCACTCGCCAGGTCGAGGGCGCCGTTGGCCGAGTAGACGCTGATGTTCACCTCGGCGTTGATGGAGTCGAGGTTGGTCAGCACCAGGACGTCGCGCCGGCCGGCCGCGCCACTCGCGCCGACGAACCAGAAGTCCGAGCCCGGAAGCTGGCAGGGCACGCTCGCCATTCCCCGGTTGACGCCTTCGGTCGAGGTCGTCGTACTGGTTCCGACCGTGCCTGCCGCGAGTGGCCCGACCCCCTGGATCGACAGTGGCACCGGCTTGCTGCTCTTCGGCGTCGAGGCGACCTTGCCCCGGGCCAGCACCGACCCGACCGGGTCCGAGGTGGTCGGCAGCGGCGCGATCGCCAGCGGCGTCCCGTCACCGGAGGCGGTCGGGGTGTCCTTGGGCAGGAACGGTGAGACCGCGTCGACCTGGCTCTGCAGCTTGCCGCCAGGACCGGTCACCGGACAGCCCAGCGCGGTGCGGTTCACGACCGTGCGGGTCTGGGCCGCCGCGCCCTCCGGCCGAGTGACCGGCTCCTTGGCGTGCGTCACCACTCCGAGCCCGGCGGCGACCGCGAGAGCGAGCACGCAAGCGCCGAGTCTGATCCGGGTGTCCGACAGCAGGCCGCTCACGACGCCCTCCTAGCGTGGTTGCCGCGCGGTACCGCGACCGTACGGCGGGCGGTGGGCAGGCAGGAGATCAGCGCGATGATCCAGGCGATGATGCCGAGCACCCGCCAGATGCCGCGGACGTCGTCCTGGACCGGCGTCTTGCCCTCGACCTTCGTCCGGTCGACCAGCCAGGAGGCGTCGCCGTCCGCCGCGCTGGCCCTGGTCAGGCCGGGCAGCGAGTCGAGCGTGGCTGTCAGGGTCGGATCGACCGGGGAGGGCAGATAGACGTAGTCGATCGCGAGCGCCGCGAACTCGCGTCCTTCCTCACCGGTTCCGCCGCCACCGAGCGCCGAGAGGATGTCGGTGATCGGTTTGGTCTGCTCGGCCTTCGGAGCGGCTTCCAGCGAACCCATCCGCGGTCCACCGTCACGAACCAGCGCGAACCGCATCGCGGTCGTCGCGTCCTTGCGGACCACCAGGATCGACGCGTTCTGCGGCGGCCCCTGCGAGGACATCAGGTACTCCGGGAGGTCCTGCTCGGGTCCGCGCCGCAGCGGCCCGTCGTCACCACGCACCAGCCAGAAGCCGGCCGTGACGAGCGTGGTGACCAGCACCAGCCCGAGCACCGCCTGGACGACCAGCTCGCGCGACTTGCCGACCGAGTCCCATGCGACCGTGATCGCGATGATCCAGCCCGCCGTCATCAGGAACATGAGCGGGCCGCTGCCACCGCCGAGGCGGCTGGCGACCAGCGTGCCGGCCAGTCCGGCCAGCGCGGAGAACCAGCCGATCAGCTCGTAGCGTTGCCGCGACTCGCGCAGCAGGCTGAGCAGGGCGATCAGGATCAGCGGTACCGCGAACCACCACGGGACGGGCCCGCCGATCGGCGTACCGGTCAGCAGGTGCGGAAGGCTGTCGCCAGGGCCGACTGCCGTGGTCGGCGGTCCACCCGCCTCTTGGCCCAGCTTGGACGGGTGCAGCACCAGCTCGATGGTCCACGGCAGCACGAGCACCAGGCCGAGGAGGACCGAGAAGACCAACTGCCGGCCCTGCCTGCGCCAACCGAGGCCGAGCGGAGCGGCCACCGCCAACGTGATGCCGACCAGCAGACCGACGGCCGGGGTGAAGGCGATCAGCACCGCGAGACAGATACCGGCGAACCAGGCGGCTCGCCAGCTGCCCTGGATGATCACTCGCCGGCGCCGGGCAACCGTGTGCACGGCGGCACCGAGCAGCGGCAGCGCGATCGCCGCCACCACTGTGCCCAGTCGCCCTTGCGTGACGGCGCCGTTGGTGAAGACCGCCAGCCCGTACGCCGCCGCGCCCCAAGCTCGCGCGACCCGGTCGACGACGAAGGCGCGCAACAGGGCCCAGGCCGCCAAGGCAGCCAGCGGGATCGCGCCGAGCAACAGCACATTGACAGCGCCGGACGGACCGAAGGTCACCGTCGAGAGGGCCCAGAGCTGAGCGAGCCAGGCCGGTGGAGTCACGCCGGACGGAGCAGCAGCGGCCGCGTGCCACAGCGAGCCGAGGCTCTGATGCGGCGGCAGCAGCAGGTCGGAGCGCAGTACGCCGCTGCCGATCAGGCTGCGCGCGGCAACAAAGGTGCCTAGGGCAAGGAAAACCCAGGTGACCAGGAACGGCCGGCGGATCAGCTGCCGGCGCCAGCGCGGCTGGTCCTGCGCGACCCGGGCGGTGCTCTTGGCCCGGCGGGCGCTCGTGACGACCTGCTCCTCGGGCTCGTCGGCCCAGGCCTCCCGGAGGCGCTCGGTGATCGTGCTGCCGGTCTCCTCGAGGTTGTGCCGCAGGGCGTGCACCGAGCGCGAGAAGAGCGGTTTGATGTCGTCGTACGGAACCTGGTCGAGCCGGCGCCGGTCCTTGCGGGCCTGGGTCCAGCCGCCGGCCAGCAGCGTCCCGAGCAGCGCGGTCCACTCGTCGACCGCGCCGGACGGCGTCTTGCCGATGATGAACCAGACCGAGCGGACGAAGGTCCCGAGCAGGAACCTGAGCACCAGCAGCGGCAGCAGCTTGCCGGGCGCGTTGGCCAGGACGGTGTAGTAGGCGTGGGCGCGGTCGAGCTGGTAGGCGTGCCGCCGGGTGCCGGCCAACGCTCGCTCACCGGTCGCGGCGGCCTCGGCGTGGTAGACGACGGCGTCCGGCGCGACGCCGACCTTGAAGCCGGCCCGGCTGGCGCGCCAGCCGAAGTCGATGTCGTCGCGGAACATCGGCAGCCGCGGATCGAACCCCCGCAGCGATTCCCACACGTCGCGCCGGACCAGCATGCCGGCCGAGCTGACCGCGAGCACGTTGCGCGGCTGGTCGTGCTGTCCCTGGTCGAGCTCGCCGGTCTCGATGCCGGTGTCGCGGCGGCCACCCAGCGACGTCGTGACGCCGACCTCGAGCAGCTCGCGATCGCGCGGCCACATCCGCAGCTTCGGACCCCAGACCGCGGTGTCCGGCGACATCGTCGCCTGCAGCAGCAACTGCTCCAGCGCCTTCGGGGCCGGGGCACAGTCGTCGTGCAGCAGCCAGAGCCACTCGACCACCGGCATGTGACCGTCGTCGCCGTACGGGCCGACGGCGGACGGCACCGGTGCGAAGCCGACCGCCTCCAGACCGCGAGCGACCGCCGTGCCGAAACCGGTGCGGGCCGAGAGGCTGACGACCGGCTCGACGGCAGGCATCGTGGCGAGCAGTTCGGCGGTGTCGTCGGTGGAGCCGGTGTCGACCGCGATCAGTCGCTCGGGACGGCGGCCGAGAGCCCACAGCGCCTCGGTCAGCCGGGGCAGCCAGGCGGCTCCCTCGTGGCCGACCACGACCGCGGTGACGACGTGCCGGATCGGCGCGCGACCCAGCGGGTCGAGGGTGTGGTCGGTGGGGAAGTCGACTGAGTCGAAGAACTCCCAGCCGGCCGGAGCTTCTGGTTCCATGCGGAGCAGTGACACCTCAGGGGAAAGTGACGGCCTGGTACGGCGAGGCCTCACCTTACGCGACACCCAAGGCAGTGCCGCCACTTTCCCCACCCCACCGCCCCGGTCTGGCCGGACACAGCAGCGGGCCCCGGTGGACAAAGTCCGGCCGGGGCCTCACGCGGAAGTTTGTGTTGAGTTTCTGCGGCTGCTAATTCAGCGAGTGAATTAAGGGGATCGACGACGGTGGGGTGGCAGGGCACCACACCCGTCGATCATTCAGCCGTCAGACGGCCTTCTTCTTCAGCTTGCGGCGCTCCCGCTCCGACAGCCCGCCCCAGATTCCGAAGCGTTCGTCGTTGTGCAGCGCGTACTCGAGGCACTCGCCCCGTACGTCGCACCCGAGGCAGACCTTCTTCGCCTCTCGGGTGGAACCGCCCTTCTCCGGGAAGAAAGCCTCTGGATCGGTCTGGGCGCACAGCGCCCTTTCCTGCCAGTTCGGCTCCTCCTCGATCGCCTCACCGTCGACAATCGCCAGCAGCGTTTCTGTCACGGTACGACCTCCTCGACCCTGTTCGTTCCCCTGTACATGTGGGCTTGCGGTCCCACATGCCTGACCTCGACCGCTCTGTGTGCTGAAAGCGGTCCCCGATACCGAGTGTCCAACGAACGACACGGTTGAAATTACATTCCTGCAATCCATGAAAGTCAAGCCGTGGTCTGCTATTGGCATCATCCGCAACACGGCTGCAAAAGAACGAGAGGCCTGTGTGGACAGGCCTCTCGGTCTTCTACGGCACTTCGTCAGGGCGTTTCGAACGAGCTGACGAAGCAAGTCGCTTCCCGGTCAGGAAGGCTGTGACCACCAGCCCTGCTGTCCGGGCTGACCCTGCTGCGGCGCTTCCTCACCCTTGGGAGCGTCGGAAACCGGCGGCTCCACGCGGGTTTCGTCCACTCCTTCAGGAGCTGCCTCGGCCGGCTGGTCGGTAGCCGGGGCCGCCTGCTCGCCCTGCCAAGCCTGACCCTCCTGCGGCCAGCTCTGCTGCTCGGGCTGAGCAGCTTCCTGCGCGGGCCACTCCTGCTGAGCCGGCTGGCCGTACTGCTCCTGGCCCCACTGCTGACCGGAGTCGGCGCCACCCCACTGCTGCTGCTCCTGCGGCCACTGCTGGCCCTGCTCCTGGGCCGGCCACTGCTGGCCCTCGGGGCTCCACTGCTGCGTCGGCTCGGCGGTCTGACCCTCAGCGGACCAGGCCTGCTCAGCCGGCTGTGCTGCCGCAGAGTCGGCCTGCGGCTGAGCTTCTGCGTCGCTGCCGGTCCAGGCAGCCTGCTGCTCGCCACCCTGGTTCCAGCTCTGCTCCTGCGGCCACTGCTGCTCGCCACCCTGAGCTGCGGCGTAGCCACCGGCCGCGCCAGCAGCAGCTCCGGCCGCACCGGCGCCGTAGGCACCGTACTGACCGGCCTGGTCGTTCTGACCGTACTGACCCTGCTGGGCGCCGTACTGCCCATACTGCTGACCCTGCTGAGCGCCGGGCTGCCCGTACTGACCGCCCTGCTGCCCGTACTGCGCCGGGGCGCCGTACTGACCCTGCTGGCCGGCGAACTGGCCCTGCGGACCCGCCTTCGGCGCCCGCACCGGAGCCGGCAGTGCCTGGAAGGTCTTGAAGATGTAGAGACCGGCGGCGGCGTACAGCGCGAGGCCGCCGAGGGAGAAGATGAAGGCGACGATCTTCACGCCGGCCGTGCTGGTCTCGTTGAAACCGGCGAAGGCGCCGATCAGGCTGAGCAGCGCGAGCAGCCCGGTGATCGACAGCGCGCCGATCGTGACGAGCCGCGCGTTCGGGGTGCGCTCACCGGCGTCGTTCACCAGCCAGACCGCAGCCACCAGGGCGATCAGCAGCACCAGCGCCTGGATCTCGGGCGGGGTGATCCGGCTCTGCACCAGGCCGGCCGCGTTGGTGAAACCCGCGCTGCCGACGAACAGCCGGAACAGGAACGCCAGCGCTACCAGGCCGGTGAAAGCGAGCAAAAGGTACGCGACCGGCTCTCTGAGCTTCTTGGTTGCGTCGGTGACCACGAGGGCTCCTCGGGATGTTGGGGGCCGTTCAACTGACAGTTGACTCACATCGGACCCTGGGCAGCATAGTCGTGCGGTGGTCGACTGCTTTGACGACTCGTGGAAACTGTTCCCATGCGATTGACAGTGCTTGCTGGTGGCATCGGCGGTTCCACCTTCCTGCGCGGCCTGCTGAAGGCCCGACCGGACGCCGAGATCACCGTGGTGGGGAACACCGCGGACGACATCACCCTGTTCGGTCTGCGGGTCTGCCCCGACCTCGACACGGTGATGTACACGCTGGGCGGAGGGATCTCGAAGGACCGGGGCTGGGGCCGGGAGGACGAGACCTGGGTGATCAAGGAGGAGCTCGCGGCGTACGGCGTGGAGCCGACCTGGTTCGGGCTCGGCGACCGGGACGTGGCCACCCACCTCGTCCGGACCCAGATGCTCGACGCCGGCTACGGGCTGGCCGCGGTGACCGAGGCGCTCTGCTCCCGGTGGAACCTGCCGGTTCGGCTGCTGCCGATGAGCGACGACCGGGTCGAGACCCACGTCGTGGTCGACGACCCGGACAAGCCGGGCACGAAGAAGGCGATCCACTTCCAGGAGTACTGGGTCCGGCTGCACGCCGAGGTGACCGCGCACCAGATCGTCGCGATCGGCTCGGAGAAGGCCAAGCCGGCCCCCGGCGTACTGGACGCGATCGCCGAGTGCGACGCGCTGCTGCTGCCGCCGTCGAACCCGGTCGTCTCGATCGGCACCATCCTCGGCGTCCCGGGCATCCGCGAGGCGGTCCGGGAGACCTCCGCGCCGGTGATCGGGATCTCCCCCATCATCGGCACCGGCCCGGTCCGCGGGATGGCCGACAAGGTGCTGGCCGCGGTCGGCGTGGAGTCGACCGCCGGCGCGGTCGCCCGGTACTACGGGTCGCGCGCGGCGGACGGCGTCCTGGACGGCTGGTTGATCGACACCTCCGACGCGGCTCAGCTGGAGTCGATCGCGACGGCGGGCATCCACGCCCAGGCAGTGCCGCTGTGGATGACCGACGAGGACACCACCGCGGCGATGGCACAGGCGGCGCTCACGCTGGCCGAAGCGGTCCGCCGGTGAGGAAGCACCTCGAGGTCTTCCCGGTCACCGGGCTGCCCGAGGTCGGCGCCGGGGCCGACCTGGCCGCCCTGATCGGCGACGCCGCCGACCTGCGGGACGGCGACGTCGTGTCGGTCACCTCGAAGATCGTCAGCAAGGCCGAGGGCCGGCTGACCACCGGCACCCGCGACGAGGCGATCGACGCCGAACTGGTGCGGGTCGTCGCCCAGCGCGGCGACACCAGGATCGTGCAGACCCGGCACGGCCTGGTGATGGCCGCTGCCGGCACCGACACCTCCAACACCCGCCCCGGCACGGTCCTGCTACTGCCCGTCGATCCGGACCTGTCCGCTCGGGAGCTGCGCGAGGCCCTGAAGACCCGGTACGACGTGAACGTCGGCGTGGTCGTCACGGACACCCTGGGGCGCCCGTGGCGCAACGGCCAGGTCGACCTGGCCATCGGCGCCGCCGGTGTTCAGGTGATCGAGGACCTGCGCGGCACCACCGACAGCCACGGCAACGTGCTGGCCGTGACCGAGCCGGCGCTGGCCGACGAGATCGCCGCCGCCAGCGAACTGGTCAAGGGCAAGGCGGACGGCGTACCGGTCGCAGTACTGCGTGGGCTGGCCGACGTGGTCTTCGCGGCCGGGGAGCACGGACCCGGCGCCCGGGCGCTCGTGCGGGACGCCGAGCTGGATCTGTTCAGCTTGGGCACCCGGGAGGCGGCGCGGGCCGCAGTACTGGCTCGGAAGGCGCCTGAGGGGCCGCGAGAAGCCACTGCGGAGCTGTGGGCGGCGTTGCCGCTGGACGGCGTACAGGTCGAGCTGCTCGACGGCAGCCTGCGAGTGTCCGGCGAGGACGCTGTCGCGGTCGGGATGACCGCCGAGCGGCTGGCCGTGCTGCTGCACGCCGAGGGCTACGGGGTGAGCGTCCGGAGAGGTTTACGGAGTGACGCGACGATCACGTTCGGCTCACGGTCTCGATAGCTTTCTAGGCAAGCTCTCAGGCACTTTGCGTACACTGCATCCGCACGGCGGCTCCGAGACCGCCCCTGATCCGGGAAGACCATCACTGTGGGTAAGTCTCAGAAGCAGTCACGCCGCGAGCTCGTCGAGAAGATGCAGCGCGATCAGGCCCGCGGCGACAAAGTCCGCACCAGACTGATCATCGCCGGTTGCATGCTCGTCGGTCTCGCGATCATCGCCTACCCGGCGATCAAGCTGATCCAGGACTCGCGGACCAGGAACCAGGCGATCACCTCACTCGGTGTCAGCGCCTCGGCGGCCTCGTGCGACAAGGTCATCGACGACAAGGCCTCCGGCACCCAGGACCACAAGCCCGACGGCGAGGTGATCCCCTACCCGGTGTCGCCGCCGTCGTCCGGCCCGCACTACCAGACCTGGGCCCCGCTGTCGAAGAAGTTCTACGGCGAGGGTGACCGGCCGCCGGTGCCGAACCTGGTGCACAACCTGGAGCACGGCTACACGATCCTCTGGTACAACGAGACGGCCATGAAGGACAAGGACCAGGTCGCCCTGATCGAGCAGATCTCGAAGGCCAAGCTCCCCGACAGCGCCAACGGCAAGTTCATCGCGGCCCCGTTCAAGGCCTCCGACGGCGCCGCCTGGCCGAAGGACAAGAACATCGCCTTCTCGCACTGGAGTGGCAACACCCCGGGCCAGACCACCGCGTTCGGCCACCGCCAGTTCTGCGGCTCGGTCTCCGGCGAGGCCCTGAAGCAGTTCATGGACAAGTACCCGGCCCTGGACGCCCAGGAGCCGAACGGCGGCTGATCGCCACCCTGCAGCGAAGAAGCCCTGGACCTCGGTGAGGTCCAGGGCTTCTTCCGTCGGCCGGTGGGTCAGACGTAGCGGTCGGCGTGGTCGGACTGGACGGCCGCGACCAGGTCCTTGACCCGCTCGCCGTCGGCCAGCGGGCAGACCATCGTGACGTCCTTGGTGTGCACGATGATGTGCCCCCGCAGCCCGACCGCCGCGATCAGGTGGTCCGGGTCGTCGGTGACGATCACGTTGTCGTGCGAGTCGAGCAGGCAGCTGAGCGCGGAGCCGTCATGACGGTTGCCCTTGGCATCGACCTCGTAGGTGCCGGCCAACGCCGCCCAGGAGCCGACGTCGAGCCAGTGCACCGGCATCGGGACGACCACCACGTCCGCGTCGACCTTGCCCTGCGAGGCAGGCTCCATCACGGCGTAGTCGACGCTGATCTTGCGCAGCGCCGGGTAGATCCCGGCCAGGGTCGCCTCGCGCTCCGGGGTGTCCCAGACCGCGGCGACCTGACGCAGCTGGGCGGCCGACTCGGGCAGCAGCGCGTCGAGCACGCTGAGCACGGTCTCGGCGCGCCAGACGAACATGCCGGAGTTCCACCAGAACCGTCCGGTGGCCAGGTACTCCTCGGCCGTGGCCCGGTCCGGCTTCTCCCGGAAGCGGTCCACCACGAACGCTCCGGTGCCCTCGATCGCGTCACCGCGCTCGACGTAGCCCAGACCCGTGTGCGGGTGGGTCGGCTCGATCCCGAACGTCACCAGCGATCGGGGCCGTTGCTCGACCACCTCGAAGCCCGCCTCCAGGGCCGCCCGGAACTCGTCCTCGGGGGTGATCAGGTGATCGGACCCGAGGATCGCCACGACCGCGTCCGGGTCGTTGCGGGCCACCACGGCCGAGGCCAGGCCGACCGCGTTGGCGGTGTCCCGCCCGACCGGCTCACCGATGATGTTGTGCTCGCCGAGCTCCGGCAGTTCCTCCCGCACCAGGTCGGTGTGCGCGGCCACCGTGCAGACGTAGATGTTGGCCGGGTCGACCAGCCCTTTCACCCGGTTGTAGGCCACTCGCAGCAGCGAGTTGCCCGCTGCCAGCGGCAGCACCTGCTTGGGTTTGTCGGCCCTGGACAGCGGCCACAGCCGCGTCCCGGAGCCACCGGCCAGGATCACCACGTTTCGCATGGGGAGGGAGCCTACCGGGCTGGGACTACTCCACCGGCTCGGTGGCGGTCTCGACCTCGCAGGCCGGGTTCTCGGGACGGGTGTCGATCGGCGGCGGCAGCCGGAGGTGAGCCATGTCCGGCGGCACCGGGCTGATCGGGCGGAAGAACGGTTCCGGGTCGCCGTCGATACCGGTGGCCGGGGCGTCGGTGAGGCGGAAGCGGTCGCGGAGACGGCCGTAGAAGTCAGTGGGACGGAGTCGCACGAGGCGGAGGCGCCGTACCGAGCCGTAGACGCCTATCCAGTCACCCGGGTCCAGTACGCCGCGGAGCTGACCGTCGATGCTGACAGCGGCCTGGCCCGAGTGCGGGAGGACCCGCAGACCCACCGGCTCGTCCGGGGCCGCGACGACCGTGCGGTTGAAGGTCATGTGCGGAGCGACCGGAGTGAAGACGACAGCCTCCATGTTCGGCGACAGGATCGGCCCTCCGGCCGCGAAGCTGTACGCCGTACTGCCGGTCGGGGTGGCGACGATCAGCGCGTCGGCCGAGTACGACGCGAGCAGACGGCCGGCCAGGTAGACGCCCACGCTCACCTGGTGGTCGCGAGCGAGCTTCTCGACCACCACGTCGTTCAGCGCGGTCACGTCGAGCGCGACGCCCCAGCCGTTGGCTTCCGGGCTTTCGCTGCGAACCGCCGGCGGCGGCAGCCCGGGGCCGTGCCCGTAGCGCAGCAGGGCCTCGATGCCGGTCGGGATCTCCAGCGGCCGGGAGGCGCGCATCGTGAGCGTCATCCGCTCCTCGATCGTCGCCTCGTCGCGATGAACCGCCTCGAGCGCCTCCTCGACGTCACTGCAGGCCACCTCGGTCAGGAAGCCGACCTTGCCGAGGTCCACGCCGAGCACGGCCGCGCCGTTCTTGGCCGCGATCCGCGCACCGCGCAGGAAGGTGCCGTCGCCGCCCAGCGTGACCACCAGGTCGGGATTGCCGGCGTGCTCCATCTCCGCCGTCCCGCCCCGCCGGTGCTCGTGGTTGGCCCACACGTCGATGTCGGTGCAGCCGATGTCGTTCCGGCGGCACCACTCGCGGACCACTCCGGCGGCCTGGACAGCGAGCGGACGCGCTTGGTGGACGACGAGGCCGAGACGGCTGACGGGCACGGTGTGGCTCCTCCTGGCTGTGCGTCTCCTGTACTGCGTTGGCGCCCACCGTATGTGGTCAGGACGCGATCCGAGGAGGGGCCCACCGTCCGTCTCAGCCTGCCGCGCTAGCCACCGGACGAGGCGCGCGTCACCGCTTCCTGGTACCAGCGTGCGAACTCGCCGCGGAACTGAGGCCGCTCGTGGATGGAGTGTGACCAGCCGAGCAGGACGTCGATCGAGTCGCCGGTGGGCAGCATCGCCTTGAACGTGGCGCCGTCCGGGTCGATCGAGGTCAGGACTACCGACGTCGCCGACGGCTGGGCCCCGAGGGTGCGGACGATCAGCAGCGAGTCGTGCGCGTGGTCCTCGTTCATGTGCCGGAGTACGGCGAGCACGATCTCGGGGTCGAACGGGTCAGTCGCGGTCATGCCTGGGCCTTCCGTCGGCGGGTCGCCAGGGTGATGGCGACACCGGTGATCAGCAACAACGCTCCGAGGAGCGGCAACCGGAAGGCCGCACCGCCGGTGCTGGCGAGCGCGCCGGCCGGTGAGGTCGGGGTATCGGTGACCGGCGGCTCGGTGCTGGTCACCGTGGCCGTCGGGATCGGCGTGGGAGTGGCCGTGGGCGACGGCGTGGCCGTCGGGGTCGGCGTGGTTGTCGGAGTCGGCGTCGGGGTGGGAGTCGGCGTCGGACCGGCCGTGACCGAGAAGGTGGCGGCAGCGGTCAACTTGTCCCCGGCCGACAGCGTCACGCTGTGCTCGCCGGCGGCGAACTCAGCCGGCACCTTCCAGTTGAACGAGATCTTCCCCGCGGCACTGGAGGTCTGCTCGCCCAGCACCAGGCCCTGATCGGCCTCGGCCGCCGCAACGAACTGCAACGGCACCCGTACGTCGAACGCCCGGTTGCCCGTCGACCGGTGGTCGGCGCGCAGGTAGAGCACACAGCCGTTCGCCGCCTTGGCGCAGTCGGTGTGCTCGTCGGCCGGCGAGACCTTGACCGACGCCTTGGCGACCAGATCAGCCCCGACCGGTACGACGAGCTGCTCCGAACCGGCGTACGGGAAGTTGGTGATCCACTGTGACTCCCCCGACGAGCCGGTCACGTCCGCGCCACCGATCGCCGGTGAGGCCTGCTTGCCAGGCCCGTTGTCGACCGCGGTCAGAACGTAGAAGCCGCTCGGCGCGTCCGCGGTGTTGGCCTTGCTGTTCTTCAGCCCAGCAGCCCGGACGGTGACCTTGGCCCCACCGACCACCTGAAGCTTGCCGTTGGCAACTTTCAGTTGTTTGCCGTCGGCGGAGCTGACCACGACGCTCTGACCGTTCGAGTTGCGAAAGGTGAACTCCGAGGGCTTCCCGGCGTCGACGACAGCCTTCACCTTCTGGCCTCCGGGGAATCCTTCGCCGGTGACTGCGAGATTTTCGCCGGCCTTGACCGCGCTCGGGGCGACCTTCACCGATGGCGTCGTGACCGTCAGAGCGACGGCGCTCGATGTCGCCGAGCCTGCTTCGTTACTGAAGACCGCCCGGAAGCGTGCATCGTTGTCGGCGGCTACCACCGCGGTCAGGCTCAGCGTGCCGGTGACCGCGGACGGGGAGGAGATCGGCGTCCAGGTCTTGCCTGCGTCGACGCTGCGCTCCCATTGCACCGTCGGCGCCGGAGTACCGGTGGCCGCGGCAGTGAAGCTCGCGGTGCCGCCGGAGAAAGTTGTTGCGGGCAAGGGTTCTCTGGTGATTGCCGGCAGCACCGGCTGGGGTCCCGCCGACTTGAAGCTGATGGCCTGGAAGACGTCCTGGCTGCGATCACCACGACGATCGACCTCGACGTTGTCGGAGGCAAGCGGTGAGTTGAAACTGGCAACGAAGCAAGGGGCCGCCAGACAGTCCGCAGCGGTACCCTCGTTGCGGAACGTGACGGTCGCCTCGACCGAGGTCTCGAAGGTCCCGGTGACCGAGGTGACGACGCGTTGGGCACCGGAGAACGGCGACGGGTTGGACTCGCCTGCCTTGCCCTGCGGGGTTTGAGCGACGTACAGAGCGCGGTTGGCGGCGAAGCCGGTGCCTCTGACGGTGACCGCCTGCTTGTCGGTCAGGTCGGCGCTCGGCTCGACCGTCAGCACCGGAGTACTGGGGTTGGCGAAGGCGACCGGCTCGAGGAGCTCTTGGGACGCGTTCGGAGCCGCGCCGCCAGCGGCGTACGTGGCGACGCCGTAGGTGCCCTTGGCGGCTTCGGCGGGCTTGACGGTCAGCGTGGTCTCGAAGGTGCCGTCCGGCTTCAGCGTCACGTACGCCGGGTTGGCGGCGCCCGGTCGCGATGCGTCCGGCAAGGCCCATTTCTGGTCGAGGACCCGGCGAGAGTCGGCGGGCGCGTTCCCGGACGGGCGCCAGGCCGGGTCGAAGCTGCCGAAGACGACGTACACGCCGGCGGGCTGACCGGGGGTGACGGGCGGACGGGTCGAAAGGTTGGCCGCCGGGTCGTAGCCCGAGCCGCGAACCGTGACGGTCTGCCCGGCCCGCGGAACGGTGGTCAGCGGCGTGCCGTCGGGACCGAGGAGTTCCAGCTTCGGTTGCCAGACCGGCGCGGGTGCGACCTTGACCGAGAAGCTGATCGGGTCGAGCACCGAACCGGCGGGGTAGAAGTTCGCGAAGGCCGGTACGCCGGCCTCGGTGAGCTTGGTGGTCGCGCCGAGCGCGGTCGCGACACCGTCCTTGACCACGACGGGGTGCGCGGCGAAGTCGATCGCGGCCAGCGCCAGGTCGTCGTACGTGGTGAGTTGGCCGTTCTCCAGGCTCTTGCTGATCACGTCGGCGACCACCGAACCCGTTGCTCCGTCGAGCCGCACCCGTACGTCGGACACGGTGACTTCGAGCAGCGGGTTGCCGGGCCGGCTCTCATGGCCCTTGAAGTAGGCGCCACCGGAGCCGGCCGGGAACCGGAAGGTCCCGTCGCTCCTCCTCGTCGCGGGCGGCAGCATCGTGATCGACCCGCGCGCGATGTTGCCCTCGATGTAGGTCCTGAACGAGGCCTTCAGTCCCCAGTCGATCGTGTCGGCCGGCGGAGCATCCGGATCAGGATCGCCCCCGCCGCCAGCAAACGCCACCGGCACAGCGAGCTCATGCTCACCATTGACCGCGCCTCCGCCCGGGTAGGTGTAGACCCCGTAGCCGCGCGGGTTCTCCACGGCCTTCTTGGCCTTGACCTTGACTTCAAAGGTCCCGTCCTCGGTCAGCTTCACCAGCCGGGGAACCTGGTTGCCGAAGTCCCGGCTCACCTGGTCGAACGATGCCTGCGGCAACGCCCACTTCGTGTCCAGCAGCGTCCGGGTGCTCGAATCGGCTCCCCCCGACGGTTTCCAGTTCTCCGCGAACGACCCGAAGACGACGTAGACCCCGGCCGGCTGCCCCGGCGTCACCGGCACCCGCAGGCTCTGGTTGGCCGCCGGGTCGAACCCCGACCCGGTCACGGTGAGCTCTTCGCCCTCCGTGACGCCGGTCGTCTTGGAAACCACGATCTTGGGGACCCACACCGGCGGTTCGGCGACGGCCGGTTCCGGGGTGGCGGAGGCAGTGGGGACGAGAGTTGCGGTGGCCAGCAGGACGGCAGTCAGTCCTGCGAGTCCACGCCGGGCAGCAGCGCCTGGGCGGCGGCTCATGCGGGCTTCTCCTTGGAGGTCTTGCGGCGGCGGGTGATGATCAGCAGACCGGCTCCCACGACGAGCAGCGCCAGGGCGGCGACCAGGAAGACGGTGGAGAGGCCGCCGGTGCTGGCGAGCTTTCCGGTGGGCTTCTTCTCCGGCACGGTTGCGGCGGTGTTGTTATTGCTGCCGGTAGTGGTCGCGCCGGTGCTCGGCTTGGCGGTGGATGGCGTCGTCGACGGCGGAGTGCTGGTGGTGCCGGCCCCCGCGAAGGTGACCGGGATCAGCACGTCGGCGCTGCGGTCCGCGGTACGGGTGTGATCGGCCCGGGTGCCGACGACGCAGCCGAGGGGCGCGGTCTTCTTGTCCAGGCAGTTGGTGAACTGGTCCTTGGCCTTGAGCGTCAACTGCACCTCGAACGATCCCTTGCCGTCCACCTTCGTGAACGGTTTGGCCAGCCCTTCGCCGTACGACGGCGGGTTCGACGAGATCCACGCCGACGACCCGGAGGCGCCCTGCATGTCAACGCCGCCCAGACAGGGGGAAGGCATCTGGCCGGCACCCTTGTTGACGCAGAACGTGACGTAGATCCCCTTGTTCAGATCGAATCCGCGCCCTCGCACAGTCACCGACGTACCGGCCGGATCCAGTCCCTGGCTGCGGCTGACCGTCACCTGCTGCCCTGCCGGACCGGACGCCGCGTGCGCGGCTCCCACTGAAACCACAGCGAGCAGCAGTACCACGACCAGGCCCGCGAACCGTCTCAAAGATCTGTCCCTTCCAGCCGCACCATTTGATGTTTGGTTAGGCTAACCTAACTTCCGTGACCCCACAATCGGGCCCGACGGCCACCGCCCTGCCGCCGTTCTCTGCTCGCCTCCGGGAACGGAGTCTGCGCATGCACCGAGACGCCGAAGGGAGTACCTACCTCGCCGCCCTGACCGACGGCCGCCTCGATCTGACCGCCTATGCGGCCCTGGTCGGCCAGCACGCGGTCATCTACCAGGCACTCGAACAACTCGGTGACACCTTCGCCGACGATCCGATCGCCGGCCGGTTCGTCTTCCCCGAGTTGGCCCGGCGGCCGCAGTTGGAGGCCGACCTGGCCTTCCTCCGTGCCCGCGGCATCCTCCCGGCCGCACCGACCGAAGCCACCACTCGGTACGCCGAACGCCTGGCCGAGCTGGCCACCTGGCCGGCCGGCTTCGTCGCGCACCACTACGTCCGGTACCTCGGCGACCTCTCGGGTGGTCAGGCGATCGGCCGGCTGATCGCGACGGCGTACGGGCTGGTGCCGGGCGGTGACGGCGTGCGGTTCTACGTCTTCGACGACGTCAAAGCGAAGCCGTTCAAGGACGAATACCGGCTGCTCCTCGACGCCATGCCGCTGGACGAGCGTGAGCAGGAGGAAGTGCTCGACGAGGTCCTGCTGGCCTACAAGTTCAACGTCGAGGTGCTGACCTCGCTCGCCGAGCAGGTGCTCCCGCAGTACCCGCAGGTCGCGTCGTGACGCGTCCTGCCCTGGCAGCCCTGCTCCTGCTGGCCGTTACCGCCTGCGCCGGACCGTCCGAAACAGCGATCCCCGGTACGACGGCAGCCGACGCCTGCCGCCCGCCGGTCGAGGGGTTCGCCGTCACCACCGACGCCGACGGCAAGCCGCTGCCCAAGCCGACGGAGAACCCGTCGCAGGAAACGAAAGACCCGCACACCATCAGCGGACCTTCCACAGCGACTCTCACCGACCACGGCATCGACCCGGTCGAGTCCACCCAGGAACCGAGCCTCCCGGTTCAGGTGAAGTCCTGCGACGGCAAGTCGGTGCAGGTCGAGGACGTCAGCCGGATCATCGCCGTCGACCTCTACGGGACCCTCGCGGAGATCGTCTTCAGTCTCGGCCTCGGCGACCAGGTCGTCGGCCGGGACACCTCGACCGGCTTCCCGGAGGCGGCCCGCCTGCCCAAGGTCACGCCGTCCGCGCACGACCTGAACGCGGAGGCGATCCTGGCCCTCGACCCGACCGTGGTGCTGACCGACAAGAGCATCGGCCCGCCGGAGGTGCTCGAGCAGTTGCGCGCGTCCGGGGTCGCGGTGGTCTTCTTCGACGACGCCCGCACGATGGACGGCCTGCCGAGTCAGGTCCGCGCGGTCGCGGCAGCACTCGGCGTACCGGAGCGCGGTGAGCAACTGGTACGCCGTACACAGGGCGAGATCGTCAAGGCACTGTCCCTCGCGCCGCGGGACGCCAAGCCGCTGCGAATGACCTTCCTGTACGTCCGCGGCACGGCCGGCGTCTACCTGATGAGCGGTCCCGGCTCCGGAGCGGACGCGATGATCAAGTCCATCGGCGGGGTCGATACCGGCACCGACATCGGCCTGACCAAACCCTTTGTGCCGTTGACCAGCGAGGCCCTCATCCGCTCGCAACCAGACTTGATCATCGTCATGACCGAAGGGCTGAAGTCGATCAAGGGTGTCGACGGCCTGGTCAAGCTGCCCGGCATCGCGCAGACCCCGGCCGGCCGCAATCGCCGCGTGATCGACATGAACGACTCCGAACTCCTCGGCTTCGGTCCCCGCACCGGCCGCACCGTAGAAGCGCTCGCCAAGGCGGTCTACGCCCCAGCCCGGTCGTGAAGCTTCGCAAGCTCAGCCTGGTCAGCGGACTGGTCGTAGCGCTACTGGCGATGTCGGTGGTCGCTGCTGGGGTCGGGCAGTTGCCCGTCCCCGCCAGCGAGATCCTCGGTTCGGTGATGCATCGCTTGGATCATGGCCTGGAAGATCTCCTGCGGCTCGATCTGCCGTTGGATCTCGGCCCGGTGCCGCACCACCCGCAGGGCGACAACGCCTTGTGGAAGGTGCGATTCCCGCGAGTGGCCCTGGCGGTGCTGGTCGGCGCGTCGCTGGCGACGGCAGGCGCCCTGATGCAGGGCATCTTCGGGAACCCACTGGCAGAGCCCTCCGTGGTCGGCGTCTCCTCGGGCGCCGCGGTCGGCGCCAGCCTGGTGATCGTGACCGGCGTGACCTTCCTCGGCAACTGGACGATCGCGGCGGCCGCCTTCGTCACCGGGCTGATCACCACCCTGCTGGTGCACGTGTTGTCGCGAGCGGGCGGCAAGACCGAAGTGGTCACGCTGGTGCTGACCGGGATCGCGGTCAACGCGCTCACCTTCACCCTGATCTCCTTCGCCACCTTCATCGCCAGCACCAGCGCTCGCGAGCAACTCGTCTTCTGGCAGCTCGGCAGCCTCAACGGCGCGACCTGGCGAGCCGTCGGTGCGGTTCTGCCGTTCACTGTCGTCGGACTGCTCGCGGCGTTCGCGCTCAGCCGCAAACTCGACCTGCTGTCCCTCGGCGACCGCTCGGCCGCACACCTCGGCGTCGACGTGGAGCGACTGCGGCTGCTCGCGATCGTGGTCGTCGCGTTGCTGGTCGGCGCGAGTGTCGCCTTCTCCGGCATCATCGGTTTCGTCGGCCTGGTCGTCCCGCACCTGATCCGGATGGTGGCCGGGCCCGGTCACCGATTGTTGCTCCCGGCAAGCGCTCTCGGCGGTGCCGTCCTGGTGATCAGCGCCGACCTGATCGCCCGCACCCTGATCCGCAACGCCGATCTGCCGATCGGGATGATCACCTCACTGGTCGGCGCGCCCTTCTTCTTCTGGCTGCTGCGCCGGACCCGGAGCCGCCAAGGAGGCTGGGGATGAAACGCCGCCTTCCGGACCGGCTCGCGCCCGGTACGACGATCGCCGCCGTCCGTGAGCTTCAGGTCGCGCTGGGCGGCACGAAAATCCTCGACGGTGTCAGCCTGGAGGTCACCGCCGGCCAGGTGCTTGCGCTCGTCGGCCCGAACGGCGCCGGCAAGTCGACACTGCTCAGCGCGCTCTGCGGCGACCTCCCGATCGACAGCGGCGAAGTCCTGCTCCACAACGAGCCACTGGCCCACTGGTCGACGGTGGAGATGGCGATGCGCCGCGCGGTCATGTTGCAGCAGGCAACGATCTCCTTCCCGTTCAGCGTCGGCCAGCTCGTCGCGATGGGTCGCGCGCCCTGGTCCGGCACGGAGCGCGACGAGTTCGACGACGAAGCCATCCGTACCGCGATGATGCTGGCCGAGGTGGTTCCGTTCGCCGAGCGGGTCTTCAGCTCCCTTTCCGGCGGTGAGCGGGCCCGCGTCTCGCTGGCCCGCGCGCTGGCCCAGCAGTCCCAACTGTTGCTGTTGGACGAACCGACCGCGGCGCTCGACCTGCACCACCAGGAAGATGTGCTCCAACTTGCTCGCCGCCGAGCTGCGGAGGGCGATGCCGTCGTGGTCGTGCTGCACGACCTCAACCTCGCCGCGGGGTACGCCGATCAGGTGGCGGTCCTCTCTCACGGTCGGCTGGCAGCGACCGGCGCCCCGGCCGAAGTACTGACCGCTGAGCTACTGAGCGAGGTCTATCAGCACGAGGTCGAGGTGTGGCCGCACCCCGCCACCGGCGAGCCGGTCATCCTGCCGCGCCGCCGGGGACGGGAGGAGCAGGACGGCGAGCGGCGGCGGAGATGATCGGGTCGGTCTCGTCGTCGAACTCGCCGATCACCTCTTCCAGCAGGTCTTCGAGCGCGACCAGACCTACCGGCTCGTCACCCTCCTGAACGACGGCCAACTGCGACCGGCGCTCCCGCATCAGGCGAATCGCCGCCGCGACCGGGGTGGTCGCCTGCAGCCGCAGCGGCTCGGTCATCAGTTCGGAGGCGCGCAGCGTCGTACCGCCGCGAGTGGTCGCACGGACCGCGTCACTGACATGGACGATGCCGCAGACGGCCGTCGTACCGGGGGTGACCACGGCGAGCCGTGAGTGTCCTTCACGTCGGCTGGTCAGCTCGACCTCGCGGGCTCCCGCAGATGCGGGCACCGTGGACAGCCGCGAGGTCGGGGTCATCACCTGCGCGACAGTGGTGTTCTGCAGAGCCAGCATCGCCGTCAGCAGGTCGTGTTCGGGCGCCTCCAGCGTGCCGTGTTCACGGGACGACTCGATCAGCAACCGCAGCTCGTCGGGACCGTGCGCGTTGGCCAACTCGTTCTGCGGAGTGACCTTGACCAGCCGCAGGCACAGGTTCGCCATCCCGTTCAGAGTGATCAGCAGCGGACGGACGACGTAGGTGAAGCCGCGGAACGGCAGAGCCAGTAGCAGCGCCGAGCGCTCCGGGTCACTGATCGCCCAGGACTTCGGCGCCATCTCCCCCAGCAGCACGTGCAGCAGCCCGATGCCGCCGACCGCGATGATCAGCGCGACCACGTGCCCCGCACCTTCCGGCAGCCCGATCAGCTCGAAGAGCGGATGCAGCAGGTGAGCCACCGCGGGCTCCGACAACGAGCCCAGTCCCAGCGTGCACAAGGTGATGCCGAGCTGCGCGCCGGCCAGCATCAGCGACAGTTCACTGACCCCCGCGATGGCGGCTCGGGCCGATCTGCTCCCGGAGGCGGCGGCCTGCTCGAGCCGGTGCCGTTTGGAGGCCACCAACGCGAACTCCGCCGCGACGAAGAAGCCGTTGAGGATGAGCAGCAACAACGAGATCAGCAGAGCGACCGTGGTACTCATGACACCCGCTCCAGTACGACGATGCCGGGCACGTGCCGCAGGACCGACCGCACCTTGAGCCGCACCAGTTCGGTGGGCACCGGCCGGCCATCATGGTCGAAGCGCCGCGGCAGCTCCACCACCAGCTCGTCGGCGACCACCGGAATCCGGCCGAGTCCAGCCATGATCAGCCCCGACACGGTGTCGTAGTCCTCGTCCTCCGGCAGGTCGATCCCGGTCGCCTCGGCCACCTGGTCGATCCGCCAGCGGGCCGGCAGGGTCCAGGAACCGTCCGGGTTCTCGATCAGCTCGACCTCGGGCAGATCGTCCTCGTCCCGGATCTCGCCGACCAGCTCCTCGGCGATGTCCTCCAGCGACAGCACGCCGGCGAAGCCGCCGAACTCGTCGACCACGATGGCCAGCTGGCGATGCGCCGTACGGAGGGCCTGCAGTACCGCGGGCAGCGGCAGGGTGGACGGTACGACGACCGGCGGCGACGCCAGCGAGACGGTGGTGAAGCGAGCGCGCTGGGCCGGCTCGATCTCGACGACGTCCCCGATCGCGATCACGCCGACCACCTCGTCGACCGAGTCGCCGATCACCGGGAAGCGGCTGTGCCCGGTGTCGAGCAACTCCACCACCCGGGTCAGCGGCGCGTCGCGGTGCACGGTGATCACGTCGACCCGCGGCGTCATCACCTCGTCGGCGTTGCGGTTGCGGAAGTCGAGCCCGTGGTCGAGCAGCCGCATGGTGTCCTCGTCCAGCAGGCCCCGCTCGTACGACGTGGCGATGATCCGGTCCAGGTCCTGCGCGGTGGCGCCCTGCGGGAGCTCCTCGACCGGCTCGATGCCGACCCGGCGCAGGATCCGGTTCGAGGTGGCGTCGAAGACGTGGATCAGTGGTCCGGCGACGGCCAGGTAGATCAGCGTCGAGCGGGACAGCCGCAGCGCGATCGCCTCGGCCCGGGCGATCGCCAGGTTCTTCGGGGCCAGTTCGCCGAAGACCATCTGGATGATCGTTGCCAGCAGCAACGCGAGGACCACCGAGACGGACAGGCTGACGCCCGCCGGCAGGCCCGCCGTACCGAGCAGGTTCGCCAGGCCCTGGCCGAGGTACGGCTGGGCCACGTAGCCGGCCAGTAGCGCGGTCACGGTGATGCCGACCTGCGCCCCGGACAGGACGAAGGACAGCCGGGAGGTCACCTTGAGCGCCCGGGCCGCGGCGGCGTCGCCGCTGTCGGCCAGTGCGTGCAGCCGGTTGCGGTCCACCGCGACGTAGGAGAACTCCTGCGCCACGAAGTAGCCGGTGGCGATGGTCAACGCCAGGATCAGCACCAGGCCGATCACGATCAACATGCAACGACTTTACGAGCCCACCGGCGGGCCGACTGTTGCGGGTCCCCGGTCGCGGTCAGCCCTGGTGTGGCTCCTGGCCCGCGAGCTCCGGCCTCGGTTGAACGTAGGGTTGCGGCGTGACCCTTCCTGAGTTGTTCGGCGCCGCGGTACGGCGGGACGGCGCCAACCCGCTTCTGACCTACTACGACGACGTCACCGGCGAGCGGATCGAGCTCAGCGCGGTCACCACCGCGAACTGGGTGGCGAAGACCGCCAACCTGCTCGTCGACGAGTACGACCTGGAGGCCGGCGAGACGGTCGCGATCGGGCTGCCGCCGCACTGGCTGGGTGTCGTCTGGGCGCTGTCGGCCTGGTCGGCCGGCGCCGAGGTGACCACCGGCGAGGGCACGGTCGCGATCACCGGTCCGGACTTCGCCGTCCGCGGCACCCGCGAGACGATCGCCTCCGCGCTGCTCCCGTTGGGTGGGCGGTTCCGCGAACCGTTGCCGGCCGGCGTCCACGACTACGGTGCCGAGGTCTACAACCACCCCGACCTGTTCGTCCCGTTCGACCCGCCGCAGGCCGACGCACCGGCGTACGACGGGAAGACGCACGCCGAACTGATCGCGGCGGCCGCACCGATCAGCGATCGGGTCCTCACCACCACCTCGCTCGTCGTCCCGGCCGGGATCGGCACGCTGATCGGCGTGATCGCCGGCGGCGGCTCGATCGTGCTGTGCCGCAACCTGGACCCCGCGAAACTCGAGCGCCGGGTCGCGGACGAGAAGGTCGACCGAGTACTGGAGGAGCTCTAGATGCAGCGGTTCGAGGGCAAGGTCGCGCTGGTCACCGCCGGCGCGCAGGGCATCGGCGCGGCGGTCGTCCGGCGGATCGCGGCCGAGGGTGGCTCGGTGGTGATCACCGATCTGCAGCAGGACAAGATCGAGGCTCTCGCCACCGAGCTCGCCGACTCGGCCGGTGACGTGATCGCCGTACCGCTCGATGTGACGGTGCGCGAGCAGGTCGACGCCGCCGTCGCGGCGACGATCGAGCGGTTCGGCCGGCTCGACGTACTGGTCAACAACGCCGGCGGCTGCATCGTCAGCACGGTCCCCGAGGACACCACCGACGAGGGGTGGCACCGCCAGCTCGACCTCACCCTGGTCGGCGCCGCCCGCTGCATCCAGGCGTCCCTGCCTCACCTGGTGAAGTCCCACGGCAACGTGGTCACCATCAGCTCCGTCAACGGCCTGGCCGCCTTCGGCAACATCGAGTACGCCGCCGCCAAAGCCGGCCAGATCGCGATGAGCCAGAACTTCGCCGCCCGCTACGGCAGCCTCGGCGTCCGCTTCAACGTGGTCGCCCCCGCCACCATCCGCACCCCGGTCTGGGACCACCAGCCCCAGGCCCTCGACAACCTCAAAGGCCTGTACCCGCTGGCCCGCATCGGCGAACCCGAAGACATAGCCGCCGCAGTAGCCTTCCTGGCCTCCCCCGACGCAGCCTGGATCACCGGCCACACGCTTCCGGTCGACGGCGGCGTACTGACCGGCCCAGGCTTACTCGACCTGACGCCGAGCGGCCCGTTCCGCAAGGACTACCCCACGGACTGACCAGCTCGTGACGCTACGCGTCACCTCGCTTGCCCCGGATGCGGAACGGCATCGAAGACTCCCTCCGCACTGGGCGTTCGAGCCCCGACGCTGCGGACCTCTCCCTGGCCCGTCAGCGGGCCAGACGGTCGAGCAGTTCGGCCAGTAGTGCGTTTTCTCCTGGCGTGAGATCGCCTGAGTCGTCGCGGAGCATCGCGCCCAGCGTGAGCGCGGCACTTGCACGGGTCGTCAGGGCGCCTTCCGCCGTGGAGTTCAGCACCCCGGCCAGCGCCGCCTCGCGGACGCGTTCAGACAAGGCGAAGTCCGGGTCCGGCTGCGTGATCAAGGTCAGCGTCACACCGACGTTCGCGGCAAACACCTGCTTGGCGGCGTCTTCCGCCGGCACCTTCAGCAAGCCCTTCAAGGCCGCTTCGCTGAACCTTTCGCGCAACGCGGCGTGTGCCGGAGCGGTGACGGCACAGGGCTTTCCAGGCTCGGCGCGCCCATAGAGCAGGGCGTAGAACGACGGGTGCTCCAGTCCGAACCGCACGTGCCTGTCCCACCCCTCGCGCAGGTCGCCGAGCGGGTCGCCGGAGCTCTCGACGGCCGTGTACTGAGTGAAGCCGTGATTCGCCACGGCGTCGATCAGACCCTGCTTGCTGCCGAAGTGGTGGTACAGCGTCGGCGCCTGCACGCCGGCCCGTTCGCACACGGCCCTCGTGGACACCGTGCCGGTGCTCTGCAGTAGCTCCGCTGCGGCGAGCAAGAGCCGATCCCGCGTGTTTTGCATGTTGCTATATTAGCCCATGTATCGCTACATTGACATCTATAGCGATACACAAGCCGTTATAGCAAGGGAGATGTCCGTGAGGACTTGGTTCATTACTGGTGGCACGCCCGGAGGATTCGGCCTGACCTATGCCGAGGCCGCGCTGGAACAGGGCGATCGGGTGGTGGTGACCGCCCGTCGGCCCTCTGAACTGCAGAAGTGGGCTGAGCAGTACGGGGACGACCGGGTGCTGGTTCTGCAGCTCGACGTGACCGACGCAGATCAGGTACGGGCGGCGGTCAGGACGGCGGAGGAGCGGTTCGGTGGGATCGACGTGCTGGTCAACAACGCCGGCCGAGGCTGGTTCGGCTCACTCGAAGGCGCCCGGGACGACGTGATCCGCCGCACGTTCGACTTGAACCTGTTCGGCGTGGTCGAGGTGGTGCGTGCGGTTCTGCCGGGAATGCGGGCCCGTGGCAACGGCTGGATCGTGAACATGTCGTCGGTGGCAGGCCTCGTCGGCGCCCCTGGGTTCGGCTACTACGCCGCGGCGAAGTTCGCTCTCGAAGGGCTGTCGGAAACACTGCGTCACGAGGTCGAGCCGTTCGGGGTGCGAGTGCTTGTCGTGGAACCGGGAGCGTTCCGCACCAAGGCCTATGCCGGCTTCCAGGACGAACCAGTCGACGAGACCGTCGATGCCTATGTGCCGATGGTCGAGGCCGTCAAGGCGGCGTTCGTGGACCAGAACGGCAAGCAGGCGGGTGATCCCGTGCGAGGCGTGCAGGCCACGATCACCGCGATGAACGCACCCGTCCCACCGCAACGGATCGTGCTCGGCAATTCCGGTTACGACACCGTTGTCGCCATGCACGAGAACGCACTCACAGAGCTGCGCGAGAACGAGAAGCTCTCGCGGAGCGCGGACTTCCAGTACTGAGCCGTACCCCGTCGACTGAGCGAGCTGCGTTGACCCCAACGCCAGATCACCAACCAGAAAAGGACACGATCATGAGCATCATTCTCCCGAAGGCCATCGAGAACTTCGTCGCAGCCGCCAACGCCCACGACACGGAGGCGCTGCTGGCGGTCTTCAGCGACCCAGCGACCGTGTTCGACGACGGGAAGACCTACACCAGCGGAGCCGAGATCCGCGAGTGGATCCAAAGTCACCTGATCGAGCCCAAGATCGTGACCACGCCGATCTCGTTCGAGAACAATCGGCTCGTCGCCTCGGGCGCCGGTCAGTTCCCCGGGAGCCCGTTGACGTTCGCGTTCACCTTCGCCACCAAAGACGACCTGATCACGGACCTGTCGATCGAAGCCGCCTGAACGACACGCGCCCGGCCGGAGCAGCATCTAGGTCTGCCCGGTACGTGCACAACGACAGGCAGTAGCGCCATTCCCACAGTCAGCCCCCGCTCAGCAAACAGCCCGTTGCACCCGAGAAGGGGACTACTGCCTGTCGTTATGCACGCTTAGAGTGTCGCGAGGTCCAGGGTGTCTGCCATTGCGCGATAGCCAAGGGCGTTGGGGTGCAAGTGGTCGCCGCTGTCGTACCCAGGACTCAGGCGGGTCGGGTCGGCGGGGTCGGCCAGGGAGCTTGCGAAGTCGGCGGTTGCGTCGAACTCGCCGCTGGTGCGGATCCACGTGTTGACCGTGGTCCAGAGCTGTTCGCTGCGGGCGGTGTGCGCCGTGGCGCCACGGAACGGTGGGATGGTGACGCCGATGATGCGGATGCCTCGGGAGTGGGCCTCCTGGATCAAGGTGCGGTAGCCGGCGATCAGTTGGGCGGAGGTGATTGCCGGGACTTCCGTCGAGCCGATGTCGTTAACGCCGATCAGGACGATCGCGGTGGTGATGCCGGGCTGGTCGAGTACGTCGCGTGCGAAGCGGGCCAGGCCGCGTTCGCCGGAGCAGGCCGAGTCGGTCAGTAGACGATTGCCGCCGAGTCCAGCGTTGAGTACCGGCATCGGCCGACCAGCCGCCGCGAGTCGCCCTGCCAGCAAATCGGGGTAGCGCCGACCAGGTGTGGTGCGATAACCGTTCGTCACGGAGTCACCAAAAGCCACCACCCCGCCCTCACCCGATGCAACGGTGTCCACCCCCGCCAGGAAGTACCAACCACCCCCACTCTCCCGGTACGCCGCTCCGCTGGCGTCCTCCCGCTGATCACCAGCCGCCCGGTACGACGCCCCGATCGCGCCGTACTCGTGAAAGGTCGCCGGCCCCGTGGCCTCCGCGAAATACAAAGTCACGGCCAACCGCACACCACTACCCATCGCAGGCAAAGCGATGGCGTCGCTGGCAACCTGCGCCCCGACCGCAACACTCACCGCCCCGGCTCCCCCGAACTTCACCGCCCGCGTTGATCCAGACTCGACACCAGCGCCCTCAGCGGCCCTGGCCACGGTCGCGCCGGTCACCCTGAGCGGCCGGTCGCCGTACTGGTTGCTGAGCCGGATCCGGAGCTTCGCGCCACCCGCGGTCAGCCTGACGATCTGCCGCACCGACTGGTCGGCGAATCCCTGCCGCGACCAGTTCGGATTGGCATTCGGCCGCTGCATCGCTGTCAGCCACGCCGCTCGCCAACTCGTCGCCTGACCGGTCGCCGCCGCGGAATGCGAGGACGGCACCGCCGCGACCAGCAATCCGGCCAACCCCAGAAAATCCCCGCTACGCCGCACGCTCGACTCCTCCGGATCGTGTCTCCCCCATCTGATGCGCCGGGCACGGGCAAAGTTGCGGGCCCGCGTTCCAGCTCGACGCGTCTGGACCGGCTGTTCAGCATGTGGACGATGACCCGGGGTGAATGTCTAGTGACGTTATCGTTTTTTCCATGAGGGCGGTCCGTCAGCGGCAGCCCCGGGACTCCAGGAGCTGCCATGACCGAGTGTTGTTGCCGCTAGCACCTGTTGTGAGCTGAAACCCTTCACGTCATCAGGCTTCGGCCGATCGCCCACGGGCGGGTCGGCGTGCCGTCGTACCCGAGAACAGGACCGTCGCATGACCGAGAACACCCCCAGCTGGTCGTTCGAGACCCGGCAGATCCACGCCGGCCAGACCTCCGACCCGACCACCAAGGCGCGGGCGCTGCCGATCTACCAGACCACGTCGTACACCTTCGACAGCACCGATCACGCCGCCAGCCTGTTCGGGCTGCAGGAGTTCGGGAACATCTACACCCGGATCCAGAACCCGACCCAGGACGCCGTCGAGCAGCGGATCGCCAGCCTGGAAGGCGGCACCGCGGCGCTGCTGGTGTCGTCCGGTCAGGCCGCCACCTCGCTCGCCCTGCTCAACATCGCCGAGGCCGGCGACCACGTGGTCAGCAGCCCGAGCCTGTACGGCGGCACCTACAACCTGTTCCACTACACCTTCCCCAAGCTCGGCATCGAGGTCAGCTTCGTCGAGGACCCGAGCGACCTGGAGTCCTGGAAGGCCGCGATCAAGCCGAACACCAAGGCGTTCTTCGGCGAGACGATCGCGAACCCGAAGAGCGAGATCCTCGACATCGAGGGCATCGCCGGCGTCGCCCACGAGTACGGCGTACCGCTGGTCGTCGACAACACCGTCGCCACGCCGTACGTGCTGCGCCCGCTCGAGCACGGCGCCGACGTCGTCGTGCACTCGGCGACGAAGTACCTGGGCGGCCACGGTACGGCGATCGCCGGCGTGATCGTGGACTCCGGCAAGTTCGACTACGCGCGGAACCCGGAGCGGTTCCCCGGCTTCAACCAGCCGGACGACAGCTACCACGGCCTCACCTACGCGACCGCGCTCGGCGTCGGCTCCGACCTCGGCAACCTCGCCTACATCCTCAAGGCGCGGGTGCAGTGGCTGCGTGACCTCGGTACTGCGGTGTCTCCGTTCAACGCGTTCCTCATCTCCCAGGGCCTGGAGACCTTGTCGCTGCGGATCGAGCGTCACCTGGACAACGCGCTCAAGGTCGCGCAGTGGCTGGAGGCCCGCGACGAGGTCGACAGCGTCGCCTACGCCAGCCTGCCGTCCAGCCGGTACCACGAGCTCGCGCAGAAGTACACGCCGCGGGGCGCAGGTGCCGTGGTCGCGTTCGAGATCAAGGGTGGTGTCGACGCGGGCAAGCGGTTCGTGGACGCGCTGCAGCTGCACAGCCACGTCGCCAACATCGGCGACGTCCGGTCGCTGGTGATCCACCCCGCTTCGACGACGCACAGCCAGCTGTCCGCCGAGGACCAGCTCGCTTCCGGCGTCACCCCCGGACTCGTCCGGCTGGCCGTCGGCCTGGAGCACATCGACGACATCCTGGCCGACCTCGAGGTCGGTTTCGCCGCCGCCAAGTCCGCCTGACCGCCCGATGACCCAGGATCGCCCGACTGCCTCGACCGTCGATGCCCGGGGGCGGGACATCGGCGGGGAGGCGGCCAGTCCCGGCAGCACGCCGGGAGCTCCTCACGCACCAGGTCAGGTGGCCGGTGCGCGGGGAGCGGGCGGTCCTGATCACGCATTCGGCGGCTGGCGCCCCGGAGACCCGGTGGCCGACCGGCTCTTCGCACCGATCGGTGACCTGACGCTCGAGTCCGGCGCGCGACTGCCCGCAGTACAGGTGGCGTACGAGACCTGGGGACGGCTGAACGCCGCCCGGGACAACGCCGTCCTCATCTGCCATGCCCTCACCGGGGACGCACATGTGGTCGGTCCCACCGGCCCCGGGCAACCGACCCCGGGCTGGTGGGACGGCCTGATCGGCACCGGCCGGTACGTCGACCCCGCCGACTGGTTCGTCGTCGCGGCGAACGTTCTGGGCGGCTGCCAGGGCACCACCGGCCCGTCGTCCCCCGCCCCCGACGGCAAGGCCTGGGGCAGCCGGTTTCCCGCGATCACGATCCGGGACCAGGTGGCCGCCGAGGCGGCCCTCACCGATCATCTCGGGATCGACCGTTGGGCCGCCGTGATCGGTGGCTCGATGGGCGGCATGCGAGCGATCGAGTGGCCTCTGCTCCACCCGGACCGCGTCGGTACGGCGATCGTCCTCGCATCGACCGGCTACGCGTCCGCCGAGCAGATCGCCTGGTGCTCGCCACAGCTCGCGGCGATCGAGCAGGACCCGGCCTGGCAGGGCGGCGACTACTACGGCACCGGGACGGCGCCCGTGGGCGGCCTCGGCATCGCGCGCCGGATCGCGCACGTGACCTACCGCTCGGAGTACGAGCTCGCCACCCGCTTCGGCCGTACGCCGCAGGGCGACGGGCGATTCGCCGTCGAGTCCTATCTCGACCATCACGCCGGCAAGCTGTCCGCCCGTTTCGACCCCGGCTCGTACGTCGTCCTGACGCGGGCGATGAACAGTCATGACATCGGCCGTGACCGTGGTGGTCTGGCAACTGCCTTGCAGGGCTTGAGATCGCGCCTCGTCGTCGCCGCCGTCGACTCCGACCGCCTCTACCCGAGCCGCCTGTCCAGCGAACTGATCGACGCCCGCCCGGACACCGGTCCACTGCACCTGATCAAGTCCCCCTACGGCCACGACGGCTTCCTGATCGAGCTCGACCAGGTCGGCGCCCTGGTCGCGGAGACGCTGAACAGCTAGGGCTTCGGCCAGGCCTCCCACGCGGTCGCGAACATCTCGTCGACGGTGTGGGTGTTCTTCCACTCCAGGTCGCGGGCGGCGAGCTCACCGGAGGCGACCACGCGGGACGGATCGCCCGGGCGGCGAGGGCCTTCGGTGGGGGTGAAGTCGATGCCGGTGACGCGACGGGCGGCGTCCATGATCTCGCGCACCGACGTACCGGTTCCGCTGCCGAGGTTGTAGACCGGCTCCAGAGCCTTGCCCTGGTTGAGGATCCGCGCCGCGGCGACATGGGCGCGGGCGAGGTCGGCGACGTGCACGTAGTCCTTGACCGAGGTGCCGTCCGGGGTCGGGTGGTCGGTGCCGTAGATCTGCGGGACCTTGCCCTGGGTCAGCAGGTTGCAGACGATCGGGAACAGGTTGTACGGGCTGGCGTCGTAGACCGAAGGGTCACCCGAGCCGACGACGTTGAAGTAGCGCAGCGAGGTGTGGTTGAGCGCGGTCGCCTTGGCTTGATCTCGCAGCAGCCATTCGCCGATCAGCTTCGTCTCGCCGTACGGGCTCTCCGGCGCCGGGGTGGTCTGCTCGGTGACGACCTCGTCCTTCGGCGTACCGTAGACGCCGGCGCTGGAGGAGAAGACGATGTTGCCGACGCCCTGCTCGGCCATTGCCTCGAGCAACGAAATCATCGCGGTCACGTTCTGGGTGTAGGTGTGCAGCGGGCGCTCGACCGAGACGCCGGCGTACTTGAAACCACCCAGGTGCACCACGCCGGTCACGCCTTCGAGCGCGCGCCGGGTGGCGTCGGCGTCCAGCAGGTTCGCGTGCGTGAACGGTACGCCGTCCAGCAGGAACTCGGCCTTGCCGCTGGACAGGTCATCGATCACCGCGACGTCGATCCCGTCAGCCTGGAAGGCGCGCACCACGTGCGCTCCGATGTACCCGGCCCCGCCAGTCACCAGCCATGTCATGTCCAGATTCTCCCATCGAGGTGCCTTCGAGCCCTGCGGTGAACTCCCCATCATTTAACCACACAAATCAACATTTTCGCACGTAAATATTCATGACTACGCCAGCCGAAGCACCGGTACATTCGACGCACTCGAACTTCAGGACCCCCGGAGGCCCGGTGACCGTCGACCGCCATCTCGACTGGCCTGCCTGCCGCAACGCCCGCGACCTTGGCGGGCTCCCGACTTCGGACGGCGGCACGATCCGGACGGGCGCGCTGATTCGCTCCGACTGCCTGCAGTTCCTCACTCCCGAAGGCGTCGAGACCGTACGGCGTACCGGCGTGAGCCGCGTCATCGATCTCCGCTCCCAGCCCGAGATCTCCACCCACCCCACTCCGTTCACCACCGACCGACCCGATCACCCTGAACATCCCGTTGCTGGACCCGGCCGACCCCCAGAACCACACCACCATCGTCGGCGCCTGCACCCAGATGCTCGACCGCCACCCCACCCGCTTCGCCGAAGCCCTCCACGCCATCGCCGAAGCCCCACCCGGCCCCGTGATCGTCCACTGCTACGGCGGCAAGGACCGCACCGGCGTACTGGTCGCCCTGGCCCTCCTCATCGCCGGCGTCCCCGAACCCGAGATAGTCGCCGACTACGCCCTCACCCAGTCCCGCCTGGCCGGCATGCTCGCCGAACAACTGGCCGCCGAACCCGACGAATCCCTCCATCCGCGGATGATCGAGTACCACGACACCCGCCCCGCCTCCCTCACCGCGATCCTGCGCCACCTCGACACCCAGTACGGCGGCTCCTTCCCCTACTTGACCCAAGCCGGCCTCTCTACCCGAACCTTCGACACCCTCCGCGCACGCCTGGTCTGCTGAGCGCGCACTCATTCGAACCGGTTATCACTGCGTCGAGGTCTTGCACTCCTTCGAGCGGGGCTTTACCTTCAGCTAATCGTTAGGAAGGTTTCCTAACGGTCAAGGCAGCTGCAGCTCCTTTCACCGCCACCGCCCGGAGGACACCGCTGATGTCGTACCTACTTCGAGGGCTGACCGCTGCCGCGGTTGCCACCGCCCTGTTCGCCACCACTGCTCTGGCCAGGATGGATTCGCCGGCCGCCGCTGCCGTCGAAACCCTGCTGTCCCAGGGGAAACCCGCAACCGCGTCGTCGATCGAAGGCAGTGGCTTCGAGGCATCGAAGGCCGTCGACGGCAACTCCGCCACCCGGTGGGCCAGTACCGAGGCCCACGACCCGGAGTGGATCCGGGTCGACCTCGGCGCGGCCGCGAACATCACGCGGGTCAAGCTGAACTGGGAAGCCGCCTACGGCAAGACGTACAAGATCCAGACCTCGGCCGACGGCTCGACGGGCTGGACCGACGTCTACTCGACCACGACCGGCAACGGCGCGATCGACGACCTCACCGTGTCGGGCAGCGGCCGGTACGTCCGCGTCTACGGCACCGCCCGCGGTACGACGTACGGCTACTCGCTCTACGACCTGGAGGTCTACGGCTCGAGCGACGGCGGCACCGGCGACACCACGCCGCCGAGTACTCCGAGCGGTCTTGCAGCCACAGGCACCACCTCCAGCAGCGTTTCGCTGGCCTGGAGCGCGGCGACGGACAACGTCGGCGTCACCGGCTACGTGATCTCCCGCAACGGGGCCGAGATCGCCACCACCGGCACCGGTACGACGTACACCGACACCGGCCGCTCCGCGTCGACCAGCTACACGTACACGGTCAAGGCCCGTGACGCGGCGGGCAACACCTCCGGTGCGAGCAACACGGTCACCGCGACCACCCAGGCCGGTACCGGCGGCGGACCTGCCGTTCCGTTCGGCAGCCACCAGTTCCCGTACGCCGCGGGCATGCTCAAGCCGTCGGGCAGTCAAGCGACGCTCGACCAGAAGGTGGTCGAGTACTACCAGAAGTGGAAGGCCGCCTTCGTCAAGCAGAACTGCGGCAACGGCTGGTACCAGGTCATCTCGCCGGACGCCGACCACCCGTACGTCGCCGAGGCGCAGGGCTACGGCATGGTCATCACCGCCACGATGGCAGGCGCCGACCCGGCCGCCAAGACGATCTTCGACGGCCTGACGAAGTACATGCTGGCCCACCCGTCGGTGCACAACGCCGACCTGCTGGCCGCTGAGCAGAACTCCTCCTGCCAGAGCGTGAACGGCTCCGACAGCGCGACCGACGGCGACATGGACGTCGCCTACGGCCTGCTGCTGGCCGACAAGCAGTGGGGCAGTGCCGGTACCTACAACTACAAGCAGCTCGCGATCAGGCACATCAACGCGATCCGGGCCAGCGAGATCAACCCGAGCACCAACCTGCTCAAGCTCGGCGACTGGAGCAGCTCCGGCGACCAGTACTACTACATCTCCCGTACGTCGGACTGGATGATCGACCACTTCCGCGCCTTCAAGGCCGCCACCGGCAACTCGGCCTGGGACACCATCCGGACGGCGCACCAGAACGTCATCACCTCCCTGCAGGCGAACTACGCCTCCGGCACCGGCCTGCTGCCTGACTTCGTGATCAACACGAACTCCACCCCGAGGCCGGCCACCGGCCAGGTCCTGGAGGCCCCGAACGACGGCGCCTTCTGGTGGAACGCCTGCCGCGACCCGTGGCGCATCGGCGCCGACGCCGTCACCAGCGGCGACGCCAAGTCCCTCGCCTCGGCCCGCAAACTCACCACCTGGATCAAGTCCAAGACGGGCGGCAACGTCAACAACATCGCCATCGGCTACCAGCTGAACGGAACCCAGATCTCCGCCGGCAGCGACCCGTCGTACTTCGCGCCCTTCGCCGTCGCCGCCATGACCGATCCAGGCAGCCAGGCCTGGCTCGACTCCCTCTGGAACAAGATGCTGGCCACGCCCGTCGACACCAGCAGCTACTACGCCGCGAGCATCCAGCTCCAGGTGATGATCACCGCCACCCACAACCACTGGGTCCCGTAACCCGCCCCCGGCCCCGCGCGATCCGGCTCTTCGCCGGGTCGCGCGGTGCTGTTTCCCCACCCAGCTTCACGTCAGCTGTCGGCGGGTTCTTCCGGGTCGGGCTTGCGGCCGCGGCCCGGGCGATGCTCGAAGGTGACGGCGATCGTCTCGGACGACTTGTGCCGTTGCGCCTGCGCGTACATCGCGTACGCGCGATGGTCGGCCGGCGTGAGGTCGACCGCCGAGTCCGTGAAGAGTGCCAGCAGCGAGCGCGGGTAGAGGCGGTGGGCGATGACCGAGTTCAGCTCGGCGCCGATCACCGCGATCACCGAGGCAGCGTAGATCAGACCGATCAGACCGAGGGTCAGCGCGAAGACGCCGTTCACCTCGCTGGCCTTGGCCAGTACGTGGTCGACGTAGATCCCGCCGAGACGTTCGAGCAGGTGCCAGCCGACGGCGGTGAAGAACGCCCCCGGGAGGATCTTGCGCAACGCCGGGCGCGGCCGGGCGCCGGGACGCAGGCACAGGGTCAGCATCGCGGTCAGGACCAGCACGGAGCCGATCGACACCAGCCAGCCCATCCCCTCGGCGTACCCGCCGGGAAGTGATCCCTGGCTGCCGGCCAGCACGGTGAGGGTCGCGAAGCTGAGCACGGTGACGCCGGCCAGCGTCAGCAGCGCGCCGGACCGAAGCCGGCCACGGAACGGGTTCAGCCGGCCGTTCCGGGGAATCCCCCAGGTCACGTTGACGGCGTTCTGCACGGCCTGGCCGAGCCCGATGATGCCGTAGATCGCGGTCAGCGTTCCGACGATCACCGCGCCCGTACTGCCTTCCAGCCCCTGCGGCGTGGCGAGCTGGGTGCCGACGATCGGGAACTCCTTGAGCGCCGACTCCAGCACCGCCTTCTGCAGATCCTCGTTGCCCTGCAGGAAGAAACCCAGCACCGAGGACGAGATCAGCAGCAGCGGGAAGATCGCCACGAACGCGTAGTACGTGACGATCACGGCGAGGTAGCTGCCCTGGTCGTCGAAGAACTTGTAGACCACGGCCAGCGGAAACCCGAGTCGCCGACGCCGCCGCTGGACGGAGTCCACCCGCCGCGCCAAGGTATTCACCTGTCCAACGGTACGGGCCCGGTACGCCGCTGCCGCGCCACCACCCCGGCAGCCGCGTTCGCTGCACCCGCGTTGAGTAGTTCGACTCATGCGGCGGCCGGCACCTCGCGCCGACGATGAACCCATGACGAAACCGATCCAGCCCTCGCAGACCCAGGCGTTCTACCTCCAGGCGATCCTGTCCTTCGGCGTCTCGATCACCGCCATGACCATCGCGATCGTCTACCTCCCCGCCGCCGGCTGGATCCGCGCCTTCCTCGCCCTCGGCCTGCTGTACCTCGTCACCTCCACCGTGACGCTGTGCAAGGTCGTCCGCGACCGCCAGGAACTCTCGGTCGTCACCAACCGGGTGGACCAGGCCCGCCTCGACAAACTCCTCGCCGACCACGACCCGTTCAAGGTCGAGGTCTGACGACTTCGAGCGCGACACTTGCGACGAGCCACCTCCAGAGGCTTCCAGTCCACATGCCAGTGGTACAGCGTTGTTGTCGCGCTGGTTAAGCGAAGATGATCGTCGTCGACGATCGCCGGCCCGTTCGATAACTGTCCCGTGCGTTGACGATTGGCTCAGCTCTGGCGCCGATAGCGTTAACCGAAGCGACGTCGACCAGATCGGTCTATCGCCTGGTCATCAAGCGCTTGAGAGCACTACCCAAGGCTTGACCGGTCGGCTGGCAGCTCCGTGGCGTCCGATCATCGCAGAATTTCACAGCGATGCGCTGTAACACTCATGACTCATGACGCGATACACGGTCGTGCGGGGAGCCCGGCTTCGGCAGATAAATCGATCAGCAAATCTATCTCTTGGAGAGATCAGAAATGCCTCGAATGCAACAACGGTGCCGCGACAGCATGCCATGGGCAGCAAGTTGGCCAAGCGTCAAGCCACGGTTCCCAGCACAGATTGTTCAGCGATGAGTTTCACCACACATTCCGATGGAGGTTCAATCAGTGGCAGTACCGAAAGTTCTGACGGTCAAGCTGGAATTCAAGTTGACCGAACGCAAGAATAAGACCGATAGACTTAAAGCTGCCTACCAGGCGGCAGTCGAGGCAGCCATAATTGCAGCACAGAATGAACTGCTCGACGACAGCATCGAAAGTGTTGACAGCCGAATGGGCTTCGAATACCGCTGGTTGGAATCAAGCCAGACTGTGCAGGTTGAACTTCCAGCGACAGAGTGGGACGACGAGAACGAGGAGTAGGCAGCCCCAACTTCGTACGTTAATAGGACGCTTCAGCTTGTCGACTGCCGCACGCCTTTGTCGATTCGCAACTCCTATCTCTAAGTTTTAAGCTTCAGGTTGACCATCTGAATCGCCTGTCGCGACAAGCTCGACAGGCGTTTCAGGTTACGGACTAGTTCTTCACCTCGCGGAGACGGCCGGTCTCCACCTCGTAGACGAAGCCGCGAACCGAGTCCTTCACGGGGATGAAAGGGTCGGCCGCGATGCGCTGGAGCGACTGGCGGACGTCCTCGTCGAGATCGGCGAAGGCCTCGGCGGACCAGTCGGGCTTGAGGCCGGTCTCGGTCTGGATCGAGGCCTTGAACTCGTCGTCGGTGAAGGTGAGCATGCCGCAGTCGGTGTGGTGGATCAGGATGATCTCCTTGGTCCCGAGCAGCCGCTGACTGATCGCGAGGCTGCGGCGCTCGTCGGCGGTGATGACGCCGCCGGCGTTGCGGATGACGTGGGCGTCGCCTTCGTCGAGCCCGAGCAGGCCGTAGGGGTTGAGGCGGGCGTCCATGCAGGCAACCACCGCGACGTGCTTCGCGGGAGGCAGCGGAAGGTCGCCTTTGTCGAAGGTCGCCGCATACTGCTCGGCGTTGGCAAGCAGTTCGTCGGTCACGCTCATGGTCCAGGCCTCCGGGTAAAGTTTAGTAAGAAGATAGACAAAGGTAACTTTTTCCCGGGATGCCGAAGAGGAGTCTCAGTTGGCGGACGGCGGACGGCGGACGGAGGCGCGTGGACAGGCGTTTCTCGGCGGGGTCCAGCACTGCAGTTGCAGGCTTGACGCGTTGACCTCTGGTCACCAACACGCGCAACCACGCAGGTACGCCGCGCCGGGCTGACCGCCGCAGGTTCGGCGACGGAGGAGCCGGCTTGAAGGGTGGGTGGGAGCTAGCGGAGGTGAGCGCGACGCAGGAGCGACCGCCGGAGCAGGCGCGGGAGCGACCGCCGGAGCAGGCGCGGGAGACTTACAGGACAGCAGTCGTATCGGTCCCCGGCAGCGTCGTCCCGCGCGGCACCTCGATCGGCGGTTCGATCAGCGCAGCCCGCAACGTCGGCCCGTCCGGGATCAGCCATGGGGTTTCCGGGGAACCCGACGGATCGGCTTTCCACGCGTGGCAGACCTTGGGCACCTTCAGCGGATAGATGGTCAGATCTCCCGCCCGGTTGATGTGCATCCGCAGGAATCCCTTGTAGTCCTCGATGCTCTGCCCGGCGAACAGCTCGTTCATGTTGAAGCCGAACTTCCCCGCGATCAGCAGGTACGCCGCGACCAGTTCGGCGTCCACGAAGCCCACCAGTACGGGCGTCACCACCAAGGCGACCAGCACCGTGATCCAGTCGGCCGCGTCCTGGCTGAGCCGGAAGAGCACTGCGGCCCAGGCGATCATCAGGGCCAGATGGGCCAGCGAATGCAGGAAACCTGCGAAGGCGGCGGCCCAGCCGCTGCGGACCAGCCCGAAGCGGGAGAACAGAACGCCGGCGACGACGGTGAGCGCAACCCCGAAGGCGGCCGGGGTCCAGGCCGCGAGGAGGTCGAAGATGCCGTTCGGCTCAGCAGCGAGGCCGAACTGGACGAGTAGCGCCAACACGGTTTGCAGCGCGGCCGTCAACCCCCAGAAGCCGGGGTTGCGGAAGGGAAGCTTGTAGATCCCGCGCGCCAGTCGTTTCGACTCGCGCGCCTCGGGATAGGTCTGCTGGTTGTCGAAGGTGGCGACCTCGTTGACGTCGGCAACGCGCGAGACCTTCGGCGGCAGGGTGAGCGACGAAGGCAGCAGGTGGGTCGCCGAGAGGAAGGCGCCGCCTCCACCGCTGGTGATGCGCTGACCGCTGCCGTCGCGTTCGGCGTACCGGGCGTAGTGGTGCGAGTCCCCTGACAGCATCACCCGGGTGACCCCGCCGAGCGGCCGGATGATCTCGCGGTCGAAGAAGCGAATGGTGTCGTACTCGTGCGTTTCGCCACCGGCGCCGGCGTGCACCCACGCGGGCGTCGGCGTACAGAGGATGACCGCGTCGCCCTTCTGCATCGAGGCGAGTGCGTTGCGGAAGTAGTCGAGTTGCGGCGCGTCGATGTACCCGCTGAACTGGGTGTCGACGGCAACGAGCCACCACCGCTGCGGCAGGTTGATCGCGAAGTAGCTGCGGCCCTGCTCGGTCTTCCAGCCGCCGACGTCGCGCTGCTGGGCGAAGACGCGCAGGAATGCCGTCAGACCGTCGTACCAGTCGTGATTGCCGGGCAGGGCGAACAAGGTCGGCGGGTCGGCCGGCTCCGGCAGGGCGGCGCGGTACGGGCCCTTCGTGCGATCCTCGTACGCCGTCGACGACGCGGCCGGGTAGACCTCGTCGCCTCCCATCACCAGCAGCGACGCGCGCGGCAGGCGCAACCCGTCGACCGGCTCGAGTTCAGGGGCGGCCAGCAACGAAGCCACCGTGTACGTCGCGTCGAACCCGTCCCCCAGATCGGCGACGAAGTCGAACCACAACTCCTCGGTGCCGTGCTGATAGTGGTCGGCGGGCAACGAACTCTGCAGCTCCCGCTTGTCGGCGTACGCGCCGAAGATGCCTGACAGCACAGCCTTGATGCCGATACTGCTGAGCACGGACGGCAGCAACCAGCGCACTGGTCCCCGGATGCGGAATCCGAGCTCTTCCTCGGACAGATCAGAAGGGCGGCTCTGCTTCACCCGACCACGCTAGTGCGGTTCCGGGGCCACCGCGACAGGGACCGGCCCGCCGATGTGAAGCTCGGTGCACCGGGCCGATAGATTGCTCGCATGTCCACTACGGCCGGGCCGGCCGAAAACGCCGACCTGGCGGCGCTGGCAGCACGACATGGCCTGACCAGAAGCTCCGCGAGACCTCCACTCGGCGGCTATCTGCGTGAGCTGTGGGGACGCCGGCAGTTCATCGTCAGCTACGCCCGTGCCCGCACCTACTCCATGTACGCCGGCGCGCGGCTCGGCTCGATCTGGCAGGTGCTCACGCCGCTGATGAACGCGGCGGTCTACTACCTGGCGTTCGGCGTCCTGCTGGGCACGAAGAACGGCATCGACAACTACGCCGCCTTCCTGATCTGCGGCATGTTCGTCTTCACCTACACCCAGCGCTCGATGACCGAGGGGTCGCGCGCGCTGGCGCTGAACATGTCGCTGATCCGCACCCTGCACTTCCCGCGGGCGACGCTGCCGCTGGCCTACGTGCTGAACGAGCTGAACCAGATGGCCGTCTCGATGGGCATCGTGTTCATCCTGGTCGGCGTGACCGACGGGCTCAGCTGGAGCTGGTTCCTGGTGGTGCCCGCGCTGCTGCTGCAGACCATGTTCAATCTCGGTATGACGTTGATCTTCGCCCGGATCGGCACTTTCGTGTCAGACATCAGCCAGTTGCTGCCGTTCGTCACCCGGACCTGGCTCTACGCCTCCGGCATCTTCTTCTCGATCCCCGACAAGCTCCGCGATCTCGACGCGCCGGGATGGGTGATCCACCTGCTCGCGCTCAACCCGATCTCGGCGTACATCGATCTGGTCCGCCGCGCCCTGCTGGACGGCCACGAGCGCAACGCGCTGCCGAACGCGTGGCCGATCGCGGCGGGGTGGGCGGTCGTCGTACTGGCCGGCGGGTTCGTGTTCTTCTGGCGCGCGGAAGACAGGTACGGCCGTGGCTGAGCAGATTCCGACGGTGATCGCGGACCATGTCAACATCATCTACAAGGTGATCGCGGGGCAGGGCGGCAAGGGCACCGCGGCGACCGCGTTCCGGCGGATCCTGAAGCGTCAGGACCGGCCGACGATCCGCGAGGTGCACGCGGTCAAGGACGTCACGTTCACGGCGTACAAGGGCGATGCGATCGGCGTGATCGGGCGCAACGGGTCCGGCAAGTCGACGCTGCTGCGCGCGATCGCCGGGCTGCTGCCGCCCGCCTCCGGCGCGATCTACACCGGCGGGCAGCCGTCGCTGCTCGGCGTGAACGCGGCGATGATGAACGACCTGACCGGCGACCGGAACGTCGTCCTCGGCTGCCTGGCGATGGGTATGTCGCAGGCCGAGATCGCCGCGCGGTACGACGAGATCGTGGAGTTCTCCGGCATCGGCGACTTCATCGACCTGCCGATGTCGACCTACTCGTCGGGGATGGCGGCGCGGCTGAAGTTCGCGATCGCGTCGGCGAAGACCCACGACATCCTGCTGGTCGACGAGGCGCTGGCGACCGGGGACGCGGAGTTCCGGGTCCGGTCGGAGCAGAAGATCAAGGACCTGCGGTCGGAGGCAGGCACAGTCTTCCTGGTCAGCCACAGCCTGGACGTCGTACTGGACACCTGCAACCGCGCGATCTGGCTGGACAAGGGCGTCCTGCGGATGGACGGGGATGTGCGCGAGGTGGTCGGGGCGTACAACCGCGAGGCGACTGCCGCGAGGTAGTTCGCCCTGTCCGAGAGGCCATTTCAGCAAGGGAAAAGCAACTTCGACAGCGCCTGCGGCGCGGGCTACCTTCTCTGACGTTCGGCGTCCAGCCAGCGAAGGAGACGCATGCCCCAGCTTGCTCTGTACACGTTCGGCGTCCTGAAGTCGCCTCTCACCGATCCAGCACCTGCTACGCGGGAGTTCCACGCGAGCGGCGGGTCCGTCTACGGGGAGGTCGGCCGGCAACCTGGATACATCGCTCATGCTCAAGCGGCCGACCGCAGCCTGGGCACGCAGACCGATTTCGACTCGGACTGGGGCGAATGGGGAGAGTTCGCTGTTCCGGCCTGGTACCGGAAGGGCCGCACCGCGGAGACCATCGCGCTGGCGGCGACCCTCTCACTCTGGACCGATCTGCCATCCGCCTTCGGCTTCGTCTACGCCGGTCTGCACCGCACGGCGCTCAACCGGCGCTACGACTGGTTCGAGAAGACGGGACACCCGGGGCACGTGTTCTGGTGGGTCGCCGAGGAGATGGTCCCCACCTGGCAGGACGGGGTCGCCAAGCTGGAACACCTGCACGACCACGGCTCCACGCCGTACGGGTTCACCTTCCAGCACGCCTTCGATCCCGGCGGCGGGCGCACTCTGAAGATCAGCTAGGTCAGCCGGCCGCGTCTTCAAGCCTCGAGGTCGCCTTCGACAGGGTGCTGACGAACAGGGCCTCGCTGTACGAGTCGCCCATCTGAAGGCGGAGCACCCCGCCACCTCGAACGGCCCATCCGACATGCATCCCATACCGGAAGCCGCTTGTCTCTTCGAAATGTACTGCAACGACATCGCTCAGCCCGCCAAGCGCCACCTGCCTGGCGGTGAAGGTCGACTCTTCACCGGTCGGATAGGTCAGCTTGAATGCTGAGCATCTCGACAGCGTGTCCGCGACGCGCTGGACGATTCCTCGTTGCGTTACCGGCCACGTGGTGACCGTCTCGGAGATGCTGAAATCTGTCGCCGAAGTGAAAGTAACTCCCACCTTCTTCAGCGGTGCGCCCCGTTCGTGCAGCGGATGCAGGACTACCACGCACTCCGCCGGATCGTAGCTCCCGGTCTTTTCCGGCCGAGAAGGCTCTTCTGTGGCCTTACCGCCAGTCCAGCCCGCAGGAAGATCCCGCAGAGTGAGCAACGCCTTCTTGGCTTGCAGAAGCGACATAGGCGCCACCGACGTCTCGACAGGTTGCGTCGCCGACGGAGTGCTCGGTGCCGTCTTCTGATCGTCGATGGCTGCAGGCTCGGTAGTACAGCTGGCCCCGGCCAGTACTAGTGCGGTCAAGACAGCTGGGGCGAGGATCAGCCGACGCATGTGAGTTCCTTGGAGTATCCAGGCCGCCGGCCCCAGCCATCGCGAGCCGCGACGGAGGAGGCGCGAAGCGGGCGTAGTACTAGGCCGAAGCAGGAGCCCCGGGGGCCGTGGCGGGCGGGGCCGGGCGTTCCTGGAGGCCGATCAGGAAGCCGAGGCCCCAGGAGACGTGCATGGTGGCGCAGATCAGGGGGAGCCAGAAGAGGGCTTTCCAGGGGAGGTAGCGGCCTTCCATGGCGGAGCCGACCAGCAGGAGGAGGGCGTAGCCGAGGGGAGCCAGGAAGCCGATGTCGAGGATGCTGATGCCGGTGGCGAGGCCGACGATGCCCATGATGGTGCCGAGGGCCAGCAGGACGACCGCTACCGGCGGGGCCAGGTAGCGCTTGTTTGCGGTCTCCGGGTGGCGGCGGATGACCTCGCGGCGCCACTGGCCGGTGTGGAAGAACTGTTTGGCGACGTCCTTCAGCGAGGAGCGCGGGCGGTACGTCACCGACAGGTCGGGGCTGAACCAGATCAGGCCGCCGGTCTTGCGGATGCGGTAGTTGAGCTCCCAGTCCTGTGCCCGGTGCATCGACTCGTCGAAGCCGCCGACCCGCTCCAGCGCGGCGCGGCGGAAGACGCCGAGGTACACGGTGTCCGCCGGACCGGCCTTGCCGCCCTGGTGGAAGGTGGAGGCGCCCAGACCGAGCCGCGACCGGTAGGCGCAGGCCACGGCCATCTCGATCGGCGTCCGGCCCTCGGCCGCCATCACGCCGCCCACGTTGTCGGCGCCGCTCTCGTGCAGCACCTCGACCGCGCGGGTGATGTAGCCCTGGGTCAGTACGCCGTGCCCGTCGACCCGTACGACGATGTCGTGGCGGGCGTGCGAGATCCCGGTGTTCAGGCCGGCCGGCGTCTTGCCGGTCGGGTTCGCGACGATCGTGATCCGCTGGTCGGCCGCGGCCAGCCGGGCGGCGATCGCCTGGGTTCTGTCCTTGCTCGGACCGATCGCGAGCACCACCTCGAGCTCGCCGGGGTACTCCTGGTCGAGTACGCGACCTACGGCCTCTTCGAGGTGGCGTTCCTCGTTCAGCACCGGCATCACGACGGAGACGGGGGGCCAGGAAGACAAGGACATGTTCAGGTCAGGCCTTACAGATCGAAGCGACGTCGTCGACGTCGTTACCGGGTTTGGACGGGGTGCTGCTGCTCTTACCGGGCTTGGTGCTGGTGCTGCTCGGCTTCTTCGGGGTGGTGGTCGTGCGGGGGTTACTCGGGGTGTTCGTGGTCTTACCGTCTCCGTCATCGGACGACTTGTCCAGCGCTTCGGACTTTCCGATCGCCTCGGCCACCTTGGTCCGGATCAGCTCGAAGTCCGGGTTACCGGTCCTGATCAGCGGCGGGACCGCGGAGAAGCTTGACACCGGCAGCTTCTTCGAGTCCAGCGCGAGATCGGTGAAGGTGCCGAGGTCACTGGCCGGGATGTCGGTGTTGACCACCTTCTTGCTCGCCTTCGCGATGCCCTGGAACTTGACCAGCACCGTTTGCGGTGACAGCTGGTTCAGCATCGCCGTCATCACGCACTTCTGCCGGGTCATCCGCTCGTAGTCTGTCGCACCGGCCCGTGACCGCGCGAACCAGAGGGCGTGGTACCCGTCCAGATGCTGGTTGGCCCCCGGCTCGATGTACCCCTTGATCGGTGAACCGATGCCGCCGATCGGGACCCGCTTGCCGACGTCCAGGGTGATCCCGCCGACCGCGTTCAGCAGGTCTCGGAAGCCGGCCAGGTCGATCAGCACGTGGTAGTTGACCTTCAGTCCGGTGATCCCCTCGACCGCCTGCATGGTGGCCGTGACGCCGGGGTTCGGATCGCCGGGGAACAACGCCGGGTGCTCGGCCGCGTAGGTGTAGACACCGTTCAGCAGGCAGTTCTCGGCGCAGTCCTTCCACCGGAACCCCTCGGGGAACTCCTTGTTCATCGGCGTACCGGCCGGGAACGGCACCCTCGCCATGTTGCGCGGCAGGCCGATCAGTACGGTCCGGCCGGTGTTCGCGTCGACGCTGGCCAGCGTGATGCTGTCCGGCCGGGTGCCGACCCGGTCGGTGCCCGAGTCGCCGCCGAGCAGCAGCACGTTGTACCGGCCCTTGTCGGCGTCGGACTTCTTGCCGTTGCCGAACACCGACGCGACGAAGTCACGCTGGGTGGAGACGATCGTGCTGCCCCAGATCAGCGCGCCGACGACCAGCACGATCAGCGCGCCGTCCAGGATGCTGAAGGTCAGCCGGTGCTTGCGCTCCAGCGTGAGCGGCCGGCCGAGCCGGTAGGCGTCGACGAACAGCGCCGCCCAGCCGATCGCCAGCAGGATCAGCAGGATCTGGACGAACCGCAGTGTGGTCGGCGAGACCATCAGGTTGATCGCCCCGGCCCGCCAGATCAGCGACAGCACGACGACGAAGACGACGACCGCGAAGATGCCGGCCAGCACCCGCCAGGCCCAGCGGCCCGCCTTCTTGCTGCCGACCGCGATCTGCGCGGATCCGGGCAGGATCAGCGTCATCAGCAGCAGCGTCAGCGCCCGCCTGAACCGCACCGGTTCGCTGAGATTGCGCAGGTCTTTGCTGTCCTGCGGCATGGTCCCTTCCGTTCTCCCGTGGCATGGACGACACCACCCTCTCAGGTGCGCCGACATGCCTCCTGTCCCCCGTCCTCACCGGGTACGACGTACCGGAGGAGGTCATGGTTCGAGCCGGGCGGATCCGGAGACGAAGGGTAACAGGAGGCTCACCCACTGCAGGCGCCGACCAGCCGTAGGGCCGAACGGGCGTTGCCGCAGGTTTACCCCTGTACTCCGGCGCGGAGGGTCGTTTTCACGCCTTGGTGATGGTCACGGCACCCGATGTTCCGATACGAAGAGTCCTGGGCCGGTTACGGCCCGCTCGCACCGCCCCAGACTGCGAGCACTCCAGTGAGGACAGGAAACCGCCCATGAGACTGTTCCGTACCCTTGCCGCGACCACCGTCGCGTTCAGCGCCGCGCTGCTCGGTGGCAGCCAGGCACTCGCCGTCGAGGCCGCACCCCAGGCCTCCGCCCCGGCCGCCGTCGCCGCACCAGGCGCCGACTACACCGGTATCGCGGCACTCAGCAACTGCTCCGGCTCGCTGGTCCGGTACGCCGAATCGCTGGCGACCGACCCGGCCCTGATCCTCACCAACGGCCACTGCTACGAGGGCGGGATGCCGAGTCCCGGCCAGGTGATCGTCAACCGGTCCTCCTCCCGTTCGTTCACGTTGCTGCGGCCCAGCTCCAGCAACGCCGGTACGGTCCGGGCCAACCGGGTCCTCTACGCGACGATGACCAAGACCGACGTGTCGCTCTACCGGCTGACCGAGAGCTACGCCGCGATCAAGAACCGGCTGAACGTCACCCCGCTGACGCTGGCCAAGCAGGCTCCCGCCGCCGGCGCCGGCATGGCGGTCGTCTCCGGCTACTGGAAGCGCATCTACACCTGCTCGGTGCAGAGCACCATCCCCGAGCTGCGCGAGGCCGGCTGGGTGATGAAGAGCTCGATCAAGTACCGCCAGCCCGGTTGCCAGACCATCGGCGGCACCTCGGGTTCGCCGATCGTGAGCACGTCGACCGGTGAGGTGATCGGCGTCAACAACACCGGCAACGAGGACGGCGGCCGCTGCACGATGAACAACCCGTGCGAGGTCGACGCCGCCGGCAACATCACCGTCGACCAGGGCGCGGCGTACGGCCAGCAGACCTGGTGGCTCTACACCTGCCTCACGGCGACCCGCACCCTCGACCTGAACAAGTCCGGCTGCCAGCTGGCGAGGCCCGCCATTCGCTGACAACCGCCGGCGGCCACCCTCAGTTGTGGGGGTGGTCGCCGGTGCTTTTGCCCCACCCGTGCTCACATCGCGCGCCGCCGCGTTGAGCCCGCCCGAACCACAGTTGGAACAACGCGATGCTTCTCCTGCTCGCGTTGCATAGGTGAGCCAACCTGTTGCCCGCCGCAAACGCCGGAGTGATGCCGCAGGATCCGCGACCCACCACCGTGGTGCCGGGTGGGCGCAACGCCCGCACCCCGCGATCCGAGTACGGGTGGGTCAAAACCTCAGACCCAAAAAAACCAGCAAGGGTGATGTAGACCACACCTGATCCGGTATGGTCCCCGCCCATGGCAGTCGACTCGTCTACCCCCGGTCAGGTCAGCGCTCCGGCTTGGCACAGTCCCTTCGCGGTGCGGCCGCGCCTGGTGCTCGCCAGCGCGCTGATGTTGTTCCTCGAGCTGGCGCTGATCCGGTGGACCGGGTCCAACGTCGTCCACCTCAGTTACTTCTCGAACTTCGTGCTGCTCGGCTCGTTCCTCGGCATCGGGATCGGGATCCTGCGGTCCAGCCGGGCGAAGCAGTTGCCGTACTACTCGCCGATCGCGCTCGGTCTGCTGGTCGCGGTGATCGCGTGGAAGCCGGTCACGGTCAACCGGGGCAACTCGTCGAGCGTCATCTACTTCACCAGCCTGGAGACCACCGGTCCGCCGACCTGGGCGATCCTGCCGATCGTCTTCATCGCCGCCGCGGTGATTCTGGCCGGTCCGGCCGAGCTCGTCGGCCGCTGCTTCGGCGAGCTGCCGCGGCTGACGGCGTACCGGTTCGACCTGATCGGCAGCCTGGCCGGCATCCTGCTGTTCACCGGGTTGTCGTTCCTGGGCGCGCCGCCGATCTGGTGGGGTGCGATCGTCACCATCGCCTTCCTGGCACTGATGGTTCCGCAGCAGAAGGCGACCGCGACCGCGCTGAGCGCCGCGCTGGTGGCGTCGCCGCTGCTGGTGATGGTCGGCGTGCTGTTCCACGAGTCGACGCGGCCGGAGAACAGCTGGTCGCCGTACTACAAGGTGCAGACCTCCGGGTACGACTGGCAAGGCGTACCGCTACTGACGATCACGGTGAACGGCGTACCGCACCAGCAGGCGATCCCGGCCGACTCGCGGCTGCAGTGGGAGCCGCAGTACGGGTTGCCGTACGAGCGCGCCAACGCGGGCAAGGCGCCGAAGAACGTGCTGATCATCGGCGCGGGTTCGGGCTCCGACGTCGCGATCGCGCTGAAGAAGGGCGCGGAGCACGTCGACGCGGTCGAGATCGACCCGGAGATCCGCGACATCGGCAAGGCCAGGCACCCCGACCGCCCGTACCAGGACCCGCGGGTGACGTCGTACATCGACGACGGGCGGGCGTTCCTGTCCCGGACGGACAAGAAGTACGACCTGATCCTGCTCGCGCTGCCGGACTCGCTGACGCTGGTCAACGGCGCCAGTTCGCTGCGGCTGGAGAGCTACCTGTTCACCCAGCAGGCGTTCGAGAGCGCCAAGGAGCACCTGGCTCCCGGCGGCGCGTTCGCGATGTACAACTACTACCGCGAGACCTGGCTGATCGACCGGCTCGCGTTGACGGCGGAGAAGGCTTTCGGGCACAAGCCGTGCGTGGACAAGGTCGGCGACGACCTGCAGCAGGCCGTGGTGACCGTCGGACTGACCGAGAACGACCAGACCTGCGGCACCGCATGGGCAGGCAAGACGGCGATCACGCCGCCGCCCGCCACCGACAACCGGCCGTTCCTCTACCTGTTCACCGACCGGATCCCGTCGCTCTACCTGGTGACGCTCGGCCTGGTGCTGCTGGCCGGGCTGATCGGCGTCGGGATAGCGGGCGGCGGTTCGTCGTACCGGCGGATGCGCCCGTACGCCGACCTGTTCCTGCTCGGCGCCGGCTTCATGCTGCTGGAGACGAAGAGCATCACCGGGTTCGCCCTGCTGTTCGGTACGACGTGGGTGGTCAACGCGATCGTGTTCGCCGGGGTGCTGGTCGCCGTCCTGGCGGCCGTCGAGGTGACGCGGAGGTTCAAGACCCCACCGGTCAAGGTGATGTACGTCGTCCTCGGCGCGGGGTTGCTGCTGAGCTGGGTGTTCCCGGACAGCTGGCTGCTGTCGATGCCGGTCGGCCTGCGGGCCCTGGTCGCCGTGGTGATCGCGTTCACCCCGATCTTCGCCGCCAACGTGATCTTCGCGAAGCGCTTCACCGACACCGCCGACGGCACGGCCAGCTTCGGTGCCAACCTGCTCGGCGCGATGCTCGGCGGCTGCCTCGAGTACGCCGCCCTGCTGATCGGCTTCGACGGTCTGTTGATCATCGCCGCCCTGCTGTACGTCGGCGCCTTCCTGCTCCGGCCGAAGGGCTCGCCGGTGGTCCATGCCTGATCCCCTCGTCTTCGTCGACGAGTTCTTCGTCAAGCACCCCACCGAGATCCTCGCCGCGGAGCTGGTCGGTGTCGACGCGGAAGCCCGGTACTGCGACCACCCGTCACTGCTGATGACGCTGCTGCCTGGTGTCGTGCACGTGGAGGAGCCGGGGTCGGCCGAACGAGCAGTGCTACTGGCCGAGCAGCTCGCCGCGATCCATCGGGTGACGGTCGATGCCAGACCTCGCGAGTACCAGGCGTGGTCTTTCTGCACCGGGACTTCCATCCGAGCAACGTGTTGTTCGACGGCGGTCGGGTCAGCGGCGTAGTGGATTGGGTGGAGACGTCCTGGGGACCGGCCGACCTCGACGTCGCGCATTGCTCGACAGCGCTCGCGTTGCTCCACGGAGTCGAGGCAGGCACCACCTTCAGCAGCCTGTACGCCTCAGCCGGTGGCCGAGCCTTGGCCGGTCACCGGTACTGGCGACTTCTCGACGCCCTCGCCTTCGCACCGCGAGCTAGCGGTCCTGCGGGCGATCCGGGTTGGGGCCGGGGTTGTAGCCGCCGGGCGGCGGGTAGCCCGGGAAGGTGTTGCCTTGCCGCGGGTAGCCGGGGCCGCCACTCGGGAAGGTACCGCCTGGCTGATTCTTGCGCTTGCGGACCGAGCTGATCACCAGGAGCACCACCCCCAGCCCGATGAAGATCAGCAGCGAGAACACCAGGCCCAGGATCGACAGCACGAAGGTCCCGATCGACAGTCGCGGGCCGACGGCGTACGTCGTACCGGGATCGGCCGCGACGCAGCTGACCGTGTAGTCGCCGGCGGGAACGACGTCGGTCGACCGCGCGACCAGGTACCAGCTCTTGTCGTTGATCGTGATCCGCTCCGATCCGGTCGCGACCGTCAGCGCGACCTCGGAACCGGCCGAGTTCTTCACCTCACAAGCCGGCTCCGCAGCACGCACGGAGGCCCACAACTGCAACCCGTCCTTCTTCAGCTGCACGCTCCCGGCGCCGATCGGCTGTGGCGTGCTCGGCAGGTTGCGAACCAGCAACACGGCGAAGAACGCGGCCAGGACGGCCCCGACGGCGAAGCTGGCGAGCGCGACTCGTTTCATGCCAGAACGATAGGGCCGACCACGGTCACGGTACGCCGAACCGCCGCAGCCCGGCTGCCGTCGCCGCTGCGCCATCTGCGCTGCGCCGCCTGCGCGGCTACGCCGAGGGGTGTACGCCGGGCGACGTACCCGCGTCGTCGTCGGGTCCTGACCCACTCCCCCGGCATGACGCGCCGGCCCGTTGCCTGCGACGAGGGTTGGGGCCATGACCACCTCACCTCTTGGCCGGGCCCTGAAAGCCCTCCACTCAGCCCCACGTCGTTCTCTGGTGGCGATCTTCTTCTTCGTCGTCGTCGCCGGTGTCATCGGCGGTCCGGTCGCCGGTGCTCTCGAGACGGAGGGCGGCTTCGTGGCCTCGAATGCCGACTCCGTCCGCGCCGTAGAGCGGGCCGAGGCCGCGACGGGACGCAGCCCGTCGGCCGGCGTAGTACTTCTCGTCGATGGCGGTTCCAGTGGGCCCGCGGTCAGCGCCGCCACCAACACGCTCAAAGCGGTCGACGGCATCGCCGCGGTCACCTCGGCCGGGTCCGCGACCGACGGCTCCTCGAGCCTGGTCCTCGGCACTCTCGAGGCCGGCGTCAGCAGCAACGACGTGGCCACCGACGTCCTGGAAGCGTTCGCCGACGACCCCGCCGTCACGGTCGGCGGCCAGGCCGTCGCCGGCGTTCAGCTCAGCGAGCGGGTCGCCGAAGATCTCAGCCGCGCCGAACTGCTGGCCTTCCCGATCCTGATCGTGCTGTCGCTGCTGATTTTCGGCGGCCGCGCCGCGGTCCTGCCGCTGGCCGTCGGCATCACCACCGTCATGGGCACGTTTCTGGCGCTGGCCGGGATCAACCAGGTCTACGGCCTCAGCGTCTTCGCGCTCAACCTGGTGATCGGACTCGGCCTCGGACTGGCCATCGACTACACCCTCTTCCTGGTCAGCCGCTACCGCGAGGAACTGGAAAGTCAGGGCCCGACCTTCGGTGCGGTCGCCACCACCATGCGCACCGCCGGCCGCACTGTTGCCTTCTCGGCGGCCACCGTCGCGGTCGCGCTCATCACGCTGACTGTGTTCCCGCTGGGCTTCCTCCGATCCATGGGCCTGGCCGGCGCCGTCGTTTCGGTCATCGCGGCGGTCGCCTCGCTCATCGTCACCCCGGCGGTCTTCGGCCTCTGGGGGGCGAAGCTCGCTCGCCGGTCCCGACAGGCCTCCGGGTCCGAGGCCCGCTGGTACCGCCTCTCGCAGTTGGTCATGCGCCGCCCCGGACTGGTAGCCGTCTCGACCGCCGCTGTCATGGTCGCGCTCGCGGTGCCGGCGCTGCGAGCCGAGTGGACCCCGGTCGACGGCACCGTGGTGCCCACCGACCTCAGCGCCCGCGTGGTCAGCGACACCTTGGCCCAGAAGTACGACGGCTCCGGCAACACTCCGGTGACCGCTGTGGTGCGCACCGGAGACCCGGCCGAGGCTGCGGCCTTCGCCGAGGCGGCCTCGTCCGTGCGAGGTGTCGAAGTCCCTGCCAAAGCCGTCGACCTTGGCCAGAACACTTGGCAGATCGACCTGGTCGTCGCGGGTGACGCCGCCGGAGACGTCGCCCAGCAAGCAGTCGCCGACGTCCGCGAACTGGCCGACGGCAAGGGTGTCGACGCGCTGGTCGCCGGACCCGCTGCCGAGTTCGTCGACCAGCAGGCTTCCATCGCGGCCGGCCTGCCGCTCGCGATCGCGCTGCTGGTCGGCCTCACGATGCTGGTGCTGTGGCTGATGACCGGCTCGGTGGTACTGCCGATCAAGGCGGTGCTGATGAATGTCCTGACCGTTGGTGTCGCCCTCGGGGTACTGACCTTCATCTACCAGGACGGCCGCCTGACCGGCCTGCTCGGCTACACCCCCAACGGCGGCATCGAACCGACCGACTTCCTGGTCGCCGCCGCCGTGGTGTTCGCGCTGTCGACCGACTACGGAGTCTTCCTCCTCGGCCGCATCAAGGAGTCTCGTGAGGCCGGGCTCTCCGAGCGTGACGCGGTGGCAACCGGCTTGGGCCGTACCGGCAGTGTCGTCACCTCGGCGGCGATCCTGCTGGCGGTCGCGATCGGGGCGTTCAGCACCAGTTCGATCTCCTTCATGCAGCAACTGGGCTTGGCCACCGCGGTCGGCGTCCTGGTCGACGCCTTCGTCGTCCGCTCGCTGCTGGTACCGGCCCTGATGGGATTGATGGGCAAATGGAACTGGTGGGCGCCGATGCCGCTACGCCGGCTCCACGACCGGATCGGCCTGTCGGAGGGCGGTTCCGACGCGAACAAACACCTCGCGCAGGCCGAGGCGAAGCGCCTGGCAAGTACTCCCTGAGGACGACGCCGGCTCGGGTCACGGCCCGCTACTCTCGGGGCGTGACCGGAGCCGCTGAGCGTCGCAAGCTTTTCCGGTACCTCGTCGCCGACGGGGTACCGGCGCTGCTGTGCATCGCGGCCATGGTGGTGGAACTACAGGTGCTCGACCAGGCCCGGCCGAGTGTGCTCGCAGTGTCCGCGATCGTGACCGCCTCGCTCCCGCTGGTGCTGCGCCGGCGGGCACCGGAGTGGGCGTTGTTCCTGGCGATGCTCACGCTGTTCGGGGTGCTGGTGACCGCACAGATCTACAACACCTCGGTGCTCCCAGCCGTGCTGTGCGCCTACGCGCTGGCCACCCGCCGGGGCCGCCGGACTGCCTTGGCCGCGGCAGCCCTGCTCGTCCCGGTGGTGATCATCATCCTGCAGACCCGCAGCCCGCATGCCGTGCTCTCGTGGGACACCGCGCGCAACCTCAGCCTGGTCGCGCTTCCTCTCGCGCTCGGAGTGGCGACCCACGAGCGGCAGGCCCATACCGCCGCGCTGCTCGAGCGGGCGCGCACAGCCGAGCGCACCCGGGAGGAGGAGGCTCTGCGCCGAGTCGGGCAGGAGCGACTCCGGATCGCCCGCGACGTCCACGACGTCGTCGCTCACGCGATGGTGGCGATCAACGTGCAGGCCGGCGTCGGCGCGCGTCTGCTCGACCGGAACCCCGAACAGGCTCGCCGCACCCTGACGGACATCAAAAGCGTCAGCGGTGCCGCTCTGAACGACCTGCGCTCGATGCTGGGGGTGCTGCGCGAGAACGACGGTCCCGGCGCTTCCGCGCCGGTGCACCCGACCCTCGACCTCGACGGTCTCTCCGACTTGCGAGAGAGCCTGCGATCTGCCGGTCTCGACGTCGACATCGCTGTCGACCTGGGCGCGGACGGCGGGGCTCTCCCGGCGACAGTAGGCGCGACGGGCTACCGCATCGTGCAAGAAGCGCTGACCAACGTGCTCCGGCACACAGGCCCGACCTCGGCGCACGTGCTGGTGACCCGGCACGACGACCTCGTGGTCTTCGCGGTCGAGGACGACGGGAGTCCGGCCGGAGCACCGGCTGGTGCCGGTACCGGATCAGGCCAAGGTTTGCGAGGGATGCGAGAGCGGGCCGCCGCTCTCGGCGGCTCACTGGAGGCCGGGCCCCGCCCAGGTGGCGGCTGGCGGGTGGCCGCGTCGCTCCCCATCGGAGCCCCATGATCCGGGTGCTGCTGGTCGACGACCAGACCTTGGTACGGGCCGGCTTCCGTGCCCTCCTGGAAGCCGAGGACGACTTCGAGGTGGTCGGCGAGGCCGTCGACGGCGCCGAGGCCGTCGAGCTGGCCACCCGGACCATGCCCGACGTGGTTCTGATGGACATCCGGATGCCCAGGGTCGACGGGCTCGAAGCGACCGCGCGCATCACGGCCGACCCCCGGCTCACCGGCACCCGCGTACTGGTGCTGACCACCTTCGAGCTCGACGAGTACGTCTTCGGCGCACTGCGCGCCGGGGCCTCGGGCTTCCTCCTCAAGGACGTGGATCCCGGCGCCCTGCTCGACGCGGTCCGCCTGGTCCACGACGGACAAGCTCTGCTGTCCCCGCAGGTCACCCGGCGGTTGATCGAGGCCTACGTGGCGGCCATTCCGGTCGCCGTACCAGAGATTGCCGCGGCGGTGTCGCCGGCTCCGGACGGGCGGCTCGACCGTCTGACTCCGCGGGAGCGGGAGGTTCTCGGCCTCGTCGGGCGAGGGCTGTCCAACCAGGAGATCGCCGAGCAGTTGGTGCTCTCGCCACTGACCGCGAAGACCCACGTGTCGCGGCTCTTCCTCAAGCTGGCTGCCCGCGACCGGGCCCAGCTCGTCGTGACGGCCTACGAGACTGGACTGGTAACTCCCTGAACCGAAGCGGGATAGTGCCAGCGAGACTCCGCGCGCCCAGCCCCGGTCACGGTACGCCGAGCAACCGCAGCCCGGCGGCCGTCGCCGCGGCGGCAACCACGACAAGCACGAACGGCGCCTTCCGCCAGGCCAGTACGCCGCCGACCAGCACGCCCGCCGGTCGCGCGATCCCCGCGTGGGTGTCGCCGTCCGTGAGCGCCGCGGTCGCGACCAGCGCGGCCAGCAGCACGACCGCCGCCGCCGACATCACCTGTTGCGCCCGCTCCGGCAACTCGAACCGGGTCCGCAGCAACGGCCCGGCCAGCCGGAGCGAAAAGGTGCCGATGGCAAGCACTCCGATCGCCACCAGCATCGTCGTGTCGTTCATCGCGCAGCCTCCAACGCAGCAACGGGTCTGGCAACTCGGAAGAACACCAGGCCGGTCAACGCGAGCAGCACCGGCAATCCGGCCGGCAGGAACGGCGTGGCCGCCAAGGCAACGACCACCCCGGCCAGCGCAGCCGTCCGCGTCGACCGCTCGCGCAACGCCGGCAGCACCAGCGCAAGCAGCACCGCGGGGAACGCGGCATCCAGCCCGAACGCATCGGTGTCGGTGATCACCGATCCGGCCGCGGCCCCGATCACCACTCCGAGGTTCCAGCAGACGAAGATCCCGATCCCGCAGACCCAGTACGCCGCCCGCTTCTGCCGGAACTCGTCCTGCCCGAGCGCGAAGGCGACGTTCTCGTCCGTCATCAGGTGACTGCCGGGCAGCCGCCGCCAGCCACCGCCGATCAGATCGCTGACGGCCAGCCCGAACGCGACGTGCCGGCTGTTCACCAGCAACCCCGCCACGGTGGCGGCGACCGGGCTGCCGCCGGCCGCGACGATCCCGACGAACAGGAACTGCGACGCTCCGGCGAACACCAGCACGGACAGCGCGATCGGCACCCAGAACGCGAGTCCCCCGCCGACGCTGATCGCACCGTAGGAGAGCCCGACGATGCCGTCGGCCAGGCAGACCAGCGCGATGTCCCGCAGCAGTCCAGGATCGATTGTTCGCCATGTCGAACGCATGTGTTTTATGATGAACACCTCGAGACCGTTCGTCAAGCCGAACGGTTGGACCGATGGAGCGAACACAGATGGACAGCAAGGCACCACTCGACGTCATCGCGTCCTCGCTGCGCCGCGAGCGCGGCCGGGCCGGCCTGTCCCTCACCGAGGTGGCCAAACGGGCCGGGATCGCGAAGTCCACCCTGTCCCAACTGGAGTCGGGCACCGGCAATCCGAGCGTCGAGACGCTCTGGGCGCTCAGCGTCGCGCTGGAGATCCAGTTCGCCGACCTGCTCGAGCCACAGCGCCCGAAGGTTCAGGTGATCCGGGCGAACGAGGGTCCGGCGATCCGCTCGGAGCATGCCGACTACAGCGCCACCCTGGTCGCGGCCAGCCCACCCCACGCCAGGCGCGACCTCTACCGCATCGTCGTCGCGCCGGGACCGGGCCGGGAATCCCAGCCCCACATGCCCGGCACGATCGAGCATGTCGTGCTCAGCACCGGGCGGGCCCTGATCGGCCCACTGGAGGAGCCGATCGAGCTGCACCCGGGCGACTACATCGCCTACCCCGGCGACGTGCCCCATCTGTTCAAGGCACTCGCCGCGGACACCACCGCCGTACTGGTCTCGGAGACCTCTTAGTTCTTGCGGCCGACGCCGCCGGCGATGCACTCCTCGATCTGGCTGAGCGGCTTGACCCGGGGGCCGTCCGGCCACCACTCGTCGCACAGCACCAGGCCGGGCTCCATCAGTTCCAGCTCGCCGAACATCGCCCGGATGTCGCCGTAGGTGCGGAACAGGCCGCTGCCCATCGGGCTGTGGGTGAACCGCTCCTCCAGCGCGCGGGCGGTCTTGGCGTGCGCCGGCGTCTCCGGGTCGAGGAAGTGCGAGAGCACGACGTACGACCCCGCGACCAGCGTGTCGGTGTACTGCTTGATCACGCCAGGGCCGTCGTCACCGAGGTAGTGGTGCATGGTGCCGTTGTGGATCAGCGCGATCGGCTGGCCGAAGTCCAGGAACTCCCGGACCTCCGGGTGGTCCAGCACCTCCGACGGCTTGAAGATGTCGGCGCTGATGAACAGGGTCTGCTCGTTCTCCTCCAGCAGCGCGCGTCCGTGCGCGAGCACCACCGGGTCGTTGTCGACGTAGAGGACCTTGGCCTTGGGCTCCAGCCGCTGCACGATCTGGTGGGTGTTCTCCGCGGTCGGCAGGCCGGAACCGCAGTCCAGGTACTGCGTGATGCCCACCTGGCCGGCCAGGAAGCGGCACGCGCGGACCAGGAAGTTGCGGTTCGACCAGGCCAGGTCGGTCACCTCCGGGGCCACCGTCGCCACCTGGCGCAGTACCTCGCGGTCGATCTCGAAGTTGTCCTTGCCGCCCAGGAACGCGTCGTACACCCGCGCGATGCTCGCCCGCGTGGTGTCCACCCCGACCGGTACCGAGCTCGGGGACATCTTGGTGTCGGGCATCAGCGACCTCGCAGAACGTCGGCAGAACGGGGCTGGAGAGCAGAGCCTACTAACAGTAGGGGAACGATTCCAGTTCGTGGGGGCGCGTCGACCTGCCCCGGGCAGGCCCCGATCGTGAAATGATCCTCGTCTGCGGCAGCGACAGGGAGGATGGCGGTGACAGAGCAAGGAGCGCCGGGCGGGCCGACCGCACTGCGGATCATGCTCGGCGCGCACCTCCGCCGAATGCGCGAGGACGCCGACATCACCCGGGCCGAGGCCGGCTACGCGATCCGCGGCTCGGAGTCGAAGATCAGCCGGCTCGAGCTGGGCCGGGTCGGCTTCAAGGTCCGCGACGTCGAGGATCTGCTCACCCTGTACCAACTGAAGGACGAGGCCGAGCGCACCCGGCTGGTCAACCTGGCCAAACAGGCGAACAACCCCGGCTGGTGGCAGCGCTACGACGACATCACGCCGAACTGGTTCCACTCCTACCTCGGTCTGGAGATGGCCGCCGAACTGATCCGTACCTACGAGGTCCAGTTCGTGCCCGGTCTGCTGCAGACTCCCGAGTACGCCCGCGCGGTGATCCGGCTCGGCCGCGGCGAGCGGCCGTTGCCCACCGCCGAGATCGACCGGCTGGTAGCACTGCGCAAGACCAGGCAGGAAATTCTGCAGGGCACGAACCCGGCCCGGTTCTGGGCGATCGTCGACGAGTCCGTCCTGCGCCGGCCGATCGGCGGCCAGGCCGTCCTGCGGGGCCAGCTGGAGTACCTCGCAGAAGTGTCCAGGCTGCCGAACGTGACGCTCCAGATCCTGCCGTTCTCGGCCGGCGGCTACGCGGCCACCGGCGGCGCGTTCAGCCTGCTCCGGTTCGCCGACGCCGACCTGCCCGACATCGTCTACATCGAGCACCTCACCAGCGCGGTCTACCTGGACAAGCTGGAGGACCTGGACGAGTACGTGATTACGATGGACTCGCTGTCGATCGCCGCCAGTACGCCGCGGCAGACCCAGCAGCTGCTCACCGACCTGATCAAAGCGCTGGCCTGACCCGCAGGCGCGAACAGCTAGCCCTGAGCGACGCCGTGACCACGATCCGTCAGCCAACATCAGGCCTTGGTAAACCGACAACCATCTGCACCCCGGATACGTCATATTGTGTGCGCCCAACTCTCCCTTGGATGGAGTTGTAGACACACCGATGCCGAGTGACCAGCACCAACCCGCACCTTCGCGGGGCCGGGCCCGGCGGGCCGCGCCCCGGCGACGGGCCGGCCGGCCACGCCGTACCGGCGCGATCCTCGGTCTGACGCTGCTCGGCTCGCTGATCCCGGGGGTCGGGTACCTGGCAGCCGGCTGGAAGAAGCTCGGCGCGGTCGTGCTCACCGTCAGCCTCGCTCTGCTCGGGCTGGCCGGCTACTACGGCCTCACGCAGCGGGAGCGGATCATCGAGCTGGCGGTGGCGCCCAAACAGCTGCAGTACGTCACGGTCGGGCTCTGTCTGCTGGGCACGCTGTGGATCGTCGTCATCGTCACTTCGCACCGGGCCCTGCGCTCGGGAACCGCGACGAAGGGCTCGCGGTTCGGTGGCGCGGTACTGGTCGGGCTGCTCAGCTTCGCGGTCGCCGTACCGACCGCGATGGGCGTGCAGACCGCTCGGACGCAGCAGGACCTGGTGCAGACCGTCTTCGCCGGTGGCAACAGCAAGAGCGCGACCCGGCCGACCGTCAAGAACAAGAAGGACCCGTGGGCCGGTAAGCCGCGGCTCAACGTGCTGCTGCTCGGCGCCGACGACGCGGCCAAGCGCGACGGGGTCCGGACCGACACCGTGATCGTCGCGAGCATCGACACGGTCACCGGCAACGTGTCGCTGATCTCGCTGCCGCGCAAGCTGATGTTCATGCCGTTCCCGAAGGGCACCAAGCTGCACGAGGAGTATCCGGACGGTTTCGGCGAGGACGGCATCAGCATGGCTGACCGGCTGGAGTGGATGCTCGACGCGATCTACAAGAACGTGCCGGAGCAGCACCCCGGCATCGTCGGGCCGTCCGACAACGAGGGTGCCGACATCCTCAAGCTCACCGTCGGCGAGGCGACCGGTCTGCCCCTGGACTACTACGTGCAGATCAACCTGGCCGGCTTCACCCAGCTGGTCAACGCGCTCGGCGGGATCAGGGTCAACATCAACTACCCGATCCCGGTCGGCGGCAGCGACGACGCCAAACGCCCGCCGAACTACTACCTCCAGCCGGCCAAGGACAAGCACCTCTGGGGCCTGGAGGCCCTCTGGTACGCCCGCGGCCGGTACATGATCCCCAACCCCGACGACGCCCGGAGCGCCCGTCAGCGCTGCGCCATCCACGCGATCGCCGAGGCCGCGACACCGCCGAACCTGCTGAAGAGCTACCGGAGCCTGGCCGAGGTCGGCAAGAACATGCTGCGCACCGACATCCCGCAGGAGCTGCTGCCCGCCTTCCTCGAGCTCGCGCTGAAGATCAAGTCGGCGAAGGTGTCCGAGGTGCCGCTGGACGGGAAGAAGCTCAAGTTCGCCTACCCGCACCCCGACTACGACGGGCTGCGCGCCACCGTCGCGGCGGCCCTGGCGGCCAAGCCGGCTTCGACCACACCGACCACTCGCGGTACGCCGAAGCCCGCGCAGCCGACCCGCAAGGCGACCAACAAGCCGTCCACACCCTCGACGCCGAACACGGCCGCGCCCGCCGACCTGGCCGACGCCTGTGAGTACCACCCGGTCGAAGCGCCCTAGGGCGTAGGTCAGGCCGGCAGGGTGCCGCGGATGACGCTGTCCAGCGAGTGCTCGGGTTTGCCGTCCTCCGGCTCGAGCGAGACGTCGACGATCCGGTAGCCCTGAGCGGTCAGTTTCGGCGGTACGACGTACGTCCCGCCCGCGCTCGGATCGAGCACCCCGAGCGAGACCATCCGCTTCCCGTCGACATTGATCAGCCACAGCTCGTAGAACCCCTGCGGCGCAGGCAGCCCGTTGACGCCGACCCGTAGCTCGGTGCCGGTTCCGGTGCTGATCAGATTGGCGACACCGTCGCCGGTCTTGCCCGTCAGCGGATCGAGCCGCACACTCGCCACCGGCGGTGGCTGCGTCGGCACCGGGTTGTCCTCGCCCAGTACGCGCGCTCCGAGCACGCCGGCGATCAGGCCGGCAGCCGCTGCCACCGCACCGACCAGTACGACGCGACTGCGTCCGTGGCGCACTGCCCGCCCGGCGGCCCGGGTGTCGCCGATCCGCACGGGGTCGCGGTCGGCCAGCGTCGTACCGGCGTACGGGGCGGTGGTCCGGGCGCCTTCGTTCAGGCCCAGTTCCTCCACCACACGGTCCCAGACCAGCGGGGGCGGCGCTTCGAGCCCGTCGCCGGACTCCAACTCACGGGCCAGCCCGGCCAGCTCCCGGAGCTCCTCGATCTCGGCGCGGCAGACCGCGCAACCCGCCAGGTGCTGTTGTTCCCCGGCACCGGGCGTGACGTCCTCCAGCGCGTACTGCGCCAGCAGTTCAGGCTCCAGGTGTTCCATGAGTCACCTCCTTCAACCGGTCGCGGAGGTGCAGGAGGCCCCGACGCACATGGCTCTTCACCGTACCGAGCGGCAGCTCGAGTCGTTCGGCGATCTGCGAGTACGTCTGGTCTTCGTAGAAGACGAGCCCGAGGATGGTTCGGCGGGGGTCATCAAGTCTGGCGATCTCGTCGGCCAGCACCAGCCGGTCCACGATCCGCTCGTCGACGGGCGCCGTCCGGGCTTCTTCCCGCACCGAGCCGACCGCCGCCAGCGTGCGCTGGTCCTTGCCGCGCGCCGCCAGCCGGTCCGCGACGCGATGCCGGGTGATGCCGATCAGCCAGGCGCTCAGCGAACCGGCCGACGGGTCGAAGGTGGCCCGGCCGCGCCAGGCCGAAACGAACACCTGCTGGCTCACGTCCTCCGCGTCGGTCCGGTCGCCCAGAGTCTTCAGGGCGACGCCGAACACCAGCGGCGACCAGCGCCGGTACGCCTCGGCCAGTGACTCCTCATGGCCGGCCGCGAACGCTGCAGCTACCTCGGCTGCAGTCAGTTCACCAGACTCGACGGGTCTCACCCCGCGCACTCTATCTGTGCTCCACTCACTAGGCAGGTGTGGCGGTGACAACAAGATTCTGCTGGTAGCCGCCACGGTCGGGGAGATACTGGCCGCCGCAGGTGACGACCTGAAGGCGGCGTGGTCCGCTCCGGTCGAAGACGGAGTCAAGGGCGAGCGTCTGTTTGTCGACATCTCGCACCGCCTCCACTCGGTATCTCACGATCTGTCCGTCGGACAGCCGGAGCTCGATCGGGTCGCCGACCCTGACCCGGCTCAGTCGCGCCAGCGGCCCTACGCCGTACTGACGGCTGTCGAGGTGCCCGCCGAGTACCACCGACCCGGCGGCCGCTCCTGGCGCCGGACCGAACCGGTACCAGCCGATGCGCGTCGGGCTGACCGGCAACTCCATCTGGCCGTCTGCGGCGACTCCGGTCGGTACGACGGGCATGCGCAGGCCTGCTCGCTTCACCACCAGCTCCACCGGGACCCGAATCGCTGCTGCGGGAGCGGGCGATGGAGTGGAAGGTGCAGACGAGGCGGCGGCGGTGGCCGGCGGCCGGGGGTTTCCACTCGGCTCACCCGCCACCACACTCGCCGCACCGGCTCCTGGTTCCTCCGCCGCGCTGTTTCCGGCTGGGCCCTCGCGGCCGTACCAGTACAACGGCACGGCCACGAGGGTGCACAAGGATGCGACCAGCAGTACTACGCTCTTGCGTCTGTTCACCGCTTCGCGCGGACCAGCCGCCCGGTGGAGGCGACCAGACCGAGCATGGCCAGCAACATCAGCCCGAATGCCCAAGCAGGCAAGGCGTTCTGCGACTGGACCGCGGCCTGGCCACCGGTGCCACCAGGGATACCCGTCGGGTTCCCGTGCAGCCCGTCGATCGTCTGCACCGCCAGCTTGAGGTTCTTCGCGCTCGCGCTGCCCCACGCGTAGACGATCGTGCTGGTTCCCTCGGCCAGCGGTACGTCGGCCGGGCCGAGCGCGACGGTCGTCGTACCGGCCAGGACCACGTCGGCCTTCACCGTGCCGGCCGGCAGGTCGGCCTTGGCCTCCTTGGGGTTGATCAGCCCTGGGAACACAGGCTTTCCGCCGGCCCGGATGTCGACGGCCGGAGCCGCCGCCGTGTGCCGGACCGTCAGCCGGGCCTGACCGGCCTTGAGCTTCGAGACGTCGTTGACGAACGGCGTCAGCTTCGGCTTGCCGGCCGCGTCCAGGTGCGCGACCACGGTGACGTTGACGCCACCGGGGACCTTGACCCCGTTCGCCTGGATGACGGCCTTGCCGTTGGCGCCGGCTCCCGCGGCGACCACCTTCAGGTCGTAGGTGCCGGCCGGAAGCTTGAGCGGATCGGTGAGCGTGCCGGGCTTGAAGTTCTTGAGCAACTCCTTGCCACCCGCATATACGTCGACGGTGGCGCCCGGCACACCGTGCAGGACCGAGACGGTCGCGTCAGCTGTGGCGCGGGTCGATGCCCGCTCACCGGCCTGTGCCGGTACTACGGCGGTTGCAGCAGCCAGAGCGATGACGCCCGCAACTGCGACGGCTGCAGAACGACGGTGAAACATGTCTACCTCCCGGATCGGGTGCTTTATCTCCTCTTCTCGCGCCGGCCCGGCAACGGATGCACCCGGGGCGAGATTTCTTTCCAGGAAGCGAAGCGTCCGCGATCGGTTCTACGGTGACGCCATGGATTTCTGCGAACCGCCCGTCGCGGGCACCGAAGAAGAACACCTGCTCGGCGCGCTGGATCGCCTGCGCACCACCTTCCGCTGGAAGGCCGACGGCCTCGACGCGGCCGGCCTCCGGACCCGCGTCGGCGCCTCTTCGCTCACCATCGGCGGCCTGCTCAAACACCTGGCACTGCACGAGGACCACATGTTCACCGTCAAGTTCCGCGGTGAGCCCCTCGGGCAGCCCTGGAATGCTGTCGACTGGGAGAGCGACAGGGACTGGGAGTTCAGCTCAGCGGCCGGCGACTCCCCCGAAACCCTCTATGCCCTGTGGGACAACGCGGTAGCCCGCTCCCGCGCCACCCTCGCGGCCGCCCTGGCCGACGGCGGCCTCGACCAGCCCGCCGCCATCACCTGGCCCGACGGCCGCCACGCCAGCCTCCGCCGCCTCGTCTACGACAAGGTCGAGGAGTACGGCCGCCACACCGGCCACTGCGACCTGCTCCGCGAAGCCATCGACGGCCGAACCGGCGAAGACCCACCCTCCGGCTGGCACCCCGTCAGCTGATGCCCTTGAGCAACTCCCGGTCATGCTGTGCTTTCGTGCGGAGTGGTCGCCGGTGCCTGGTGGTGGGAACGGGTATCGGTGCGGAGGCGAGGACTCAGCGGGTCGGGACGGGCCGGCCATACATTGCGCAGGCGGCCTGCTCGACCAGCGCATGGTGTGCTGCGGCGTGAGCCGGTACGCCGAGACCTTGCTGCTCGGTCACGATGACCGCGGCGCTGCGGGTGCCGGTGCGGTCGGTGAAGATATCTGAGCGGTACCCCGGAATACCGCCGGTGTGCCCGTACACCGGACCGCACGGCGTAGGGATCTTCGCGAGGCCGAGCCCATAGCTACCCGCGGTGGGACGCTCTGGATCAGCCGGGATCATCGTCAACATCTGTCGCAACTGCGCCGGGGGAAGCAGCCGACCGGACATCAGCGCCGTCAGGAAACGAGACCAGTCCCTGGTCGTGGAGACGATCCCTCCGGCCGCGCCGGCCCAGCTCGGATCGATCGTACTCACGTCCACGTGGCCATCGTGTTCGTTTCCGACGAAATGGAAGCCGGGCGGCAGGCCCGGTATGACGGCACCGAGATGCGCGGCATCCGGCTCGTAGCCGGGAGCCAGCGTGTCCCTCTTCCGTGGGACCGCACTAGACGCGAGATAGGTCCGGTTCAGGTGCAGCGGTTGGATGATGCGCTCGTTCAACAGCGAAGACAGGTCGCGACCAGTTACCCGCTCGAGCACCAGCCCGAGCGCCACGTAGTTCGTGTTGCTGTAGAACCACTTCTCGCCAGGAGCAGCCACCGGAGGCTGGCTGGTTCCTGCCGCCAGCAACTCCGCGGCGGTCCACGATCGCTTCTCCAGTCCGAAGACGGAGCGTAGGACCTGTTCGTCGTCGGTGTTGTTGGCCAGGCCGCTCGTGTGGTTCAAGAGCATTCTCAGACTGATACGGCCGCCGTTGGGGATCATGCCCGGCAGCCACTTCTCGACAGGCTGATCCAAGGCGAGCCTGTGTTCACCGACCAACTGCAACACCAGCACCGCAACCATCGTCTTCGTGTTGGAGCCGACCCTGAGCTGGTCTCCAGGCTTCAGCCGGTGGTCCACCTTGGTCCACTCCGCCTGGCTTGCCAGCTCGGTCACGCCTCCTCGGCCACGGTCGACGCGCACCACCGCTCCAGGAACCCCCGCAGCCACCGTCCGCCGTACAGCGTCAACCAGCGTCGCGCTTGGGCCGCCAGCCGCACCCCGCGGGTGCGTTTCGACCTCGGCCGATATCGATGCCGCTGCGCCGCTGAGGCCAACGCCTGCCAATGTCACGGACAATCCGACGGCCAGCAATATCGCCGTACCCCGAAACCCCTTACCCACAATGGTCATCTGCTCAACCCTTTGTTCTTTCGGCTTACTGCCTCCTGAACATGCTGCCAACCACCGAGCCCATGAACCATCCAGTCAGCACCCGAAACAGTGCTGGCGCAGGCTCTACCCCAACCGGCCGAAGCCCAGCGTCGGTGGCCATTCTGCGCCGAGGAACACCGCTCAGCTGATGCCCTTCAGCAACTGACGCGCCATCACGATGCGCTGGACCTGGTTGGTGCCTTCGTAGATCTGGGTGATCTTGGCGTCGCGCATCATTCGCTCGACCGGGTAGTCGTGGGTGTAGCCGTAGCCGCCGAGGAGCTGGACGGCGTCGGTGGTGACGGCCATGGCTACGTCGGAGGCGAAGCACTTGGCGGCGGCGCCGAAGTAGGTGAGGTCGGAGTCGTTGCGTTCGGAGCGGGCCGCCGCGGCGTAGGTGAGCTGGCGGGCGGCCTCGATCTTCATGCCCATGTCGGCGAGCATGAACTGCAGGCCCTGGAACTCGGCCAGGGCCTTGCCGAACTGCTTGCGCTCCTTGACGTAACCGAGGGCGTAGTCGAGCGCGCCCTGGGCGATGCCGAGGGCCTGGGCGGCGATCGTCACGCGGGTGTGGTCGAGGGTGGACATCGCCGTACCGAAGCCGGTGCCGAGGTCGCCGATCAGGCGCGAGGCCGGGATCCGGACGTTGTCGAAGTACACCTCGCGGGTCGGCGAACCCTTGATGCCGAGCTTCTTCTCCGGGGCGCCGAAGGAGACCCCCTCGTCGGCCTTCTCGACCACGAAGGCGCTGATGCCCTTGGAGCGCGCGTCCGGGTCGGTCACCGCGAAGACGGTGTAGTAGTCACTGACGCCGGCGTTGGTGATCCACCGCTTCACACCGTTCAGGACGTAGGTGTCCCCGTCGGCGACGGCGCGGGTCTTCATCGACACGGCGTCCGATCCTGCCTCGGGCTCGGACAGGCAGTACGAGAACATCGCCTCGCCCGCCGCGACCGGCGGCAGGTACCGGTCCTTGACCTGGTCGGACCCCGACAGCAGCAAGGGCAGCGAGCCGAGCTTGTTGACCGCGGGGATCAGCGAGGTGGACGCGCAGGCGCGGGCCACCTCCTCGATCACGATCACGGTGGCCAGCGCGTCCGCGCCGGCGCCGCCGTACTGCTCGGGGATGTGCGGGGCGTGGAAGTCCGACGCCTTCAGCGCGTCGTACGACGCCTTCGGAAACTCCGCCAGCTCGTCCACGTCACCGGCGTTCGGGGCCACCTTCGCGTCGCAGACGTCGCGAACGGCCTCCCGGATCGCCTGGTGCTCCTCGGACAGCGCGTACAGGTCGAATGAGTTACTCACGAGTATTAATGTACGCCATGAGCCCGTCATCGGCTGCTCACCACGATCGGTAGAGTCCTTCGCATGACTGAAGGCAGCAGCGGCACCGCGCGACCACTGCGGATCGCGGTGATCGGCACCAACTACCTCGGCGCCAACACGGCCGCGGGAATGGCCGAGTTCGGCTTCGATGTGATCGGCGTCGAGATCGACGAACACCGGCTGAAACTGCTGAAGGACGGCAAGGCGCCGCTGTACGAACCGGGTCTCGATCCGCTGCTGAAGAAGCACACCGACTCCGGCCGGCTGCGGTTCACCGCCGACTACACCGAGATCGGCGACTGGGCCGACATCTACTTCATCTGCGTCGGTACGCCGCAGCTCGAGGGCAGTGACGCCGCCGACCTGTCCCAGGTGCACTCGGTCGTCACCATGCTCGCCCCGTTGCTGACCAAGCCCTGCCTGGTGGTCGGCCGTTCCACCGTCCCGGTCGGTACGTCGAAGATCGTCGAGGAGCGCTTCCACAGCGAAGCGCCCGCCGGGTCAGGGGTCGAGATCGCCTGGCAGCCCGAGTTCCTCCGCGAGGCGCACGGCGTCGACGACACGCTGCACCCCGACCGGCTGGTCTTCGGCGTCCAGTCCGAGGCCGCGGAAGCCAAGCTGCGGGAGGTCTTCGCCCGGCCGATCTCCGAGGGTACGCCGGTGGTGGTCTGCAACCTGCCGACCGCCGAGATCGTCAAGGGCGGCGCGAACGCCTTCCTGGCCACGAAGATCTCCTTCATCAACGCCCTGGCCGGCCTCGCCGACGCGACCGGCGCCGACGTCACCCTGCTCGCCGACGCGCTCGGCCACGACAAGCGGATCGGCCGCGGCATGCTGAACGCCGGCCCCGGGTACGGCGGCGGCTGCCTGCCGAAGGACCTGCGCTCGTTCATGGCCAGAGCCGGCGAACTCGGCGTCGAGGAGATCATCACGCTGCTGCGCGAGGTCGACGACATCAACCAGCACCGGCGCGGGCGGATCGTCGACGTCGTGCACGAGATGCTCGGCACCGAGTGGATCGGCCGCAACGTGACGGTGCTCGGCGCGGCCTTCAAGGCCGGGACCGACGACGTCCGGGACTCGCCCGCCCTCGACATCGCCGGCCGGATCCAGTTGCACGGCGCGACCGTCACCGTCTTCGACCCCGAAGCGATGGAGAACGCGCGCAAGGTCCGCCCCACCTTCCGGTACGCCGCCTCGGCGGCCGAGGCCTGCGAGGGCGCGCACCTGGTGCTGCACCTGACCGAGTGGCCGCAGTTCCGCGAACTCGACCCGGCCGCGCTGCGCGGGGTGGTCGACGCGCCGGTCGTGGTGGACGCGCGGCTGACCCTGGATGCGCAGAAGTGGCGGGACGCCGGCTGGATCTACCGCGCGCCCGGCCGGCCCTAGCCGACAGGTCTTTCGCCAAGCCGGCCGGTGCTCGCCGGCCGGCGGCTAGGAAACGGTCGCGTTCCTGAGCACGGGACGGGTGAGCGCGACCAGGCCGATCAGCGCCGATGCGACGGCGATACCGAGGCAGACACCGGTGATGCCCACCCCGTCCAGGTCCGAGAAGGTGCCCAGCACGGGGTTCATCACGACCAGCGCGAGGCTCTGGCAGAGCACGACCACGGACTGCAGGCGGGACTGGTACTCCCGCTCGACCGAGTTCATCAGCAGCGGCAGCACGTGTCCCGTGAAAGTTCCGACACCGATGCCGCTGACCATGCCGGCCAGGAACATGAGCGGCAACGAGTCGAGCACCGACAGGCCGAACAGTCCGGCCCCGGCCAGCAGCAGTCCGAAGGCGGCGAACATGCCCGGCCGGGGGAAGGCTCCGCGGGCCAGGATGCGCAGCGCGATGACACCGACGCCCAGGCTGCGACTGGCGACCAGCAGGCCGGCGGTCGACGCGTCCCAGCCGTGATCCCTTGCCAGCAAGGGAAGCAGCAGCGCGTCGAGCGGCATCAGCAGACCGGCCGCGACCGTCATGGTGATCAGCAGAGCGCGGGTGAGCGGTCGCCCGAAGGCGACCTTGACACCGTCGGCGATGGACCGGAACATGCCGGTGCGTGGCCCGGTGGCGGCAGCCGGCAACCCCTTCAGCGACAGCAGTACGACGATCATCACCGCGAAGGTCAGGGCGTCGAAACCCGCTGCCGCGGTCAGCCCCGACCAGTTGACCAGCACCCCGCCGACCGCCGTACCGGTGACCGCGAAGACGACGCCGGTGACCTGGAAGCTGGCCAGCGCCCGCGGGACCAGCTCCGGCGAGACCAGCAGCCGGGGCATCGAGCGCGACGACGGCAGGAAGAACGCGTCGATGACACCGACCACGAGCGCGGTGATCAGCAGCAGGCTGATCGGCTCACCGACGGCCAGCGTGGCCGGGACCAGCGCGGTGGTGACCACGAACATCGCGACACAGCTGGCCAGCAGGACCTTCTGTGCGCCGTACCGATCGCCGACGGCGCCGCCGATCAGCAGCAGCGCCGCGCGAGGCGCCGCGGCCAGCAGCAACACCAGTCCGGCGACCTGGCCGCCGTGCCGGCTGGCGGACCAGCCGATGGCGAACGTCATGGTCAGATCGCCCAGCAATGACACAGCAGCGCCGAACAGCCAGATCCAGTAACGGACCGGGATGCGCTGAGTATCCGGTTCTGTGGGCGGAGTCACGAGCGACGACCTTAGACGAGGTTGGTGGGAATCTCACGGCTACCCGCCCCAGGTCTGTGGAAAACCGTGTGAGTGTCAGCTTTTACGCAGCTCTGCCGCGCCATCACGCACAGTACTGCCCTTGGCCCGGGCCACCTCGGCCAGGTTCTCCTGGAACGCCGTCATCCTGGCCAGCAACTCCTGGTCGAACGCCGCGAGCATCCGGATCGCCAGCAGCCCAGCATTGCGGGCGTTGCCGATCGACACCGTCGCGACCGGGACCCCGGCGGGCATCTGCACGATCGACAGCAGCGAGTCCATCCCGTCGAGGTACTTCAGCGGCACCGGTACGCCGATCACCGGCAGCGGGGTGACGGAGGCGAGCATGCCGGGCAGGTGCGCGGCGCCACCGGCACCCGCGATCAGCACCTTGAGCCCGCGCTCGTGCGCCGCCTTCCCGTAGTCGATCATCTCGACCGGCATCCGGTGCGCGGACAGCACGTCAGCCTCGAACGGCACGCCGAACTCGACGCACACCTCGGCGGCCGCCTTCATCGTCGGCCAGTCGGAGTCCGACCCCATCAGGATTCCCACGGTCATCAGTCGCTGCTTTCACTCGTCGATGGTGCCGGTCAGGTACGCCGCCGCGTGCCGGGCCCGCTCGCGAACCTCGTCCAGGTCGTCGCCGTACGCCGTGACGTGGCCGACCTTGCGGCCGGGCTTCACGGACTTGCCGTAGAAGTGGACCTTCAGGCCCGGGTCCCGCGCCATGCAGTGCAGCAGCCCGAGATGCATGTCCTCGACATCGCCACCCAGCACGTTCACCATCACCGTGTACGGCGCCCGCGCGGCCGGCGAGCCGAGCGGCAGATCGAGGACCGCGCGCAGGTGGTTCTCGAACTGGCTGGTGACCGCGCCCTCGATCGACCAGTGACCGGTGTTGTGCGGGCGCATCGCGAGCTCGTTGACCAGCAGCCGGCCGTCGCGGGCCTCGAACATCTCGACCGCGAGGATGCCGACCACGCCCAGCTCGCCGGCGATCCGCAGCGCGGTCTGCTGAGCCTGCGCGGCCTGGTCGGAGCTCAGCCCGGGAGCCGGCGCGGTGACCTCGACGCAGATCCCGTCCCGCTGGACGGACTCCACGATCGGGTACGCCACCGCCTGGCCGTGCGGGGAGCGCGCGACGATCGCGGACAGCTCGCGGACGAAGTCGACCTTCTCCTCGGCCAGGATCGGCACCTTGGCGGCGAACGCCTCGGCGACCGCGGGATCGTCGGCGCTGGTGGCGACCCAGACGCCCTTGCCGTCGTACCCACCGCGGGTGGTCTTCAGGATGATCGGGAAGCCACCGACGCGCTGGGCGAAGTCGTCGATGTCCGCCTTGGACCCGACCACCTGATGGGCCGGAGCGGGGGCGCCGATGGTGTCCAGCCGCTCCCGCATCACCGCCTTGTCCTGCGCGTGCACGAGGGCGTCGGGGCCGGGGCGGACCTTCACTCCCTCGGCCTCCAGGGCCCGGAGCAGCTCGGTCGGGACGTGCTCGTGGTCGAAGGTGACCACGTCGGCGTCAGCCGCGAACCGGCGTACGGTCTCGGGGTCGCGGTGGTCGCCCACCGGGGCATCGGCCACGGCCTGCGCCGCGGAGACGGCCGGCCCCTCGGCCAGCACCCGCAGCTGGACACCCAGCGCGACCGCGACCTCCTGGGTCATCCGGGCCAGCTGGCCACCGCCGACCATGCCGACGACCGGGGTTCCGACGGGAAGGTCCTTGCGCTCGAACTTCACGGGGGCGAGCCTAATCTGCGGACACCCCCGTCCCGGCGGCGGCGTCGTCCGGAGGCCGGGCGGGCGTCAAGGCAGCGTCAAGGTGACGGCGGAGATTTCGGGGTCCGACCCGTGGCCGGGTACCGTGGGAAGCTGCCCTCCCAGTGTCCGTGTTCACAGAGAGTCTCCAGGACCGTTGAAGATCGTCACAACGCTGTACCGCCAGGTGGAGCACCTGGTGCACGAAGTGGCCAAGTTCGGTCTGGTCGGACTGCTCGGTATGGTCGTCGACCTGCCGATCTACAACTGGCTGGTCTTCGACAACCCGCTCGTGTTCGGTGCGTCGGGCGACGGCATGCTGCACGACAAGCCGGTGACGGCGAAGTTCATCTCGGTCACCATCGCCACCATCGCGACCTACCTGGGCAACCGGCACTGGACCTGGCGGCACCGTGAGCGCACCGGGCTGCACCGCGAGTACGTGCTCTTCTTCGTACTGAACGGCATCGGCCTGCTGATCGCGGCCGGCTGCCTCGGCTTCTCCCGGTACGTGCTGGACCAGCACAGCTGGCTGGCCGACAACATCGCCGCCAACTTCGTCGGCCTGGGCCTGGGCACGCTGTTCCGCTTCTGGTCCTACCGCAAGTTCGTCTTCAAGGAAGAGATCGCCCTGGAAGAGGCGGAGCACGGCACCGAGCAGCACCCGGCCGCCGACTCCACCGGCGACCTTCCGGTCATCCGCTGATCGCTGCTGACCGGGGTCACCCGTCCGTGTGAAGATGCGGTGGTGACCGATTTCGACGTACGCCCGGCCGAGTCCGGGGACTACGAAGAGCTGGGCGCCGTGTTCGCCGGGGCGATGATGTTCGAGCCCTCGGCGGACGAGCTCGGCCGGAGCCAGTTCGAGCCCGAGCGGGCGCTGGCGGTGACCGACGGCGAGCAGATCGTCGGTACGACGCGGGCGCTGACCCGCGATCTGTCCGTCCCCGGCGCGGTGGTGCCGGCGGCTCACGTGACCGGAGTCGGCGTGCGGGCGACGCATCGCCGCCGCGGGATCATGGCGCAACTGATCAGCCGGCAACTGCGCGACGTACCGGAAGCGATCGCGGTGCTCTGGGCCAGCGAATCCGGCATCTACGGCCGGTTCGGCTACGGCGCCGCCGCGTTCGGGACGTCGTACGAGATCGACCTGCACCGGGTCGGGCCGCCGAGTGGGCGGACGGCTCCGGGCGAGGTCAGCGTGTTGCCCGCCGATGACGCCGCCAAGGAACTAGCTCCGCTGTTGCGAACGCTGCAGGAACGGCGCCCAGGCATCTCCGGCCGCTCCGAGCTGGGCTGGCAGCAGCGCTTGGTGGACAAGCCGGAGGAGCGTGGCGGCAAGACCGCCCGCCAGGTCCTGGTGCATCGTGACGAGACGGGCACCATCGACGGGTATGCGCTCTGGCGCGGCAAGCTGAACTGGGGGCCGACCGGACCGGCCAACGAGGTGTACCTCGAAGAGCTGGTGACCGTGCGGCCCACGGCGTACAAGGCACTGTGGCAGCACCTGCTCACCCTGGATCTGGCCGGCACGCTCCACTTCGGCTTCGCCGCCGTCGACGAGCCACTGCAGCAGCTCGTCACCACTCCGACCGCGCTGAACCGGCGCGTGAGCGAATCCCTGTGGGTCCGCGTGACCGATGTGGCCCGCGCCCTCGGACAACGCCGGTACGCCGTCGCGGTCGACCTGGTGCTGGAGGTGGCCGACGAGCTGATCCCGGCCAACGCCGGCCGCTACCGGCTGACCGCCGACGGCGCTTCCGTGCGCTGCGAGCGGACGGACGACGCGGCCGATCTGAGCCTGTCCGTGACCGAACTCGGCGCGACCTACCTCGGTGGCCGCAGGCTTGCCGAGTTCGCCGCGACCGGACGGGTCACGGAGCACACGCCCGGCGCTCTCGATCTCGCCACGGCGGCCTTCGGCTGGCCGGTCGCGCCGGTCAGCGTGGAGATTTTCTGACGGTTGCGATTCCCGGCCGCCGTCAGGTTTTCCGGCGGTCGGCCGGGGAACCGGGCCGACATGGATGTCACGCGACTGAGCAGGATCTTTACCGAAGACGGGCCGTTCGCGAGCGTGCTGCTGGACGTGAGCCGCGATTCGGAGACCGGGGCGCACGAGCAGGAACTGCGGGTGCGTGCCGCTGCCGAGGAGCTCGCCCAGGCGGGCGCGCCGGCCGAGGTGGTCGAGGCCGTCTCCGAACGGCTGAGTGAGCAGGTCGACCTGCCGGCTCCGGCGGCCAGGACGGTGGTGGCCAACCGGTCCGGGGTCGTCTTCGACGAGGTGACTCACCAGCGGGTGGATCCGCCGTCGGTGGGCTGGGGACCGCTGCCGGATCTGGTGGGCTGGCTGCACCTGGCTGACCGCAACCTCCGGTTCGTGCTGGCGTTGGTCGACCACGAGGGCGGTGATGTGGCGGTCTACAACTCCGACATCCCGGAGCCCGAGAGCCAGACTTCGGCGGGTGGCGAGACCACCCACGTGCACAAGGTTCCGGTCGGTGGCTGGTCGGCGTTGCGCTACCAGCACGAGACGGAGAACGTCTGGAGCCGCAACGCCGACGCTGTCGCCGACGAGGTGCAGTCGGTGATCCGTAGCGGCGTCCGGCTGGTACTCGTGGCGGGTGACCCGCGCTCTGCCGCCCAGGTGACCGAGCGGCTGGAGAACACGCCGGCGACCGTGGTGCGGCTGGAATCCGGCGGCCGGGCGGAGGACGGTGGTGACGAGGCGCAGCAGCAGGCGATCCGAGAGGCGCTGATGGCGCACGTGGTGAGCCGGCGGCTGGAGCTCGCGCACCGCCTCAAGGACCAGCTCGGGCAGGACTCGGCGGTCGCCACCGGCGTCCGCGAAGTGGCCGAGGCGTTCGTGCGTGGCCAGGTGGACACGCTGTTACTGGATCCGGCCGAGGCGGCGGAGTTCGAGGTCGTCGTACGGGAGCATCCTGGGCTGGACCTGGGCGCAGTACCGGCGGACAAACCGCTGCGGGCGGATCAAGCGCTGGTGGCCGCTGCTGTCCGCACCAGCGCCAACGTGGCCGTGCTCCCCCGTGCAGTGCTCGGAGGTTCACCAGTGGCCGCGCTGCTGCGCTGGGACGACAGCAGCAACTGAGTCAGCGGCGGTCGTTGTCCTCTGAGCTGAAGAGGGTCTCGGAGTCCGGCTCGGGATTCGCGGCGGGGCGCGGCTCCCGGCGCCGGACCTGGTGTTCCGGCACGGCCTCGTCGTCGAGGATGCCGTCGCCGGGCTTGCCCTCGGGACCACCGAAGAGCAGGTCGGACATCCGCAGGTGCATCCGCTCGACGTGTGGGACGTCAGGCAGGATCACCTGGCCGCCTTCGCTGGCGGACTGGATCTGCAGCGTCCCGCAGCCCAGCATCCGGTCGATCAGACCGTGCTCGTAGGAGACGTCGTTGATCCGCATCAGCGGGATGTCCCGGCCGGTCCGGGTCAGGATGCCGTGCCGGGTGATCAGCCGCCGGTTGGTCAGCGTGTAGGTCGAGAAGAACCAGTTCAGGAACGGCTTGGCGCCGAACACGAGCAGCGCCAGCAGCCCGGCGACGCCGATCGCGATCCGGGCCGGAGTCTGCAGGTTGCCCTCCGGTACGACGGCCGCGAGGAACCCGCCGCCGGCCGCCACCACGAGCAGCAGGAACACCGGGAAGATCAGTGCCTTCCAGTGCGTCCGGGTGCTGACGACGACGTGCTCGTCCTCACCCAACAACTTCGCCGAGATCGCCATGCCCCCACTCTCCCAGTTCCGGGGTCCGCTTGTCGCGGCCCGACACGATGGTTGAAGCCTCCATAATCCAATACTTCACGAAGGGATACAGTCGGGCAGGATGCGCGAAGGGGTGCGCGCGAACCGGGGGCGCCGACCTAGAAGGAGCCGGGATGGGCATCTTGTCCGTACTCGATCGCGAGCACACGATCGCACCACCGGGGTACAGCCGCTGGCTGATCCCACCGGCCGCGCTCGCGGTGCATCTGTGTATCGGCCAGGCGTACGCGACCAGCGTCTACAAGACCTCGCTGACCAAGCACTTCGACGCGAGCCAGACCGAGATCGGGGTCATCTTCAGCATCGCGATCGTGATGCTGGGCCTGTCCGCCGCGATCGGCGGCACCTGGGTGGAGCGCAACGGCCCTCGCAAGTCGATGTTCGTCTCCGCCTGTTTCTGGGCCGCCGGGTTCGGAGTAGGGGCCCTGGGCATCGGTACCGGTCAGCTCTGGCTGGTCTACCTCGGGTACGGCGTGATCGGCGGCATCGGCCTCGGAATCGGCTACATCTCCCCGGTCTCCACCCTGATCAAGTGGTTCCCCGACCGCCCGGGACTGGCCACCGGCCTGGCGATCATGGGCTTCGGCGGCGGCGCCCTGGTGGCCAGCCCGCTGTCGCGCCAGCTGCTCAGCCTGTACGACGACAACTACGACCCGGGCAACTCCGCCTCGGTGGCCGGCGGCAGCGCGCTGGTCGCCCTCTTCCTGACCCTGGGCATCGGCTACTTCGTGATCATGATGTTCGGCGTCTTCAACATCCGGGTCCCGGCCGACGGCTGGAAGCCGGACGGCTTCGATCCCTCGCAGGTGAAGGCCAAAGCCCTCGTCACCACCTCGAACGTCTCGGCCGCGAACGCGATCAGGACTCCGCAGTTCTGGCTGCTCTGGGTGGTCCTGCTCTGCAACGTGACCGCCGGTATCGGCATCCTGGAGCAGGCCAGCCCGATGATCCAGGACTTCTTCCGCGGCGACGTCGGCGGCAAGTCGACCGTGGCCGTCGGTGCGGCCGCCGGGTTCGTCGGCCTGCTGTCGATCTTCAACATGGCCGGGCGGTTCGCCTGGTCGACCACGTCGGACATCATCGGCCGCAAGCCGATCTACGCGATGTACCTCGGCGTCGGGATCATCTTCTACGCCCTGCTGGCCACCATCGGCCACAACAGCACCGCGCTGTTCGTCCTGTTCGCCGCGGTCATCCTGTCCTTCTACGGCGGCGGGTTCGCCACCGTCCCGGCGTACCTGCGGGATCTCTTCGGCACCTACCAGGTGGGCGCGATCCACGGCCGGCTGCTGACCGCGTGGTCGGTGGCCGGGGTCACCGGGCCGCTCATCATCAACGGGTTCCTCGACCGGGAGGGCAAGCCGGGCACGCTGACCGCCGAGGCCTACCGGCCGGCCCTGTTCACCATGGTCGGCGTACTGGCGATCGGGTTCGTCGCGAACCTGCTGATCCGGCCGGTCGCCGAGCGGTTCCACGAGAAGTCCCAGTCAGCTGCAGCGGAGGCCACGAAATGAACCAGACCCCTCGCCTCGTCGTCTCCTGGGCGCTGGTGGCCGTCCTGCTCGGCTACGGCATCATCCAGACCCTGATCACCGCGGCAAAGCTCTTCACTAGCTAGTACTCCGCAGATGCGTGACATCGCCGGCGGCCAGCGAATGGGGGCCGTCGGCGGTCAGCACGATCAGCCGGCCGTCGGAGTCCAGGTCTGAGGCAGTGCCTTCCAGGAACACCCCGTTGGGCAGCTCCACCCGGACCTGCCGTCCGAACGTCGCCGACAGCTCGCGGTAGTCCGGCAGGATCACTTCCGGATCCCCGTCAGCCCGCACCCAGGCCTCGTAGCGAACAGCAAGCTCCCGCAGTACCGCGGCCAGCACCGTGGCCCGGTCCGTCGTCGCTGCACCCTCCAGCGCCATCGACGTAGCGACCTCTGTCGGTCGTTCGTCCGCTCTGAGGGTCACGTTGAGCCCGATGCCGACCACTGCTGCCGGTCCGTCGATCCGCTCCAGCAGGATGCCCGCCAGCTTGCGGTCCTCCACCAGTACGTCGTTCGGCCACTTCACCTGCGCCGGGATCTCACCCACCTGCCGAACTGCGGACGCGACGGCCAGCGGTACCAGCAGCCCCAGCCACGGCCACCTGTGGGCAGGAATGCCCGTCGGACGCAGCAACGCCGACATGAGCAGCGCAGAGCGTGCAGGAGTCGTCCACGTGCGGCCCAGCCGCCCACGACCCGACGACTGGTACTCCGCCGCCACCACGAGCCCCTCAGCCGCTCCGGCGCGCGCCGCCGCCGCTACGACGGCATTGGTCGACTCTGTCTCCGCCAGTACGTCGATCTGACTCCACAGGGAGCCAGATCGCACCAGCCGGCCCCGCAAGTACTTCGCGTCGAGGGGCGGCCTCTCCAGATCGCCGAACATCAGCCGGTGTTCTGCAGGCCGGCGGCAACGCCCGACACGGTCAGCAGGAGCAGTCGCCTGGTCCGGACGATCTGCTGCTCGTCGAGCGAGTCGTCGGTCCGCAGGGTTCGCAGCGCGCGCAGTTGCAGGTAGCTCAGCGCATCGACGTACGGGTTGCGCAGCTCGACCGCTCGGCCGAGCACCCGGCGGCCGCTGAGCAGCCGGTCGCCGCCGAGCACCTTGAGCACCCACTCGGTGGTCAGCTCGTGCTCGTCCAGCATCTGCTGGGTCAGGCCGGGCCGGTCGCCCAGCTCGAGGTAGCGACCGAGGATCCGGCGGTCGGTCTTCGCCAGTGACATCTCGGCGTTCTCGAGCATCACCTGGAACAGCGGCCAGTGCTTGTTCGCGTCCTGCAACAGCGCGACGTCGTCGACGGCCGACAGCGCGGAGCCCAGCCCGTACCAGCCCGGCGCGTTCACGCGGGCCTGCGACCAGGCAAACACCCACGGGATCGCCCGCAGGTCCTCCAGCGACGACACCGCCACACCACGGCGGGCCGGGCGGGAGCCGAGCGGCAGCTGCCCGAGCTCCTCCAGCGGCGTGACCCGCCCGAACCACTCGGCGAACCCTTCCGCCTTCACCAGCCGGTGGTACGCCGTCCGCGAGGCCTCGTCCATCGTCTTGCCCACCACGGCGAAGCGCTCGGCGGCAACGGTCGCGCGCTCCTCGATCCCCGGTGTGGACGCCAGCAGCGTGGCCGCGGTGACCTGCTCGATGTGCCGCTGGGCGATCGCCGCGTTGCCGTAGCGAGCCGGGATGGCCTCCCCCTGCTCGGTCAGCTTGAACCGGCCCGAAACCGACCCAGGCGCCTGCGCCAGTACGGCGCGGTTGGCGGGGCCTCCGCCGCGGCCGAGTGCTCCGCCACGGCCATGGAACAGGGTCAGGCGGATCGCGTTGCGCTGAGCCCACGCGGTGATGCGCGCCTGCGCGTCGTACAGGGCCAGGGTGGCCGACACCGGGCCGACGTCCTTCGCCGAGTCGGAGTAGCCGAGCATGACCTCGAAGCGGCGGTCGTTGGCCGTCAGGCGGTGCCTGACCCGGGTGAGCTGGATCGCGTTGTCCAGCACCTCCACGGAGTTCTGCAGGTCTTCGCCGGTCTCGAACAGCGGTACTACGTCCAGGTCGATCGGCCGGCCGTCCATGGCGGCGTCAGCCAGCTCGTAGACCGCCGCGAGGTCACCCGCGTTGCGGGTGAAGGACACGACGTACCGGCGGCAGGCCTCGGGGCCGAAGCGCTGCTGGATCTGCCCGATGACACGCAGGGTGGCCAGCACCTCCTCGGTCTGGTCGGAGAGCTCGCCGCCGCCCAGCACCTCCTCCAACGCCTTGGTGTGCACGGAGGAGTGCTGCCGGACCTCCAGCTCGGCCAGGTGGAAGCCGAACGAGGTGACCTGCCAGATGAGCTGCTGCAGCTCGCCGTACGCCTGCCGCAGGGCTCCTGCGCTGACCAGGGAGTCCTGCAGGACCTTCAGCTCGTGCAGGAAGTCGGAGGCCCGCGGGTAGCCGAAGTCGGCGTCCCGGCCACGGGTGGCGGCCAGCCGGCGGGCCGCCAGCAGCAGGAGCTGGCGGTGCGGCTCCGAGGGCGAGCGGGTCTCGATGTCGGTGATCAGCTCCGGGTTGACCGCCCGGGCGTCCTCGAGGATCCGGCGGACCGGCGCTGAGGGCGGGGTGGTCGCCGAGTCCAGGGTGAGCGCCCGGCCGAGCCGGTCGGTCGCCAGCTCCAGCGCACGCAGTACGTGGTCGGCCTGGATCTGCATGGCCTCGCGGGTGATCGCGGCGGTGACGTTCGGGTTGCCGTCGCGGTCGCCGCCGATCCAGGAGCCGAGCCGGACGAAAGGAGCCACCACGGGCTGCTTGATCCCGGCATCCTCCCCCGCCAGCGCGTCGTCCAGCCGGCGGTAGACGTTGCCGACGACGTCGAAGAGGGTCTCCTCGAAGACGGCCATCGCCGAGCGCACCTCGTCCAGCGGCGTCGGCCGGCTGGTCCGCAGCTGCGACGTACGCCAGAGGATGTCGATCTGCTCGATCAGGCGGCGCCGGTTCTCGGCCAGCTCGGAGTCACCGGCCCGCGGGTCGCTGCGCTCTTCCAGCAGCGCCGAGATCCGCCGGATGGTCGCCAGTGCGGCCCGGCGGCGCGCCTCGGTCGGGTGGGCCGTCAGCACCGGCCGGAACTCGAGCCCGGTGAGCAGGGCACGCGCCTGCTGCTCGCCGGCGTCGGCGCCGATCTGCTCGACCGCCTGGGCCAGCTCGGAGACCGCCGGCGCCTCACCTGAACGGTCGCGCTCGCGCAGTACCCGGGCGCGGTGCAGCTCCTCGCTCAGGTTCGTCAGGTGGAAGTAGCAGGTGAACGCGCGGGCGACGTCCTCGGCCCGCTCGTGCGGCCAGGAGGCGACCAGTGCCTCGGCGCCCTCACCGTCTCCGGCGATGGTCAGTTCACGAAGCTTCTCCACGTCGTCGAGCAGCGGCTGACCCGCGTACTCGACCAGGATCCGGCCGAGCAGCTCGCCGAGCAGCCGCACGTCGGCGCGCAGCTCCTCGGGCACTTCGAAGCGTGCGCGGGTACGGGTACGGGCGTTCGCCTGACTGCCGGTCTCGGTCACGTTCGCCCACGATATCCGTGGCCACGCTCTCTCGCTTCCCAGTCCGACCAGTGAGCGCAGATCGTGACGAAATGTGACCGAACAGGTGAGCTCCGTGACTGATCAGACCGACCGGAAACCGCCACCGACGACTTGGGAAACGGTCTTGGCGAGTTGGGCCGGGGTGCGGTCGGTGCCGTCGACGACCAGCATCCGGGCGCAGCTCTCGGTCATCGAGGCGAGCATCTCGGCCAGCACCGGCAGGTTCGCGTCCGGGTCGGTGACGGCTGGCAACGATTTCACCAGTGTCAGCCGCAGACCCTCTACCAGGAAGGCACGCGCTGCCCGGACCCGCTCGGCCACCGCGGGCGCCGCGCCGTACTGGGCGCCGAAGACGATCCGCCAGGAATGCGGCGATTTGGCGGCCGTCTCCAGGAACGCGGTGAGCCCCTCCAGGACGTGCTCCTCCGGCGTACCGACGGCCGGTTCAGCCGGTAGCGCGGCCATGATCGACAGGACCAGGTGCTGCTCCTCGCGGGCCAGCAAGGCGAGCAGCAGCTCGTCGCGGTTGGCGAAGGAGTCGTAGACCACAGGCTTGGTGACCCCGGCGGCGTCGGCGACCGTCTGCATCGTCGTACCGGCGAAGCCGCGCTCGGAGAACACCTCGAGAGCAGCATCCAGGATCAGCGGGCGCCGGCGCTCCGGGCCCAGGTGCGCGGCACGGCGGCGAGGTTCCGCAACCGGGTCTCTAGGGCTGACCACTTGACAAAGCTATCAGAGCATAGGAAATTCCTACGGTCTGGTAGGAACTCGTTCCACCAACCGCCGGGGAGGTCTGGGTGGCCGAACGCGGCAGCGCGCGGTGGCTCGAACACGACTTCGCCGCACTCGAGGTGGGTGAACTGGCCCGCCTCGTGGACCGGACCTCGGAGCGAGAGCTCCGGCATCGGCTCATCGGGGGAGTCCGAGAGATCGCGTTGCGCGAGATCTTTCGCCGGATGCCGGAGTACCTCCGCCCGGCCCGGGCGGAGGGTTTCGACGCGATCGTCGCCTGGCAGATCACCGGCGCGGGCGGCAGTGGCAGTGGGATCGACGAGTTCCGGATCCGGGTCAGCGACGGCGCCTGCCAGGTGCTGACCGACCACTCCGAACCACCCGCGATCTCGGTCCGCACCGACCCGGCCACGCTGCTGAAGATCGTCACCGGCAACGAGGACCCGGTCCTGGCCGTCCTCAAACAACGCCTCTCGGTCCGCGGCGACCTGGCCCTCGCCGCCCGCCTCACCAAACTCTTCGCCGTGGGTCCCCGCTGAGCCCGTACTGCGCAGTAACGTCTGCGGTAGACGTCACAGCACACGAACCGCTCAGGGAAGTTAGGCTGCCCGCTTATGGGAGAGACCGTGAACATCCACACCACCGCCGGGAAGCTCGCGGACCTCGAGCACCGGCTGGACGAGGCCGTGCACGCCGGGTCCGAGCGCGCGGTGGACAAGCAGCACGCCCGCGGCAAGAAGACCGCGCGGGAGCGGATCGCGCTGCTGCTGGACGAGGGCTCCTTCTCCGAGCTGGACGAGTTCGCCCGGCACCGCTCGACCTCCTTCGGGCTGGACGCCAACCGCCCGTACGGCGACGGCGTGGTGACCGGTTTCGGCACCATCGACGGCCGGCAGGTCTGCGTCTTCGCCCAGGACTTCACCGTCTTCGGCGGCAGCCTGGGTGAGGTCTTCGGCGAGAAGATCGTCAAGGTGATGGACCTGGCGATGAAGATCGGCTGCCCGCTGATCGGCATCAACGACTCCGGCGGCGCCCGGATCCAGGAGGGCGTGGTCAGCCTCGGCCTGTACGGCGAGATCTTCCGCCGCAACGTCCGGGCCTCCGGCGTGATCCCGCAGATCTCGCTGATCATGGGCCCGTGCGCGGGCGGCGCGGTCTACTCCCCCGCGGTCACCGACTTCACCGTGATGGTGGACGAGTCGTCGTACATGTTCATCACCGGTCCGGACGTGATCAAGACCGTCACCGGCGAGGACGTCACCCAGGAGGAGCTCGGCGGCGCCCGGACGCACAACACCAAGTCCGGCAACGCGCACTACCTGGGCAGTGACGAGGAGGACGCGATCGACTGGGTGAAGGCCCTGGTCGCGCACCTGCCGCAGAACAACCTCGAGGACCCGCCCGCCTACGACTTCGACGCCGACCTGGAGGCCGGGGAGACCGATCTGGCCCTGGACACGCTGATCCCGGACTCGCCGAACCAGCCCTACGACATGCACGCGGTGATTGAGGCGGTCGTCGACGAGGGCGAGTTCCTCGAGGTCCAGTCGCTGTTCGCGCCGAACATCATCGTCGGTTTCGGCCGGGTCGAGGGCCGCCCGGTGGGCGTGGTCGCGAACCAGCCGATGCAGTTCGCCGGCACCCTGGACATCGACGCCTCCGAGAAGGCGGCCCGGTTCGTCCGCACCTGCGACGCCTTCAACGTGCCGATCCTGACCTTCGTCGACGTTCCCGGTTTCCTGCCCGGCACCGACCAGGAGTGGAACGGCATCATCCGCCGCGGCGCCAAGCTGATCTACGCGTACGCCGAGGCGACCGTCCCGATGATCACCACGATCACCCGCAAGGCCTACGGCGGCGCCTACGACGTGATGGGCTCCAAGCACCTCGGCGCCGACATCAACCTGGCCTGGCCGACCGCGCAGATCGCCGTGATGGGCGCCCAGGGCGCGGTCAACATCCTGCACCGCCGCGAACTCGCCGCCGCCGCCGAAGCGGGCGAGGACATCGAGGCCCGCCGCCGGCAGTTCATCACCGAGTACGAGGACCACCTCGCCAACCCCTACATCGCGGCCGAACGCGGCTACATCGACGCGGTGATCAGGCCGAGCGAGACCCGCGCCGAGATCATCCGCGCCCTCCGCCTGCTCCGCACCAAACGCGACACCCTCCCGCCGAAGAAGCACGGCAACATCCCGCTCTGATCGGAGCCCACGATGACTGACCCCGTACTGCGGATCGCCAAGGGCGACCCGACCCCCGAAGAGCTGGCCGCCCTGATCGCCGTCGTCTCGGCCCGAGCCGCAGCGGCCCCCGCTGCTCCCTCAGCCCCCACCACCGCCAGCGACTGGGCCACCTACTGGCGCAACCACACCCGCCCGCTCCACCCAGGCCCCGGCCGCTGGAGGGCCAGCGCCCACCCGTAAGCCTCAGCTGGCCCGGCGGAACCGGATCAGCGGGTAGAGCGGTACTGCGGTGTTGCCCCGGGCCGGGCCGGTGAAGCTGGTCGCGCCGTCCAGGTAGAGGCCGTGCTGGGCTGCGCGGGCCACCAGGAGCGGGAGCGCGTCTTCGGCTCGGTGGTCGTCGGGGTTACGGCCGTCGGCGTAGCGTGCTGCCTCCGACTTCTCGGTGGTGGCGATGAACACGCCGTCGGGACGGAGTACCCGGGAGACCTCGGCCAGGATCGGGTCGCTGTCATCGACGAGGTGCAGCAGCCAGATCGCCAGTACTGCGTCGCAGCGGCGGTCGGCGATCGGGAGTCGCGTGGCATCCGCGGCGGCGAGGTGGCCGGGCAGCCGCACGCGGGCGTGGTGGAGCATCGCGGCCGAGAGGTCCACGCCGTGCACGAGGTTGCCCTGGGCAACCAGTTCGGCGGCGACCAGGCCGGTGCCGACGGCGAGCTCGAGGACCCGGCCGCCCTTGGGGAGCAACTCCTGGATCGCGTCGGCTGCGGCTCGGGCACGCTCGACGCCGCCGCGGCTCTCGTCGTACTGGGCGGCCTCGGCTTCGTCGTACCGGAGTTTGCGGGGCTTGGCCCACAGCGAGGGCCAGGCGATGCCGACCTCGGCCAGCATCCGGCGGACCAGCGGCAGCGAGATGCCGACCACGTTGTGGTAGTCGCCTTCGATACCGCGCACGAACGGTCCGCCGAGGCCGTCGACGGTGAACGAGCCCGCGACCACCAGCGGTTCGCCGGTCGCGACGTACGCCTCGATCTCCGGCTCGGTGAACTCGGCGAAGTGCACCGTGGTGGAGGCCAGTTCGCGGATCTCCTGGCGGGAGGACGTGTCGAACAGGCAGTGCCCGGTGTGCAGGACGCCCGATCGGCCGCTCATCATCCGGAGCCGCTCGCGCGCGATCTCCGGCGTACCGGGTTTGCCGTAGGCGACGCCGTCGATCTCCAGGACCGAGTCGCAGCCCAGCACGGTCGCGTGGTCATCCAGCGTGGAGACGACCGCGCGTGCCTTCAGCACCGCGAGTGTCCGGGCCAGCTCTCCCGGGTTCTCGGCGGTGACGTGGTCCTCGTCGACGCCGGAGACGATCACCTCCGGCTCGACCCCGGCGTTGCGCAGGGTCTTGAGCCGGGCCGGTGAAGCGGAGGCCAGGACGAAACGCACCGGCGCGCTCACAGCTTGGCGAGGGCGCGACGCAGCGGATCCAGGCCGATCGAGCCCAGGTTCAGCGCGTCGGAGTGGAAGGTCTTCAGGTCGAACGCGGAACCCTTGCGCTGCCTGGCTTCTTCGCGTGCCTGCAGCCAGATCCGCTCACCGACCTTGTACGACGGCGCCTGCCCCGGCCAGCCGAGGTACCGGTTCAGCTCGGCCTTGAGGAACTCGGTCTCCATCCGGCAGTGCGCGCGGAGGAACTCGTACCCGAGCTCCGCGTTCCACCGCTCACCCGGCCGCCAGCCGAACGGGTTGCCCGCCGGCACCTCCAGCTCCAGGTGCATGCCGATGTCGACGATCACCCGGGCCGCGCGGAAGGCTTGCGCGTCCAGCATGCCGAGCCGGGCACCGGGCTCTTCCAGGTAACCGAGCTCCTCCATCAGGCGTTCGGCGTACAGGGCCCAGCCCTCGCCGGTCCCCGAGACCCAGCAGCCGACGCGCTGCCAGCGGTTCAGCAGATCCGCGCGCAGCATCGTCTGGGCGACCTGGAGGTGATGGCCCGGAACGCCCTCGTGGTAGACGGTGGTGACCTCGCGCCAGGTGGCGAAGTCCTCGACGCCGGCCGGTACGGCCCACCACATCTGGCCCGGCCGGGTGGTCAGGTCCTCGCTCGGCGGCGTGTAGTAGATCGACCCGTCGGAGGTCGGGGCGATCATGCACTCGATCCGGCGGATCGCGTCCGGGATGTCGAAGTGGGTGCCGGCCAGCTCGGCGACGGCGGCGTCGGCAAGCTGCTGCATCCAGTCGCGGAACGCCTCCTTGCCGTGGATCTTGCGGGCCGGGTCGTTGTCGAGCAGCGTGGCGACGGCCTCGATGTTGCGGTCACCGGCGTTCAGGTCGGCGGCGATGCCCTGCATGTCGCCCTCGATCCGGGCCAGCTCCTCCCAGCCCCAGGCGTAGGTCTCCTCGAGATCGACGGTCGCGCCGAGGAAGTCGCGGGAGGCGAGGGCGTAGACGTCGCGCCCGCAGGCGTCCCGGCTCGGCGCCTGCGGCAGCAGCTCGGTCGTGATCCACTGACCGAACTGGTCGTAGGCCTTCCGAGCCGAGGCGGCGGCCGCCTCGACGGCGGCCTTGACCGGGCTCTCGGGAGCCTTCGCGGCCAGCCCGGAGAAGAAGTCGTCACCCTCGGCGCCGGTCCAGCTGGCGATCCGCTCGGCCAGCACATTGACCTGGCGGGCAGCCGACACCCGGCCGACGGCGGCCTGCTCGGCCAGCGTCTCGCGGTAGCCGTCGAGCGTCGTACCGACCAGGTTGAGCCGGATCGCGATCGTCTCCCAGTCGTCCTGCGACGCGGTCGGCATCAGGTCGAAGACCTGCCGGATCTCGCACGGCACCGAGGCGATCCCGTTGAGCTGGGACTGCGGAACACCTGCTTCGTACCGCTCCAGTTCGAGCCCGAGCCGCTCCAGCAGCGCGTCCTTGGCCACCTCTTCACGCGGCGAGGACACCTGTACTGCGGACGCTTCGGCGAGCGTCCGGCGGTTCAGCTCGATCAGCGCCTCGTACCCGGCCGGGGAGAAGTCCGGCAACTGGTGGTCGTGGCCCTGGATGCCCATGAAGGTCGCCTGGGTCGGCGCAAGCTCGGCAAAGGTCTCTAGGAACTGCTCCGAGATCTGGTCGATCGGGCTGTTCGGTGTGGTCGCGTCCGTCACCAGGCCGACACTACCGCGCAGCTGAGCCCGGAGGCCGGTACTGTGGCGCTCTCTCGCCAGTGGAACGACGCTGGTGTCGGTGAAAGGGATATGGGGTTGACGCAGCCGCCGTACGGTCAGCAGCCAAGCGGGCCCTACCAGAATCAGCAGCAGCCGCCGCCGTACCAGCAGAACCAGCCGCGGCCGCCGTACCAGCAGCAACCGCCCAACCAGCCGCCGTACCAGTACGGTCCGCCGTCGGTGGCGCCGCAGCAGGGGCAGGGGTTCGGCTGGGGGCCGCAGTTCGCTCCGCCGCCCGGGCCGCAGGGCTACCCGCAGCAGGGACCGCCTCCGGGATACCCGCCGCGCCAGGGGTTCCAGGGGCCGGGCTCCCAGGGGCCGGGGGGCTTTCAAGGTCCGGGCTTCCAGGGGCCAGGGTTCCAGGGGCCGGGGTTCCAGCCGGGCTGGCAGCCGCAGTTGCCGCCGCGGAAGAAGTCCAAGGCTCCGCTGTTCGCGATCCTGAGCGTCCTGCTGGTCGGTGTGGTCGGCGCCTGGGCCTTCGGGGTGATCAGGAAGAACGCCGACAACAACTACACCCAGCCGGAGCCCACGCAGCCGACGTACCGGACGACCGAGCAGCCGAGCCCCACCCGCTCCACGGAACCGACCACCGCGCCGACCACCCAACCGACCAGCAGCGAGCCGACCACGACCTCGACGGAGAAGCCGGGAGTCGCGGACCTGGACGTCGTGGCCAAGAACGCGCTCTACAAGACCGGCCAGATGCGTACGGTGAACTGCAAAGAGCCGAACGTCCGGCCGAACACGGCCGCCAACGCCGCGAAGTACTGGGCCCGGCTCAAGCCGTGCCTGGACCAGTCCTGGGCGCGGCAGATCGCACTGGCGGGGTACGACTTCAGGGCGCCGTCGATGATCTACTGGTCGGGCGTCAGCGTGAGCAACCCGTGTGGCGCCGGAGCGGTGTCGGTCCCGTTCTACTGCCCGGCCAACCACATGATGTACATGAAGGTCGACAACTTCGTGAAGACCTACAACCAGTACCCCGACGCGGAGAACAAGGCCTACTCGCGGATGTGGTACTCCCGGTCGATCGCCCATGAGTACGGCCACGCCATGCAGTCGGTCACCGGCATCCTCAAGGCCTCGCAGAACCTCCGGTACGACGCGGCCACCTACGCCGACCGGCTCCGGATGACCCGCCGGATGGAGCTGCAGGCCAACTGCCTCGCCGGCGTCTTCCTGGCGGCCAACAAACGCAGCTACCCGATCAACGGGATCATGCTGCAGGTCTGGAACAAGTGGGTGGTGACGTCGGGTGACAAGCCGAACCTCGGCACCCACGGCAGCTCTGCCAGCCAGGCACGCTTCATGGGCCGCTCTTTCGTCACCGGCAACCCAGCCAGCTGCAACACCTTCTCGGCCTCACCTGCCAACGTGAACTGACAACAGCCGGTACTGCGGCTACTGGCCGGTCTTGGCGTCCAGTAGCTGCAGTAACTCGTGCGCGGCCAGCTCAACCTCCTTGTGCCGCCACTCGGAGGCGCGGTAGACGCAGGCGATCAGCCCGGACCGGTGCAGCCGCCGCAGGTCGCCGTACCCGAAAGCGAAGCGGCCCTTGGTGTCCTCCCCGGCCCCAACAGTCAGCCCGAGATGCCACCGCCCGTACTCCTCCCAGGAGTGCCTCTCGAGGTACTTGTTCTGCGCCTCCGCGTTCGGCTGGACCGCACCCCACTCGCTGTCCAGCACGTACTGCCGGCTCTCGATCAGCTGCTTCGCATACTCCACAGCCGCTTCGTTGACCTCGTACTTCGCCATACCGAACTGGTGCCCAGCTTGCCGGGCAGTGATGCGTGTCAGCCATGGGGAACCCAGCGCAACAGCCAATACACCGAGCCGCCGGACCGGAGCTGACTCGGCCTGGGTGGCTACAGTCCGGGTCATGGGCGAGCTGAACGGTACTGAGGACTACTGGCTGGAGGGCGGCGTCGACGCCATCACGCGGGGTGGCGAGAACGGCTTCCTGCAAGAGGTCGATCGGGTCATCGACCTCCTCGGTACGGACGAGTCGTGGCTGGCCTGGTGGCGACGGATCAGCGACGCGCCGACACTGGAGGTCCACATGATGGTGCTCAGAGCGGAGCACGAGGGGCCTGCCGAGGAACGAGTTCTGCGTGGCCGGAAACGGCACCTGGTGGAGATGCGCATCGACCTCGAGGTACTCGAACCGCTCGAGCCTGACGAACGCAGGCTGCTTGCGCTGCCCGCAGTTCTGGAGGGCGTCTCGCGAGCACGGTCAGCGTTGAATCTGTCGGGCGAGATCCCGAAGCTTCCGGACGATGTGCGGCCGGCCCCTCTCAGCCCGGGTGTGATCCGGCGCAGGCGTCTTCGTGAACTCCGCGGCGAGACGAATGCGCCGCTCCCTGACGGATCGTTGCCAGGTGGCGGTGGCTGGGAGGCCGGCGTGGCGGCGGTTCGCTCTGTTCTGCGCCCGGAGGCGGAGCGACTTTCCCGAGTTCCGGCCGTTGCGTCGCAGGATCCCATCGGCGGCGAACTCGTGGTCGAGATCCACGTTCCGTTGGACGAAGCCGGCGGCATCCTGCCGGGTGATCCCGGCTACGAGTTCGGCTGGATCGACGGTATCGAGGAATTCCTCGACGACGAGTCGAGTGACGGTAGCTTCGACATCTACGACGGAGGCGAGGAAGTCGACGACGCCTACGTCTTCTTCGTCGCCGGCGCCACCGCGGAGGTCCTGCTCCGTGTCGCCGCCGAGGTCGCCGTACTGCCCGGCGTTCCATCGGGTGCTTTTGCCGTGGTCACCGACGACCAGAGCGAGGAAACAGGAACCGGCCTCCGTGTCGCGCTCAACTGAGCCCGTCACCTTTGCACAGTCGAACGGCCGCCCCGGTGGTTGCGGCTTCTGGCTTCGGTGTTGGTGGGGCCATCTACGACGGGCGGGCCGACGCGTGGGAGTAGGCTCATCCGGTGCTCGCCGCGGTGGCGCTCTTCTTGTTCTTCGGCCTGCTGATGTTCAACGCACCACCTACCTCCTGAGCCCGTTGGTCAGCGCACTGGTCAGCGTCGGCTTCTCGGCCCCCTTCGCCTCGTGAGCTGTGTGGCAGGCACACACAACAGGTCCCGCACGCGCTGCCCAACCACGTGATCAGCTGGCTCAAGGTCAGCCCTCGGCGGCCAGGGTTTCCGGTGCTACCTGGCGCCAGGAGTCAAGGACGATGTCGTGGAGTTCGCCGGCGTCTTCGAGGGCGGTGAGGCGGGCGCGGACCCAGCTGGAGAGGGCTTCGTGTTTGGGGACCCAGAACTTGTCCGGCTCGGCGGCGATGAGTTCGGCGCGTTCGAGGCGGGGGCAGCGGACGGCGAAGGAGGTCTGGTCGTCGGGGAGGGTGAGGAACATCCGGCCGGCGACGTCGAAGGTGGGGTGGCCCCAGCGTTCCTTCTCCACCGCCTGCGGCAGCGACAGGGCGATCCGGCGTACGTCGTCAGCGTCAAGCACGACGACACACTAGTGGCCGGGACCGACAGTGCGGTCCCGGCCATCAACAGCGATCAGCGGCGACGGCCTGGGAGAAGCAGAGCCAGTACTGCGCCGACCGCGACGATCGCGGCGCCGACCCAGACCGCCGGCACCAGGCCGTCGACGTACCCCTCAGGGCTTGCGTAGGAACCGGTGGAGGCGAAGACCGAGGCCAGCACCGCGACTCCCATCGCCACGCCTACCTCCCGGATGGTGCTGTTGGTGCCCGACGCCACGCCACGGTCGGAGTCGGTGAAGCTCGCCATCACCACGCTGGCCGACGGGGCGAAGGTGAGGCCCATGCCGATCCCGGCGAGCACGAACGGAGCGATGTACGAGTTGTAGGCGACGTCGGTGGTGGTGACCAGGGCGATCCACGCCAGGCCTGCGGCGAGGAGGAACTGTCCCGACGCGATCAGCACCCGAGGACCGACCCGGTCGACCACGAGCCCGGCGAGCGGCGCGACCACCATCGGCGCCATCGTCCACGGCAGCGTTCGCAGACCTGACTCCAGTGGCGAGTAGCCCTGCACCACCTGGAAGAACTGCGCCAGCAGGAAGACCGCGCCGAAGACACCGACCGAGAAGGTGAACGAGATGGTGTTGACGACGCTGAACGCGCGCGACCGGAACAACCGCAGCGGCAGCATCGGAGCCGGTGTCATGTGCTCCCAGGCGAGGAAGGCGATCAACAGCGCGCCGCCACCGATCAGTGCGGCCAGCACCTGGGCGGAGCTCCACCCGTCGTCGGCTCCGTGCACGACGCCCCAGACGATGGCGAGCACAGCCGTCGCGGACAGCACCAGACCGAGCAGGTCGAGCTTTTGCGGGCGCCCACGGGACTCGGTCAGCACTCGCGCGGCCAGCGGCAGCGCGATCAGGCCGATCGGCACGTTCAGCCAGAAGATCCACTGCCAGTTGATGCCGTCGACAACCGCTCCCCCGACGACCGGTCCGACCGCGACGCCGAGACCGGAGATCCCGCCCCAGATACCGATGGCCGCACTGCGCTGACGAGCCGGTACGGCGGCCGCCAGCAGCGTCAGCGACAACGGCATCACCGCGGCCGCGCCGACGCCCTGGATCGCGCGGGCGCCGATCAGCATCCACGGCTCGGTGGTCAGCGCGCAGGCCGCCGAGGCGACCGTGAACAACGCCAGCCCGGCCAGGAAAATCCGCCGCCGGCCGAGCCGGTCACCGATCGCCGAAGCGGTGAGCAGCAGTGCGGCGAAGGACAGCGTGTACGCGTTGATGAACCACTGCAGGTCCGAGAGCGAGGCGCCGAGCTCGGCCTTGATCACCGGCAGCGCGTTCGTCACCACCAGGTTGTCCAGCGTCACCATGAACACCGGGATGCCCACCACGGCGAGCACGGTGGCCAGCGAGCGCCGTCCGGCGGGCTCGTCGACCGCCGGATCGCCGGCCGGTTCGAGGGCGGTCGTCGTCATGTCCAGCTCCCTTGTTGTTATCGACTGATAACTTACGCCCGGATCAAAGTATGCATCGACTGATAACATGTCAAGTGACGACGGAGAGGAAGCCGATGACGAGGACCAGGCTGACCGCGGCCGAGCGGAGCGAAGAGGTGCTGCAGGCCGCCGTGGTGGCGTTCGGCGCCAATGGCTACGCGGGCACCAAGACCGACGAGATCGCGCGGCTGGCAGGGGTGTCGCAGCCGTACGTGATCCGGTTGTTCGGCACCAAGCAGCAACTCTTCCTGGCGACCACCCACCGGGTCTGCGACCGGATCGAGGAGGAGTTCCGGCTGGCGGCGACGCGCGAGGGCACGCTGGAGAGCCTGGGCGACGCCTACAACGAACTGATGCCGGAGCGGGAGCTCCTGGTCGTCCTGTTGCACGGGTTCGCCGCCAGCGCCGACCCGGCGATCGGCGAGACCGTCCGGGCGCGCTTCGGTGGCATCCACCGCCTGGTCGGCGATCTCACCGGCGCGACGCCGGACGAGGTCACCAAGTTCATGGCGACCGGCATGCTGCTCACCGTGATGGCCGCGATGCAGGTCGCCGGCCCCAATCCGATCTCCTGCGAGTGGGCCACCGAACTACTCTTCACCCTCCACTAGTCCTCGCGGTCACCCAGCGGTTGACCGGAAGCGAACCAGACGACGGCAGTCGCGGCGGCGAGCGCACCGACGGTCACCAGCAAAGACCCCCGTACGCCGGCCCCGCGCACCACCGCGGCGGCCAGCGCGACGACCGGGCCGAGCAGCAGCGCAACAGTTGCTGGAAGCAACCACCTGCGCAAAGCCTGCCGATCGACCACGGCGTACGACGGGATCTGGGCGGCGAAGGCTGACGCCAGGTGCACCACCAACAAGGCGATCCCGGTCACCACCAGGCTCCAGCTCAGCTCGTTCGGCGCTCGCATCAACCAGCCGAAGCAGACGACGAGAATGAACACGAGTGCCGCCAACGAGTCGGGCAGCAGCACGCAGGCGACCAGCAGCAGCGACCCAACGATCGGGACCGCATCAAGCTGGTCCCAGGTCTGCCAGCCGGGCAGCACGACGGCCACCACTCCCGCCAGCGCGATCGCCGACCGCGCAAGCCAGGTCGCCGTACCTGTCGACTGGGCCTGTGACAACCACTGGGTGAGCTTCTCCGCGCCGCTCATGACCGGATCCTCGGTGCCGAGGCGACACGCGCCGCATCCCGCAGTACTTCGTCCAGCGTCCCGGCGCCCCGCCAGCCGACCGTCGGTACGCCGAGGTCGCCCAGCCGGTCGAGTTCCGCCCGGCGCTCGAGCAGCCGGAGCCGCCACGCCAGCGGCCACGCCTTCGCGTCGTGCTGCTCCAGGTCGATCACGTCGGCCACATCCGGCGGCAGGGTGTCGACCGCGATCACCGTGCAGCCCGAGTGGACCAACGTGACGATGTAGCCGAGCATCGCCTTGCCCAGCAGGGGGCTGAGCACGATCACCAGGCTGTCGGCGCGGATCCGGTGCCGGCGGGCCAGTTGGTTCTCGTCCTGCTGCCGGCTCTTGCGATCCGCGTGCACCAGCACGTCGAGGATCCGCCGCAGGTGGGCCCGGCCGCTACCGGCGCGCACTCCGCCGGTCGTCGTACCGGTGTCGATCAGGCGGACCCGATCACCGTGCCGCAGGTAGTGCTCGGCGATGGACGCGGCCGCTCGTACTGCGGTGTCCAAGCTGCTCGACCTGCCGTCGATGCCCTCACTGATGCCGACCTCCGCGCCAGTGTCGAGCAGGATGACGACCTCGGTGTCTCGATCTGACCAGGTGGACGTGACGTGCAGCTCGCGCGTGCGGGCCGACACCTTCCAGTTGATCCGGCGCAACCTGTCGCCGGTACGGAACGGCCTGACGCCTGCCAGCTCAGTGCCCTCCCCCGGCCTGCGGGAGCGGTGCAGCCCGACCAGCCCGGCAGGGCGCGGTACCGAGTCGACCGCCTCGAACCCGTCGCGCAGTGGCAAGGTACTGATGGCTTGAGCGCCCGTCGAGGACACGTGCGTCCGGTAGCCGCCCAGGACAGAGGTGGCGATGACGATCGGGTGTTCCAACGGCCGCAGCCCCCAGCGCTCGGAGCGCAGGCCCACCTCGACGGCCACGCCGCCCTGCCCCGCCGGCGCGGCTACAGCAGCCTGCGGCGGGTCGTAGCGGAACCACGGCGTCCGGAGCAGAGACATGACCACCAGGTCGACGTCCGGGTCCAGCTCCTCGTCGACCTTCAGCCTGTACGTCGTCGCCTGTCCCTCGAACAGCACGTCGGCGTCCAGCTCGGTCGTGACCACCGGCTGGGCCCGTGGACGGAAGAAGCGTCCCCAGGCAGCGACGAAGGCCAGTGGAAGACCCAGCACGGCCAGGTCCGGCCGACGACCCAGCACAGCGATCATCAGCAGGACGGCAGCGACCGTGACCGCCCTGATCTGCGCGTGTGTCGGCCGCCAGCTCACTGCCGGGCGCCCGCGACGGTAGGCGGTGCAGGCACCGACCCCAACACGGCACGCACCACAGTGGCGCCAGTCACCTCGTGCAGCCACAGCTCGGGCCGCACAGTGATCCGGTGAGCCAGCGCAGGGCTGGCAACCGCTTTCACATCCTCCGGTACGACGTAGTCGCGCCCCTGGATGACGGCGTACGAGCGAGCGGCCAGCAGCAGCGCCAGTGAGCCACGGGGCGAGGCGCCAACCAGCACCTGGGAGTCGCGGCGAGTCGCAGCGGCCAGTTCAACGCAGTACCGGCCGACTGTGTCGTCGACGGTGACGGTCTCGATCGCCTGTTGCGCCGCAAGGAGTCCGGCGGCATCAGTGACCGGCTCGACCTTCTGGTCCTCCGAGCGGCGACCCATGCGGCGCTGCAGGACCTCCCACTCCTCAGCGGCCGTCGGGTAGCCGAACGCGATCCGCAGCATGAAGCGGTCGAGCTGGGCCTCCGGCAGCGGGTAGGTCCCTTCGTACTCGACCGGGTTGGCCGTGGCGAGCACGTGGAACGGCACCGGCAGCGGGAAGGTTTCGCCCTCGACGGTGACCTGATGCTCCTGCATCGACTCCAGCAGCGCGGCCTGAGTCTTCGGCGGTGTCCGGTTGATCTCGTCGGCCAGCAGCAGGCCGGTGAAGATCGGACCGGGCCGGAAGACGAACTGCGAGTCCCGCTGGTCGTAGACGAACGCACCGGTGACGTCGGAGGGCAGCAGGTCCGGGGTGAACTGGACCCGGCGGAACTCCAGACCGAGCGCCTGTGCGAACGACCGCGCCGCCAGCGTCTTGGCCAGGCCCGGGTAGTCCTCCAGCAGCACGTGGCCGCCGGCCAGGATCCCGGCCAGTACCAGCTCGAGCGCCTCGCCCTTGCCGACCACCGCCTCGCCGACCCGGTCCAGCACCTTCCGGCTCAACGCCGACACCTCGGTGAGGCTCAGCTCATCAGTCACGGGTTCCCTCACAACTTCTCGATGGTCTGGACTGCCAACTCGATCTCCGCGAACGTCGCGGTCCGTGCCTCGGTGCCGCTGATCAGGTCCCACAGTTGCGCACCGGCCACCTCCCGGGCCCGCTCGGGCTCCAGCTCGGGGTCGATACCGTGCCGGTGCACCAGCCGGTCGACGGTCAGCTCCAGCAGCAGCGGGCGAATCCGGCGAGTGAACGTCATCGATCCCTCCCCGGCCCTGCGCTCCCGATCCGACTCCTGCACCCAGGTCGCGAGGAACTGGGTCCGGTTGTCGCTGTTGCGGCCCCGGCGGGCGGTCAGCTTCTCGTCGTACCGGGCGGGCCAGGAGGTCTCCAGCACCTGCGGCATCGCCAGCCGCAGAGCCACCGAACCGAAGCCGATCGCCAACCCCATCGCGACGAACCACAGCGGCCGCGGCTGAGTGCCGGCCAGACCGAAGCCCGCTACCAGCACCAGGCTGCCCAGCACCGCGATCAGCAGGTGCTGCACGAGCACCTTGTTGAACGGTCCCAACCGCTGCTTCATGGGGACGTCACCTCGGAGTCGTCCTCCGGCTGGCCAGGCTGCGCCGGGGTACGACGTGCTGTCGCTGCCGCGAGCTCCTCCTGCAGCCGGACGAGTGCTGCCCGTGCCTGGTTGCGGGAGTCCTCGCTCGAGCCGTGCGTCGAGTACCGCGCCTCGCGGTAGAGCTGCGCCAGCCGGAGCAGCTCGGGCTCGGAAACACCGCCGACACCCAGCACCCGCACCGTGAACTCGGCCGGTGTCTCAGACGGCTGCCGCGCCACGCCTGCTGAGGCGGCAGCGTCCTCCAGGGCTACCCAGCACGCGATCACGCCGTCGGTCGCAGTACCGGAGTCGATCGCGGCCAAGCCGGACTCGACCGCTTCGGCGAGCCTTGCGACCTTCAGACGCTCCCAGTCGGAGTCGGAGCGCTCAGGCGTCGGCAACTCGACCTTGCGGAGCATCCGGTAGAGCGCGCGGAGCAGGAGCAGGAGCAGGATCGTCGCGACCGCGTAGAACACCGCCTGCCAGAGGAACGTCACCCAGGCCGGCGTCTCGAACGGCTCCACCTCTTTCCTCGGCGGTGGTGACAGCTGTTGCGGCGGGGTCACCTGGTCCGGCGTCGGTGTCGGCAGCTCGCGTGGCGCCGCGGTGGCAGTGCTCTCGCTGTACGGCCGGACGCTGCCACCTGCCGACGCGAGCACGACCAGCGCGACAGCGGCCACTCCCAGCGCCAGAACGAGCGCCACTGCCAACGCGCTACGACGGCTTGGCTGCATCCGGGAAGACTAGCCGGGTGCTGGATCAGAACCCCGTGTCGAGCCAGGGCACCCGCGCTGACAGGAACGCCCGCGACGTCGCGGCCAGCGCTCCATCGGTCCGCTCCTCCACCAGCCCGGCCGCGCCGAGCAGCCCGAGCGACGGACGACCCAGGTACGCCGTACCGAGGTCGCGCACACCGAGTACGACGTCCGGCGCACGGTCGGTCTTCTCGCAGGCCGCGCCATCCGGACCACCGGTCAGGTGCCAGGAGCCGGCGTTCCAGGGCAGGAAGTCGTCCTCGACGCCCAGAACGACGTCCAGTTCCTCGGCGTACGTTCGCGCGCTCAGTGCCTGCTGGACATCGGTCAACCGGGCCCACACCCCGTCCACCGTGGTTGCGTCAGCCGCTCGCGGATCGACCAGCAGGAACAGCAGCGGGTCATCGGACGGCAGCGACCCGTACGTCGTCTCGCTGAGCAGGTCGGGGTCGAGCAGGAACTGCCACAGGGCCGCATGCGCGGCCACGTCCCGCGAGTGCACCCGCACGACGTCGACGAAACCCCTGTCGGTACGACGCGTTCGGTAGTGCGTGTAGCCGACCAACTCGCCGTCGCGCTCGGCGAGCACACACCGCAGCGGGGACGCGCCAGTGAGATCGGTCGTCACGTTGTCGTGCGTCGCGTAGTACTGGAGCTTCTCGCCGTGCTGGAACATGCCCGGCCGGGTCAGCGCCTCGGCGTTGTGGAAAGCAGTAGTCTGCCGCAGCGACTCCTGCGGATCGGCGAACCGGATCCGGACGTCGCCGGCCCCGGCCACCTCCCGCAACTGACGCGAGACCCGCTTGATGGTGACGCGCTGATGATCGGAAGCCAGCCCGTACCCGAAGCGCCCGTAGATGACCGGCTCACTCGCGGTCAGCACAGCCAGCGGCTCCCCCGCCTCGTACAGGTCTGTCAGTTGCCTGCGCATGAGATCACGCAGAATGCCTCGCCGACGATGCGTCGAGACCACGCCGACCATCGTCACCCCGCCGGCCGCGACCTGCCCGCCCGGCACGGTGAACTCGAACCGAAACGACCCGGTGTGCCCGACCAGTTCCTTCCCGTCGACGGCAACCAGACTGCGCTCCCTCGCCCAGACCTGCTCCTCCGTCTTCAGCTGAGCCTCGGTCCACGGCGCGGAGAACGCCAGGTTGATCAGATCCTGCAACTGCTCCCACTCACCGGCGTACGGCGCGATCTCGATCGTCATGTGTCTTGCCTACCAGACACTTGTGGGTGCTTGCCTCGGGTTTTCCCACGCAGCACCTCCGTCGCTGCTCCCGCCCACCCTCGTGCGCGGCTCCTGCGTCGCCGCTTGCTGTGTGGTTGCGATGGGCTTCTATGCGCGGCTAGGTCAGAGCAACCACGAACTGCTGGTCCGCCGTCTGGATCGTCACATTCAGCGCGGTGGTCGGCTCGTCGGCATCAGCGGAGGTATCTGTCGCTGCGCCACTGGTGTGCGTAGGACAGCCGCCTGGTCGGTAGATATTCAGCTAGCGGCTTGGCCGGTGAGTGGTCGCCGCCGGATGTTCGACAAGCTTTGCCGTCGACAACCGCCCACCTCGCATTCCAGCGGCGAGCACCTCCGATTACCGGCCCGCCGCCAGCCGACCACCGCAACCACCACCAAGCGGCGACGCAGGAGCCGCGCACCGAGGCCGGCGGGAGCAGCGACGAAGGAGCTGCGTGGAAAACAACCGGCCGGCTGTCCCCAAGCCGGCCGGCTGCTCACCCGGGTCGAGGGATCACCTCGACCCGGCACAGGAGCGAAAGGGTCAGAGGGTGATCGACCAGTTCGTCAGGGCTCCGGTGTCGCCGGGCCCGTTGTCGCCGATGCGGAGGTTCCACGTACCGGCTGCGTTCTCGGTGCCGGTCGGCGTCAAGGTGTAGGTCTTGCTGGCCGGCAGCGGGTGGCAGATGGCGCCGCCGGTGCGCTGCAGGTAGTACCAGCGGCCGCTCGGGGAGACCAAAGAGATGTTGAGGTCTTCCAGGCAGGTGTGGTTGCCCTCGACGGTGACCTTGAGCTGGCTCGCGGTCTTGCCGGTCGCCGTCGAGCGGATCGGGCTGACCACGGTCTGGAAGTCGCGGATCGGGAAGTCGGTGCCGTTGGCAAAGGTCCGGCCGCCGCCCGGGCCGCCTGGCTGGGTGCGCGCCGTCACGGCCGAGCTGGCCTGCGACTTGTTGCCTGCAGCATCTTTTGCCCGGATGGTGAAGGAGTAGCTGGTGTCCGCCGTCAGGCCGGAGACAGTGGCCGTCGTACCGGTGACGCTTGTCGCGAGAGCGCTGCCGTTGTAGACCTCGTAGCCGGTGACGGCAGTGTTGTCCGTCGAGGCATCCCAGGCCAGCGAGACGCTGTCGGACGTCGTACCGGTGGAGCGGACGTTGCCCGGCGTGGTCGGTGCCTCGTCATCGCCGCCCGGGTCGGGTGCGCCGGTGAGCAACGTGAGGTTCCACTTGGTCAGCGCCTCCCTGACCGGCTGGAAGATCGAGTTGCCGGAGTCGCCGGAGACACAGCTGCTGTTGCCGCCTGAATGCAGGCCGACGGCCTCGCTGCCGCGAAGCCAAGCACCGCCGGAGTCGCCACCCTGCGAGCAGGCGTTGGTCGTGCTCAGCCCGTCGATCGTCACGTTGCCGTAGTTGATCGACTGGTTGACCGCGGTGACCGTGCCGCACTCCCACTTCGGTGCGGTGTTGCCGGAGTGGCAGACCGCGTCGCCGACGATCGCGTCGGCCGTACCGCTGACCGTGACAGCGGGTGAGCCCCAGGTGTTGACGTTCGGCGAGAGGGTCCAGCCGCTCTCCGTCACGGCCACGACGCCCATGTCGCCTTCGCGGGCGTTGATGCTGCGGCTGCCGCCGACGTTCGAAGTACCGAGCCGGTTGGCCTGGCCGATCGCGCCGTACGCCGCCTGGTTGGCGTCGTTGGTGCAGTGTCCGGCGGTGACGAAGTGCTTGTTGCCCTGGGCATCGGTTGCCGGGAAGCCGACCGAGCAATAGGTTTCGCTGCCCGGCCACCAGGGATCACCTGGATGCACCTCTCCGGCCTGCTGCTTGTACGTCGTACTGACCTGGACGACCTGGACGCCGTCACCCAGCCCCCGCAGCCCGCCGTACGCGCCACGCACCTTGACGACGACCTTGTTGCTGACCGGGTCGATTCCCCAGCTCTGCAGACCCTTCCCACGATCGGCCGTCGCGATCTTGTCGACCTTGACGAACAGCGCGTCGAGCTGCGCCTGGCTGCGGTTGACCAGCTTCGGCGTGGCACCGGCCTGCTGCACCTTGGCCGCTTCCTGCTGGGTCGTCACGGCGACCATCAGCTTGCCGTCGGCGATCCACCGGCCGGCCTGAGCCGGAGAGGGAGCCAGTTTGCCGGACACCTGGTGCAGCACGGCCTGCTGCTGCAGGAGCGCCTCCGGACCTGAGCCCGAGGCTCGCGACTGCTCCGCGTTGGCCGGGCCGCCGACGGCGACCAGAGCCGCGATCGAAGCCAGTACCGCGGCTCCGCCGACCGTTGCGGCCGTCTTCCTGCGCCTTTTCATCACTGTTCTCCTTGAATTCTTTCCGGGGAGGGGTTGGGCCGACCCTAGGAACGAATTCGAGGCGCCGATATCACTCGGGCGCTTTTCACAGTTAAGGCTATGGACTTAACACTTCACTTTTCTTGGTGCGGCCAGTTCCAGCGCAAGCCGTACCGGCCGGGACCGAAGTTCAGCGCGACTCCGTGCACCGACTCCTCCGGCTCCACCCGTACGACGGTCTCGGCCGCCTCGTCCAGCTGCGAATAGCGCTCACAGCCGACCGGCAGGGCCGCCGGGTCGAAACAGACCTCCAGCACGAACTCCCGGACCGGCAACCGGAACTTCCGTTCGTAGTTGGTGGCCGGCGGATAAGGCGCGGAATTCACCAGTTCGTGCTCGGTGATCACCGTCTCGCCTTTGCGCAGCGCACGGTCGAACAGCAATTCGGCGACCAGCAGGCCGTCGGCGGGGCGCAGTACCGTGCGACCCAGCCGGCAATGCCGCAGCGGCCTGATCTCGGGCAGCGCGCGATCATGCTCGTCGAGGTGCATGATCACGACCCAGCGATCAGGGCCGTCCGCCTCCGCCCGGAGTACCTGGCGCGAGTGGTAGGACCGTTCACCGCCTTCGGGACCGATGAACACCCGATCGTGCTGGCTGATCCTGGTCAGCCGCTCGTCCCACTTGATGTCGACCTCGCTGACGGCGTCCACGACCGCGTCCGGCCTGGCCCAGAACGCGGCCACCTCCGGCGGCACCGGCACGGTGCTCAGCCATCGCCCACGCCTCCGCGGCGGCCCCAACGAGTCCACCAACGTGCCGGCGGGCACCTCCAGCACGCTTTCCAGCAACTGCACCGCCGCCAGAGAGTCACGCCGCTCGGGCCGGGACCGCCCCGACTGCCAATAGCTGAGCGTCGCCAGACTCACCGACACGCCTTGAGCCCGCAGCCGGTCCCGAATCCGCTCCAGCCCGAGCCCGCGCGCCCGGATCGCCGCGCGCAGGATCCGCGCGAACTCGCTGTCAGCCTGCTCGAGTGGCTCCGGCATAGTCCGCACCCTAGTTAGCTCTCCCTGCTCACGGAAGGCACCGGCCCTTTAACAGTTAACAGCTTCTGGCGGATTTCCGCGGCGGCCCGCGATTTTTCCCGAACTCGCGGGAAAACCGGTGCACCCCCAGCTCTGGACTGATGAAAACCGTTTTCATATACTCAGGGCATGGCCGCCCATCGTAAGACCCCGCTGACCCTGTTGACCGGGCTCTCGACCACCCTTCGCGAGCCCGTACTGGCCACCATGGTCGACGCCACCACCGTGGCTGTCGTGGTGGATCAGGACGAGCTGCGCCACCGGGGCGTCCTGGGCTGGAAGGTGTTCGACCACAGTGGCCCGATCGACGCGGGTGAGTTCAGCGTCGACGACGACTGCGGCGCCTGTCAGTTGATCGAGTCGCTGCTACCGCTGCTGGAGACTCTGGTCTCGCGCGAACACTGGCAGCACGTCGTACTGGCGGCTCCGCCTGCGATGGAGGCGCGGTCACTGGCGAGTGCGCTGGTCGCGACGATGCCCGAGATCCAGGTCGACACGGTGACCTGCGTGGTCGACGCCGTACTGCTGGTCGAGCAGTTGTCCGGCGACGAGTTGCTCGACGAGCGTGGACTCGCGCTCGGGCCGCCCGACCGGCGCAATGTGGCCGAGCTGACCGCGCGCCAGATCGAGTACGCCGATGTCTGCGTCCTCGCCAATGCCTACCGTGCCAAGGCGCCCGAGCGGCTGCACCACCTGCTCCAGCACCTGAACCCGCGGACCACCGTCGTCAGCGCGGACCCCAGCGGCGTACCGGGTGAGCCGGTCTCGCGGCTCGGGCGGTTCGACTTCGTGGCGGCCGAGGCCTGGGCAGGTGAGCTGGCAACCGACTCGCGTTTGCAGCCGAGCGGCGACGGCGTCACCACGATGCTGTGGCGGTCGAGTCGCCCGCTGCACCCCGCCCGGCTGAGTGAAGCCTTGGAGGACATCGTCGAGGACGTCGTCCGCAGCCGTGGCGTGGTCTGGCTCGCGAACCGGCCGACCCAGCGGGTTCGCTGGGAGTCGGCCGGTTTCAGCGCCTCGCTCGGCACCCTCGGCGAGTGGTCGGAGACCGAGCACCTGGCCGAGTGCACCGTGGTCGCCACCGGCGTCGGGCTCGACCCGGCCCGCCTGCAGGCGGTTCTCGACGCCTGCCTGCTGACCGAGTCCGAGCTCGCGACCCTCGACTGGCAGTCACTGGACGACCCGTTCGCGGGAGTCCTGTGACGTGGCGATCAGACCGGCGGTACGCCGTGCCGCCTGGTGCTGAAGTGGCGGTTCTTCGTCTGCGCCGCGGCCAGCCGGGCGATCAGCTCGTCGCGCAGGTTCTCCGGCTCGACGATCGCGTCGATCACCAGGTCGGCGGCCAGCCGGAGGATGTCGATGTCGGTCTCGTACTCCTCGCGCAGCTTGGAGACGTACTCGACCCGCTCGGTCTCGTCCTCGATCAGCTGGATCTTGTTGTAGTAGACCGCGTTGATCGCGGCCTCCGGACCCATCACGGCGATCTTGGCCGTCGGCAACGCGATACACGCGTCCGGGGAGAAACCCGGCCCGCACATCGCGTACAGGCCGGCGCCGTAGGCCTTCCGGACGATCACCGAGACCGTCGGCACGGTCGCCTCCGACACCGCGGTGATCATCTTCGCGCCGTGCCGGATGATGCCGGCCCGCTCGACCTCGGAGCCGATCATGAACCCCGGTACGTCGCACAGGTAGATCAGCGGCACGTTGAACGCGTCGCACAACCAGATGAACCGGGCCGCCTTGTCGGCGGAGTCGACGAACAGCACGCCACCCTTGACGGCCGGCTGGTTCGCCACGAAACCGACCACCTGGCCCGCCAGCAGCCCGAACCCGACGACCAGCTCCGGCGCGTACGCCGGCTTGATCTCGAAGAAGGTGTCGGCGTCGGTGATCGCGTCGATCACGTCGTGGATGTCGAAGCCGACGCTCTCCTCGACCGGCACCAGGTCGCGGGTGAAGTCGCGGCCGGCCGGTGACGCGTCGTACGCCGGTGGCGGCGACTGCCACGAACCGGGCAGGTAGGAGAAGTACTGCTTGGCCAGCTCGATCGCCTCGGCGTCGTCACTCGCGAGCAGGTCGCCACAGCCGGAGACACTGGTGTGCATCCGGGCGCCGCCCATCTCCTCCAGCGTCACCTTCTCGCCGACCACCATCTCGGCCATCCGCGGCGATCCGAGGTACATCGAGGCGTTGCCGTCGACCATGATCACCAGGTCGCAGAACGCCGGGATGTACGCGCCACCGGCCGCCGACGGGCCGAACAGGCAGCAGATCTGCGGCACCTTGCCGGACAGCGCGACCTGGTTGTGGAAGATTCGCCCGGCACCGCGACGGCCGGGGAACAGGTCCACCTGATCGGTGATCCGCGCGCCGGCGGAGTCGATCAGCCAGAAGATCGGCAGTTCGTCGCGCAGCGCCACCTCGGTGATCCGGACGATCTTCTCCACCGTCCGGGCTCCCCACGAACCGGCCTTGACGGTCGGGTCGTTGGCAACCAGCAGAGCCGGCCGGCCGTCGACCAGCGCGCGGCCGGTGACGACGCCGTCCGCGGGCAGGCCCGGGTTCAGCGCGTTGGCGAGCTGCGCGTCCTCGACGAAGCTGCCCTCGTCGACGAGCAGGGCGATCCGGTCGCGGACGTAGAGCTTGTTCTGCGAGGCGAGCTTGGCGGCGGCCTTCTCGGGCGGCGACAGCGTCGCCTCGCGCGCGACCTTGACCTCGGTCCAGTGATCCCTGCTCATGCGGCCATCCTGTCAGCTACGTCGTCTGTCACTCGGCCGGCCGCTCACTCGACCGGCCGTTCACTCGACCGGGAGGCCGAGGCCGCGGGCGATCAGCATCCGCTGGACCTCGGAGGTGCCCTCGCCGATCTCGAGGATCTTCGCGTCGCGGTAGAACCGCGTCACGGGGTACTCCTCCATGAAGCCGTAGCCGCCGAACACCTGGGTCGCGATCCGGGTCGCGGTGACCGCGGCCTCGGTCGAGTACAGCTTGGCGACGGCGGCCGCCTGCTTGAACTCCTTCATCGGCGCGCCCGCGTCCTTGAGCGCCGCGGCCCGGTAGACCAGCAGCTCGGCCGCGTCGGCCATCACCTTGAGGTCGGAGATCTGGAAGGCGACGCCCTGCTTCTGCCCGATCGGTACGCCGAAGGTCTTGCGCTCACCGGCGTACTGGACCGACATCTCCAGGCAGGCCTTGATGCAGCCCAGCGCGACCGCGCCGATCGCGACCCGGCCGTCGTCCAGGGTGGCGAGGAACTGGCCGAAGCCCTTGCCGCGCTGACCGAGCAGGTTGGCCTCCGGCACCCGGCAGTTGGCGAACGACAGCGGGTGGGTGTCGCTGGCGTGCCAGCCGAGCTTGTCGTACGCCGCTTCCGCCACGAAGCCCGGCGTACCGGTCGGGACGATGATGGTGGAGATCTCCGGGCGGCCGTCCGGCTTCTCGCCGGTCCGGGCGGTGACGGTGACCAGCGAGGTGATGGCGGAGCCGGAGTTGGTGATGAACTGCTTCGAGCCGTCGATCACCCACTCGCCGTTGTCGAGCACGGCCTTGGTCTTGGTCGCGCCGGCGTCCGAGCCGGACTCCGGCTCGGTCAGGCCGAAGCCGGCCAGCCGCTGACCGGAGATCAGGTCGGGCAGCCACTGCTGCTTCTGCTCGTCGGTGCCGTAGGTCAGGATCGGGTTGATGCCGAGCCCGACCGCCGCCTCGAGCGTGATGCCCATCGACTGGTCGACCTTGGAGATCTCCTCGATCGCCACACACAGGCTGGTGAAGTCGCCGCCGGAACCGCCGAACTCCTCCGGCGCGGTCAGCCCGAACAACCCGAGCGCGCCCATCTTCTGGACCACCTCGACCGGGAAGTAGTGCTTGCGGTCCCACTCGGCCGCGTGCGGCGCGATCTCGGCCTGGGCGAAGTCGCGCACGCTGTGGGCGAACTCGCGGTGCTCTTCGGACAGCTCGTACGACATGACTCTCTCCCGGGCCTCGTGATTGACGCTTACGTAAACGTAAAGCACGATGGGCTGTGTGCACAATGTCCGGGTGCCTGCCGATACCTCTACCTGGTCCATCGCGGAGCTGGCCGCCGAATACGACGTCACCCTGCGCACCATCCGCTTCTACGAGGACCGCGGCCTGCTCACCCCTGAGCGCCGCGGCACGGCCCGCGTCTACCACGCCCGCGACAAGGTCCGCCTCGGCCTGATCCTGCGCGGCAAACGCCTCGGCTTCACTCTCGACGAGATCGCCACCATCGTCGACATGTACGACCGTGAACCCGGCGAGGAGGGCCAACTGGTCTACCTCCTCAACCAGATCACCACCCGGCGAGCGGAACTCGAACAACGGCGGCGGGACATCGACGAGACTCTGGCCGAGCTGGCCGAGGTAGAAGCCCGCTGCCAGTCGGATCTGGACATCCTGCGCAACCGATGACTTTCGGCTGAGGCGGTGAGCCCCACCCGTGCAGGCGTCGCGGGCTAGAGCGTTGTGCCCACCCGAACCACTACCGATGGATCGTCAAGCGCACATCACCCGACTGATCCCGGCCGAGGTGGATAACCCCACCCGCACACGCCTCGCCGGCTGAAGCGTTGAGCCCACCCGAACCCCAACCGGATGACCGTCGAGCGCCGCATGACCCGATCAGCCCCGGCCCAGGTGGAATAGCCCCACCCACACCGGCGTCGCGGACCAAAGCTTCGCGCCCATCCAAACCACTACCCGGGGGACCATCAAGCACCACCGACCGATCCCGGCCGAGGTGGATAGCCCACCCACACCAGTGTCGCGGAGCAAAGCTTCGCGCTCACCCGAACCACTACCGGCAAACCATCGAGCGCACATCACCCAACCGATCCTCGCCGAGGTGGGCCTGCGGTAGGCATCGGAGGTGTTGGCGCAGGTCAGCGCCTCTTCGCGGCGGAGCTTGTCGGCCCAGTGACCGAACTACCGGCGTGGTGACATCACCCACTGTGCCAACCCACAGACGACCTACAGCTGAGTGCCGTGCCTGCCGGGAAGTACGGCGAGAGGTCAGCGGATGCGATGGCTCACGGCAGTCGGCGGTGCCAGGTCAGCGGTCCGACCGCGATGCGTTGGTCGGAGGAACCGTTCCAGTCGACGGGGAGGTTCTGGGCTCGGAGGGCGGCGGTGATCTGGTGGCCGATCTCGGTGTCCTGTTCGGCGACCTGGCCGCGGATCGGGTCGAGGGTGCCGTAGGCGAGGTAGAGGTGGGAGCCGTTGTCGGTGAGGCGTTCGCTGTCCTGCTGGTGGAAGAAGACGTAGCCGGAGGAAGGGCGGTCGGTGGGGCGTTCGTCGTCGATCTCGTCGACGCCGCAGGTTTGGCAGCAGGTGAAGTTCATCCGGGCGACCACGCCGGCCGCGTCCAAGGCGGCGAAGGCGGCCTCGACCCGGTCTGCGTCGGTGGGCGTGGTCCACGTCTGTTGCTCGGCGAGCCGGGCGTTCCAGACCTCGTCGACGACCTGCTCGAGCTCGGCGTCCGACACCTGCATCTCGTCGTCGTCGCGGAACTCGCGCGCGTACTCCAGCACCTCGTCGCGGGTGTTGAAGCCCGGCAGCACCCAGAGCAGAACCTGGTCTCGCAACTCCTCCAGCGCTGCCGGCTCAGCAGCCGGAACGGGCTCGGGAGCGACGGGCTCGCTGGGCGGCGTACGGCGGCTTAGTCTGTCGAAGATCCCCACGCGCCAAAGATTAGACCGCCACCACCGACAGTTTCCTGGCAGCGTCGTACCGCGCCATCGCCAGTCCCGCGATTCGCGGATCGGCCCCGAGCGGCGCGCTGACCGGCAGTCCCCCGGCGATCCGCCGGACTCGGTCCGCGAAGAATCCAGGCGCCAGCAAGTACGTCGCCACCGCAACCCGCCCGGTACGACGTCCCGAACCGCCGGCCGTCCGATCGAGCACCGGCCCGAGCCGCTCACCGGCACCGGAGACGTATCCGACCTCCACCGGCCTGTCGATCCTCTCCGCCAGCAACGCGGCTGTCGCCGAGCAGTCGAGCAGCGCCCGCCGATCCGACGACCCGGCAGCAGCAAGCACCACCTGATCGATCCCGCGGAGATCCACACAGGCCCGCAACCGATCCACCAGTACTTCGGCCAGCACCGGATCCGGTCCCAACGCGGAAGCGGTCTGCACCTGATGCGGCCGCCGCTCGGCCTCACGGGCGATGTCCACCGCCGTGTGGTAGCCGCTGCTCAACAACAACGGCACCACCACAAGTTGATTGCTGTCAGCAACTACCCGGTCCACCAACCCCGGCAGCGCCGGTACGTCGACGTCCACGAATCCCAGCGAGATCGGCACTTCGGGCCGGGCCGCGGCCATCAACCGGACCAGCTCGTGCACCTCATGAATCCCACGAGGGTCCGCGGTGCCGTGCGCCGCTGCCACCAGGTCGATCATGTCGTCACCGGCACCGGTTCGACGGCCAACCGGTACCCACGCCGTACGACGGTCCGAACCAGCTCCGGATGCCCGACCGCCGTACGCAACCTGTTCACCGTCACCTCCACCGCATGAACGTCCTCCGCGCCGGGCAGCACAGCCAGCAGATCCGGCCGGGACACCACATCTCCACCCGCCGCCACCAAGGCCGCCAGAACCGCTCGGGGACCAGGACCCAGCGGCAGCACGACACCATCCAGCACAGCTGCGCCGCCCCGGATCACCAGTTGCCCGAAGGCGGTTTGGATGGAGCGCGCGTTGTCGTCGGTCAACCGATCGGTGACGATCCGGATCAACGCACCGAGCCGGAACCGGTCGGGCACCAAAGGCTCCAGCCCCAGCGCCAAGAACGGCCCCGCGGTGATCGGTCCGACACAGGCATTCATCACCCGGCCGGTCCGCAGCGCGGCTACCAGCGCGTCGTACTGCCCGTTCAGGGCCGCCGCATCGAGCAGCGCCTGCGCACCCGGCGCTGACGTGTGCACGACAGCATCCACACCGCCCGCGCAGATCTGCCCGATCGTCCGCTCGACCGCGGCCGGATCAGGCGCCGGACCCCACCGATACACCTCCAGCCCACGCACCGATGCTCCGACCGCCCGCAAGGCGTCCTGCAACGACGGATCGGACAACCCATGCAGCTGTACGACGATCTTGCGCCCCGCGACGCCCTGATCGCGCAGCCAGTCGACCACCTCCGCCGTCGTCTCCGACCGGGCCGACCAGTGCTCGACCAAGCCGGCCGCCCGGATCGCACCCCGGGCCTTCGGTCCACGCGCCAGGATCCGCGCCTGGTCCAGCGTGCCCAGCAGATCGGCCGCGAGCCCCACGGTGTCAGCGGCCTCGATCCACCCGCGGAACCCGACCGCGGTCGTCACCACCACGTCGTCCGGCGGATTGGCGATCACCCGCCGGGTCGCCTCGATCAGCGGCTGGTCGTCGGCGGCCGGCACGATCTGCAGCGTCGGCGCGTGCAGCACCTTCGCGCCCCGGCGCTCGAACGATGCGATCAGGTCGTCCGCCCGCCGATGGGCGGTGACGGCGATCGTGCAGCCGCTCAGCGGACCCGGCTTAGTCACCGACGATCACCTGACCGCCGGCGATACGCACCGGGTACACCGTCAGAGCCAGCGAGGGATCGTCCAGACAGATGCCGGTGCGCAGATCGTAGACCTGCTTGAACATCGGCGACGCCACCGTCGGTACGTCGCCCCGGCTGCCGACGATCCCGCGCGACATCACGTTGGCGCCACTCACCGGATCCTGATTGCCGAGGGCAAAGACCGAACCGTCGTAGGTGCGGAACAGTGCGATCTGCCGTTCCCCGACCAACGCGGCGACCCCGCGTTCCGGCAGCAGCGCGTCGTACCCGCAGACCACCATCGCTGTCGTCGAGACACTCATCGGCGTACCTCCAGTCGGGGACCGGCGAGCAGCACCGGTTCGAGTTGCCCGCGTTCGGACGGCGTCGCCGGCCGGGGCTGGTTGCGTTCGACCACGTAGCGCAGGTCGGCGTCGGGCTGGTCCGGCGCGTTGACGAACGAGACGAACCGGGCCAGCTTGTCCGGGTCCCGCAGGGTGGCCTGCCACTCGTCGACATAGGAGTCGACGTGCGCCGCCATCGCCGCGTCCAGGTCGGCCGCGATCCCGAGACTGTCGTTCAGTACGACGTCGCGAACATGCTCGAGCCCGCCTTCGATCTGGTTCACCCAGACCGCGGTCCGCTGCAACCGGTCACCGGTCCGGACGTAGTACATCAGGAACCGGTCGATTGCCTGCAGCAACTGCTCGTCGGTCAGGTCCGAGGCGAACAGCTGCGCGTGCCGTGGCGTCATGCCACCGTTGCCGCCGACGTAGAGGTTCCAGCCGTTCTCGGTGGCGATCACCCCGACGTCCTTGCCCCGCGCCTCGGCACACTCGCGCGCGCAACCGGAGACGCCGAGCTTGATCTTGTGCGGCGAGCGCAGCCCGCGATAGCGCAGCTCCAACGCGATCGCCATCCCGACGGAGTCCTGTACGCCGTACCGGCACCAGGTCGAGCCGACACACGACTTCACCGTCCGCAACGCCTTGCCGTAGGCGTGCCCGGACTCGAACCCGGCATCGACCAGCCGCTGCCAGATGGCCGGCAACTGCTCGATCCGCGCGCCGAACAGGTCGACCCGCTGCCCACCGGTGATCTTGGTGTAGAGCCCGAAGTCGCGGGCCACCTCGCCGATCGCGATCAGGCCCTCCGGCGTCACCTCACCACCGGGGATCCGAGGCACCACGGAGTACGTGCCGTCCTTCTGGATGTTGGCCATCACGTGGTCGTTGGTGTCCTGCAGTGTCGCCCGCTCACCGTCGAGCACGTGCCCCGCCGGATCCAGACTGGACAGGATCGACGCGACCACCGGCTTGCAGATGTCGCAGCCACGCCCTGACCCGTGCCGCTCGACGATCTCACTGAAGGTCCGCAGCCCGGTCACCCGGACGACGTCGAACAGTTCGGCGCGGGACAGCGCGAAGTGCTCGCACAGTGCCTTGCTGACCTCGACACCGGCCGCGGCCAGTTCGGTGTTCAGGATGTTCTTGACGATCGGCAGACACGAACCGCAACTCGTACCGGCCTTCGTCTTGCCACACAGCGACTTCAGGTCGCCGCACCCCTCGTCCCGGACCGCGCAGCGAATGGTGCCGGCAGCAACGTTGTTGCACGAGCACACCGGCGCGTCGTCCGGCAGCTCCAGCTGGGCAGGCTGAGAGCCCTCCGGCAGTAGGTACGACGCCGGATCGGCGCCGAGCTGCCGCCCGACCATCGGTCGCAGTCCCGAGTACGCCGAGGCGTCGCCGACCAGGATGCCGCCGAGCAGGGTCCGCGCGTCGTCGGACAGCACCAGCTTCTTGTAGACGCCCGCCACCGGATCGGCGTACACGATGTCGAGCGCGCCCTCGGTGGTCCCGAAGGCGTCGCCGAAGCTGGCGACGTCGACCCCGAGCAGCTTGAGTTTCGTGGAGGTGTCCGCGCCCGGGAAGGTCGCCTCGCCGCCCAGCAGCCGGTCGGCGACGATCTCCGCCATCGCGTACCCCGGCGCGATCAGCCCCCAGACCCGGCTGTCGATGCAGGCCACCTCGCCGATCGCCCAGACGCCGGGCACCGAGGTCCGGCAACCGTCGTCGACGACCACACCACCCCGTTCGCCGATCGCCAGCCCGGCCGCCCGGCCCAGCTCGTCCCGCGGCCGTACGCCGGTCGCGAACACCACCACGTCGGCCGGAAGATCCTTGCCCTCCGCAACGGCCATCGCGCGCGCCGCGCCCTGGGAGGTGGTCTTGACCCGGGTGGTCTGGGTCGAGGTCAGCACCTCGATGTCGAGGTTGCGGATCAGCCTGGCCAGCGCGCTACCGCCGCCCTCGTCGACCTGGAGCGCCATCAGCCGCGGCGCGAACTCGACCACCTTCGTCGCCGCGCCGAGGGCCCGGAGCGCACCGGCGGCCTCGAGGCCGAGCAGGCCGCCGCCGACCACGACCCCGTTCACTTCCTTGCCTTCGGCCCGTAGCCGCTCGACGTAGACCCGCAGCGCCGCGACGTCGTCGATCGTCCGGTAGACGAAGCAACCCTCGGCGTCGCTGTTCTTGATCGGCGGGACGAAGGCGTAGGAGCCGGTCGCGAGCACCAGTTCGTCGTACCCGATGAGCTCGTCGCGGGCGGTCGTGACGGTCTTGGCCGCCGGGTCGAACGCGACGGCCGTGACGCCCTTGCGCAAGGTGACGGCCGGATCGTCCCAGAGCTCGGGCTCGCCGAGGGAGAGGTCGTGCGGGTCGCGGCCGGAGAAGTAGCTGGTCAGCGCGACCCGGTCGTACGGCATCCGTGGTTCCTCGGCCAGCACGGTGATGCGCCAGGCGGTCTCGGCGTCGCGTGCTCGCAGCGCCTCCACCAGCCGGTGCGCGACCATGCCGCCACCGACGATCACCAAGTGCCGGGCCTTTGTCAGCTCTGTCATGGTCGCCCTTCTGGTCGGGACGGGTTCGCTCTCGCCGCGCCGGAGCCGGTCGAGCAGGTCGCCGACGGCTCCGGTACAGCTTCCGCAGCCGGTCGTCGCCCTGGTCTTCGCCGCGATGTCGGCCACACTGTCGGCACCGCCCTGCCAGGCCGCCTCGATGGCGACTCTGGTCACTCCGTTGCAGCGGCAGACGGTCATGTTCTTCCGCTGTGCCGCCGGTTGCTCCGGTGCCGAGAGCAACAACTCCGCCGGCACCTGGGTCCGGCGGTCGGCCAGCTGCATCAGCTCAGCCGCAGCCTCCGGGGCGTTGACGGCGACGGCTGCCTCGACCACGCCGTCCCGCAGTACGGCGCGCAGGTAGCGGTGGTCGTCGGCCAACTGCACGACCTCACCGAGACTGTCGCGCTCGCCCAGCACCATCAGCTCGAGCCCACCCGCGCTGATCCGGACCACTTCCCGCGCCAACTCGTACGCCGTACCGCGCAGCTGCGCCGCCAACGCATCCGCCTGATCCCAGGCCGCGCTCACCGTGCCGCAGACCAGCCCGTCGACCTCGGCGCACGCACCGATCGCGTGCACCCGCTCGTCGACCGGACTCGTCAACCGCTCGTCGACCACGACCCCGGCGCCGACCGGCAGCCCAGCCGCGACGGCCAGCTCAGTTCGTGCCCGCACTCCAGCGGTGACCATCAGCAACTCGCCGTGGACGGCCTGTCCCCCGTCGAGCACCAAGGCCCTGAACGCGCCGTCCCTCAGGTCGGTCCGCCGAACCTCCGAGTTGAGCAGCACCTCGACACCGAGTTCCCGTACCACCCGGGTGATCGCTCGCCCCGCCGTCGGCCGAACCGTCTTGTCCAGCAGGGTTTCGCCGTCGTGCACCACCGTGACCGCAACACCACTCTCGCGCACCACACAGGCCGTCTCGACCCCGAGCACCCCACCACCTAGCACCACAGCCCGCCGGACCCTGCCGCCCGCCAATCCGCCCTGCAGACCAGTGCCAGTGCCCAGACCGACCCTCAGGCCAGCGCCCGAACCAGCGCTCGCCAGGAACGCCCTGGTCTCCTCAGCGGACCGGGTCACGCAGTAGCCCTCGATCCCCGCCGGCACCACCGGCTCGCTCCCGGTCGCGAACACCACCTTCTCGTACGACCACGCCCGACCGCCCGCATCAACAACCACCCGCGCCGCCCGATCGACCTGGACCGCCGGATTGTCAGCCCCCAGCAGCACCACCTCATCGCCCAGCACCGAGGCCAGCCGCCGCCCGGCCACCCCACCACCGATCACCACCACGCGCCCGCTCATGCCGACCGCTCCGCCAGCGGCAGCGCTTCGGCCGTCAACTCGACCGCGCACACCTTGAACTCCGGCATCCGGGAGATCGGGTCCAGCGCGTCGTTGGTCAGCTCGTTGACCGCCCCCGCCCCGCCGAAGTGGAACGGCACGAACACCGTGTCCGGCCGGACCTCGTCCGTCACCCGCGCGACGAGCACCATCGACCCCCGAGCGGTCCGCAGCCGCACCGGACGCCCGTCCACGATCCCCAACTGCGCGGCCACTCGCGGGTGGATCTCCGCGAACACCTCCGGCTCGGCCGCCAGCAGTTCCGGCACCCGCCGGGTCTGCGCTCCGCTCTGGTAGTGCTGCAACAACCGTCCGGTGACGAGGTAGAGCGGCGCCTCCGCCCGAAGATCGTCAGCGACCGGCCGGTGGTCCACGCAGATCACCCGAGCGAGCCCGTCCGGCGTACCGAAGCGGTCCGCGAACAGCCGGGGCGTCCCTGCGTGTTCTTCAGAAGGACATGGCCAGAACAACGCCTCACCGGCGTCGAGCCGCTCCCAGCTGATCCCCGCATAGTCGGCGATCCCGCCCGCGCTCGCGATCCGTAGCTCCTCGAAGATTGCGGCCGGGTCGGTCGAGAAGGCGACCTCGGGCCGCAACCGGGAGGCCAACCCACCGAAGACAGCCAAGTCGCTCCGCACCGAACCCGGCGGCTCGACAGCCGCCCGCCGGCGCAGTACGCGCCCTTCGAGAGAAGTCATCGTGCCCTCCTCCTCGGCCCACTGGGTGACCGGGAAGACGACATCCGCCAGCATCGCGGTCTCCGACGGTACGACGTCCGCCACCACCAGCAGGTCGAGCGAGGCAAGTCGCTCCCGCACTGACGCCAGCCGAGGCGCGGACACCAGCAGATTGCTGCCGTGCACCAGCAACGCGCGCGGACCGTCCGCAGTACCGAGCGCATTGATCAGCTCGACCGCGCTCCGCCCCGGACCAGGCAACGACTCCTCGGCCACTCCCCAGACGTCAGCGACATGTGCTCGCGCAGCAGGATCGGAAATACTCCGGTACCCCGGCAGCTGGTCGGCCTTCTGCCCGTGCTCCCGACCTCCCTGCCCGTTTCCTTGCCCCGTGACGCAGCCGTAGCCACTGCCGACCCGCCCAGGCAACCCGAGCGCCAGCGCCAGGTTGATACAAGCCGTGACCGTGTCGGTCCCCTTGCTCTGCTGCTCAGCCCCACGCCCGGTCAAGACGAAGGCCCCTGCCCCACCGTGAACCGGCGCAGCAGCCGCCAGCACCCGGGCCGCCCGCCGGATCGTCGCCGCCGGTACGCCGGTCAGGCGCTCCGCCCGCTCCGGCCACCAGCCCGCCGTCGACCGGTACAGCCCGTCCGGGTCATCGGTCCGCTCAGCCAGATACGCAGTATCGGCCAGCCCTTCCTGCAGTACTACGTGCGTCAGCGCGAGCACCAGCGCCAGATCCGTCCCGGGCGTCGCCTGGAGGTGGATGCCACCCAGCTGAACAGTCGCGCTGCGTCGCGGATCCACCACCAGCAGGCCACCGGCCTCGCGGGCGGTCGCGAGATGCGCCACCGCCGGCGGCATCGTCTCGGCAAGGTTGCTGCCGACAAGCAAGATCGCCTCGGCCCCCGCCAGATCCGCCAGCGGGAACGGCAGTCCACGGTCGATCCCGAAGGATCGATTCGTCGCAGCGGCCGCGGACGACATACAGAACCGGCCGTTGTAGTCCACGTTCGCGGTCCGCAACACCACCCGGGCGAACTTGCCCAGCGCATAGGCCTTCTCGTTCGTCAGTCCGCCGCCACCGAAGACCGCGACCGAATCGTTGCCGTGAGCATCTTGTAGCGATCGGAGGCGGTCGGCAACTAAGTCCAACGCGAAGTCCCAGGTCGTCTCGGCCAGTTCACCGGAGGCGTCCCGGACCAACGGCGTCGTGAGCCGATCGGGCACGGTCAGCACCTCTGCAGCGGTCCAGCCCTTGCGGCACAGTCCGCCACGGTTGGTCGGGAAATCCCGCGGCCGCACCTCGACCGAACCCGGTTTGTCGACCGGGTGGAGGGTCGTGGCGCACTGCAGCGCGCAGTACGGGCAGTGAGTGGCGACTGCAGTCACACGCGCTCCTGGCTGAGCGGGCCGCCTCGGCGGAGGTAGCAGAAGTAGGTGACCAGAAGGCAGACGACGTAGAAGCCACAGAAGGTGTAGAGCGCGGGCACCAGCGACCCGTACTGGTCCGTCGACATCGCGAAGCCGCGGGGTACCAGGAAGCCGCCGTACGCACCGACTGCGGACGCGATCCCGATACACGCGGCGGCCTCCCGCCGGGCCCGGATCGGCTCCGGCTTGCCGTCGAGGTCCCGCGTGGTCTGCCGGAACACCGCAGGAATCATCCGGTACGTCGACCCGTTGCCGGCGCCGCTGGCCACGAACAGCACCAGGAAGCTGAGCAGGAACCAGGTGAAGCTGCCCGCGTTCAGCGCGGCGATCGCCGACAGGATGCCGGCGCCCATCACCACGAACGCGCAGACCGTCACCCAGGCGCCGCCGACCAGGTCGGACAGCTTGCCGCCGAACGGCCGCGACACCGAGCCGACCAGCGCGCCGAGGAAGGCGATGTGCGCCACCGTGATCTCGGGAAAGGTGGTCTTGATCAGCAGCGGGAAGGCCGCGCCGAAGCCGATGAAGGAGCCGAAGGTACCGATGTAGAGGAACGAGATGACCCAGGTGTGCGGCCGCTTCGCCGCCGCGATCGAGGCCCGGAACGACGAGGTGGCCGCGGACAGGTTGTCCATCAGCCGCCAGGCCAGCACCGCGGCCAGCAGGATCAGCGGGATCCACATCAACCCGGCCCGGTTGAGCGTCAGCCCGGCACCGGCCACGATCACGATCGGCACCAGCAGTTGGACCACGGCCACACCAAGGTTGCCGCCGGCCGCGTTCAGGCCGAGCGCGAAGCCCTTGTCGCGCTCGGGATAGAAGAAGGAGATGTTGGTCATGCTGCTGGCGAAGTTGCCGCCGCCGGCACCTGCCGTGGCCGCGACCAGCGCCATCACCCAGAACGGCGTGTCCGGCCGGCTGACGAAGAAGGCCAGCCCGGAGGCCGGGATCAGCAGCAGCAACGCGGAGACGATCGTCCAGTTCCGGCCGCCGAACTTCGGCACGGCGAAGGTGTAGGGCAGCCGCAGGGTGGCACCGACCAGGCTCGGCAACGCGATCAGCCAGAACATCTGGTTGGTCGTGTAGGCGAACCCGGCGGCCGGCAGCGAGACCACGACGATGCTCCACAGTTGCCAGACCGAGAAGCCGAGGAACTCGGCGAAGATCGACGGCCACAGGTTCCGCCGGGCCACCCGGCGGCCCTTCGCCGCCCAGAACTCACCGTCCTCGGGCTCCCAGACGTCGATCCAGCGCCCGCGCCGGGGCGCTTCGACGGTACCCACCGCGCCGGCCCGGTCGCGGGTGGTGACGACCTCCGGTCGAGCCTCGATCGTCATCGTTCGTCTCCGATCAATCGCCTCACCTGATTAGCTCAGGACGCTATGACCGGGGTGTTTCCGCGTGGTCATCTCGTTGTTACGCCGTCGAAACGGCTACCGCACACCTCCCGGCCGGCGGTGAGAGGAATGGGTACTGTTCCGCCATGACCGACGAGCAGGATCTGGTGGAAAAAGCAACGACCGGGCGGCGTTCGAACCGCCGCTGGGCCTGGCGCGCGGGCGTGGCCGCCGTACTGATCGCCTGGCTGGTGCTGGGATCGCTCGGCGGGCCGACGGTCGGCCGGCTGAGCGAGGTGCAGGAGAACGACAACGCCAACTTCCTGCCGAAGCAGGCCGAGTCCACGCTGGTCAGCAACGAGTCGGCCAAGTTCGTCGACTCCACCGCCCTGCCGTACTTCGTCCTGATCGAACGCGACAGCGGGATCACTCCCGACGATCTGGCCAAGGCGAACGCCTTCCTGGCCAAGGTGCCGTCGATCGAGCTGGGCGAGGGCAAGACCATCGGCCAGTACCTCGCCTCGCCGGCCAGGACGGTGGTGCCGTCGCAGGACAAGAAGGCGCTGCTGCTCACCGTCGAACTGGACGGTGACCGCGCCGACGACGTGGTCAAGGAAGGCGAGACCGTGCTGTTCGCGGTCGCCGACCAGATGCGCAACGAGATCAAGCAGTCGCTGACCCCGACCGGGCTGTCGGTCTACGTGACCGGGCCGGGTGGGGTGTTCGCCGACTTCGTGGTCGCGTTCGGCGGGATCGACGGGATCCTGCTGGGCGTTGCCCTGGTCGTCGTCTTCATCATCCTGCTGATCGTCTACCGCAGCCCGGTGCTCCCGATCGCCGTCCTACTGACGGCCGTCTTCGGTCTCGCGCTCGCGGCCCTGGTGGTCTATCCGCTCGCCAAGAACAACGTGATCGAGCTGAACGGGCAGAGTCAGGGCATCCTCTTCATCCTGGTCGTCGGCGCCGCGACCGACTACTCGTTGCTGCTCGTCTCCCGGTACAAGGAAGAACTGCACGACTTCGAGAGCAAGTACGACGCCATGCGGGTGGCCTGGCGGGCCTCGATCGAGCCGATCGCCGCCAGCGCCGCGACCGTCATCCTCGGTCTGCTCTGCCTGCTGCTGTCCCAGCTGGGCAGCACCAAGGGCCTCGGCCCGGTCGGCGCGATCGGCATCGCCGGCGCGCTGGTCTCCTCGATGACCTTCCTGCCCGCGGTGCTGCTCGCCTTCGGCCGGCGGATCTTCTGGCCGGCCATCCCCCGCGTCGACCACGTGCACGCCAGCGACCAGGTCGGCGGCCGGAAGCTGTGGGGCCGGGTCTCCGGTCTGGTCGGCCGTAGCCCCCGCAAGGTCTGGGTCCTCAGCGCTCTCGGCCTGCTGGCCTGCGGTGCCTTCCTGCCGACCTTCAGCGCTTCGGGGATCTCGCAGGAGGACCTGTTCCTGGACAAGGTCGAATCGGTCACCGGCCAGGAGCAACTGGCGAAACACTTCGATGCCGGCGCCGGGACACCGGTGCAGATCCTCACCCCGCTCGACCAGGCCGAGAAGGTGGTCCAGACGGCGACGAAGGTCGACGGCGTCGGTACCGCGACCGCGTCGCCGGCGCCAGGTACGCCGCCGAAGGTGGTCGAGGGCAAGGTGCTGGTCCAGGCGACGCTCAAGGTCGCCGCCGACTCCCCCGACGCGACCAAGGTGGTCGAGCACCTGCGGACCGAACTCGACACGATCAGCCCGGACATCCTGGTGGGCGGCACCACGGCGATCAACCTCGACGTACTGAACGCCAGCGAGCGGGACCTCAAGGTGATCATCCCGGCAATCCTGGCGGTCATCTTCGTCGTCCTGATGCTGTTGCTGCGCTCTGTCCTGGCCGCGGTCCTGCTGGTGTTGTGCAACGTGCTGTCGTTCGGCGCCACCGTCGGCGTCAGCGCGCTGGCCTTCAACCACCTGTTCGACTTCCCGGGCGCGGATCCCTCGATCCCGCTCTACGCCTTCGTCTTCCTGGTTGCCCTGGGCATCGACTATTCGATCTTCCTGATGACCCGGGTGCGGGAGGAGTCGATCGCGCAGGGCACCCGTAAGGGCATCCTGGTCGGCCTCGCCGTCACCGGCGGGGTGATCACCTCGGCCGGCGTCGTACTGGCCGCCACCTTCTCCGCCCTGGCGGTGCTGCCGATCCTGTTCCTGGTCCAGATCGCCTTCATGGTTGCCTTCGGCGTGCTGCTCGACACCACGGTCGTCCGCTCCCTGCTGGTGCCCGCCCTCTCGCACGACATCGGCCGCAAGGTGTGGTGGCCGAGCAAGCTGTCTCGCGCGGACCACTAGCCGTCGGGCCGCGTGGCGCATTAGGGTCCCGTCAGGGGGTTGAGGAAGGTGAGGAGCCAGATGGCAGACACCACGTCCACAGACCACGACAGGTTCAACCTGCCGACGAAGAACCTGCCCGCGCCGCAGGTCCGCGACCTGCCCGATCCACCGTCGCAGACCTGGCGGATCGTCGGGCCGGGAATGGTCGGCGCCGGGGTCGGGCTCGCCTCCGGCGAGTTCATCCTCTGGCCGTACATCGCCTCCCAGGTCGGGCTGGTGTTCCTCTGGGGCGCCGTCGTCGGGGTCGCGATCCAGTGGTTCCTGAACATGGAGATCGAGCGGTACACGCTGGCCACTGGTGAGACAGCGTTGACCGGCTTCAACCGCTACGGCAAGCACTGGGGCCTGTTCTTCGCGATCATGACGTACTTCGCGAACCTCTGGCCCGGCTGGGCGACCAGCTCCGCCTCGATGCTGACCTACCTGTTCGGCGCCGGCGACCCACGCTGGATCGCGATCGGCATCCTGGTGGTGATCGGCCTGATCCTGACCCTGGCGCCGGTCGTCTACGTGATGCTGGAGCGGCTGATCTTCGTCAAGATCGCGGCCGTCGCGGTGCTGGTGATCCTGGCCCTGATCTTCGCCATCCGCGGCAGGACCTACAGCGCCCTCGGCGACGCCGTCACGCACCCGGAGTTCCCGGTCAGCACCCTCGGTTTCGCCCTGATGATGGGCGCGATCGCGTACGCCGGAGCCGGTGGCGGGCAGAACCTGTGCCAGAGCAACTGGATCCGGGACAAGGGCTTCGGGATGGGCGTCCACGTCCCCCGGCTGACCTCCCCGGTCACCGGGGAGAAGGCCGCCGACCCGCACGCCAACGGCTTCACCTTCCCGCCCGACGCCGCGAACCTGGCCCGCTGGAAGCGCTGGTGGAAGTTCACCAACCTCGAGCAGGCACTGACCTTCGTGCTGATCACGGTGGCCACCATCCTGTTCACCTCGATGCTGGCCCACGCCACCTTGTTCGGCGACGACAGCGTCAAGAACAACATCAGCTTCCTGAAGATCGAGGGTGTCAACCTGCAGAACCTGGTGGGCGGCTGGTTCGGCTACCTGTTCTGGGCGATCGGCGCGTTCTCGCTGTTCGCCGCGGCGGCCGGCATCGTCGACTACACCTCCCGGCTGGCCTCCGACATGATCAAGGCCCGCTACCTGCGCACCTCCACCATCACCGAGTCCAAGCTGTACTTCTGGCTGGTCTGGGGACTGGTTGCCTTCGGCATCGTCGTCCTGCTGGCCGGCCTGTCCCAGCCGCTGGTGCTGCTGACCATCTCGGCCTGCACGGCCGGCACGATGATGTTCGTCTACTCCGGTCTGCTCTGGTGGATGAACTCCCGGGCCCTCCCCCGGGCGATCCGGATCAGCCGCCTCCGCACCGGCGTCATGCTGTTCGCCTTCCTGGCCTTCGGCTTCCTGGCGGTCTTCACGATCATCGACCAGTTCAAGAAGAACTTCTGAAGCGCCAACTCCCGGGCCCCGGACAGGAGTCGGTCTGGGACTACCCCAGACCACCGGCCGTCGAGCTGTCCACCGAGCGTGTCATCGCCACGCTCGGTGGCCTGCTCGTGGTCGACACCACCACGTCGTACCGGGTGCTGGAGACCAGCCACCCGCCGACCTACTACCTGCCCCGCGCGGCGTTCACCCCCGGCGTACTGCGCGAAGCAGCCGGTACGTCGTACTGCGAATGGAAGGGCGTCGCGTCCTACCTGACCATCGCGGCGGGCGACCGGGTGGCCGAGGCGAAAGCCTGGTTCTATCCGGAGCCGGTACCGGCGTACGGCGTACTGGCGGACCACATCGCGTTCTATCCCGGCGCGATGGACACCTGCGCCATCGACGGCGAACAGGTCCAGCCGCAACCCGGCAACTTCTACGGCGGCTGGATCACGTCCCGCGTGGTCGGCCCGTTCAAGGGCGAGCCGGGCACCGCCTATTGGTGACCGGTCAGCAGAGCACGAAGTTCGTCGGTCCGTGGCGCTCCGTGCCGGGCGAGTAGGTCGAGCGCGGAGCGCCACTGGGCCACAGCCTGGTCGGGCCTGCCCGCCGCCTCGAAGACCCGGCCGAGATGCTCCCGGACCCGCGCCTCGGACTGCCAGGTGCCTTGCATCGTCTCGAGTGCGGCGAGCAGGTGTTCTTCGGCCGTCTCGAGATCGCCCAGCTCCAGTTGGGTCCGGCCGAGCTGTTCGAGCGCCTCGGCGACACCGAACTCGTCGCCGTTCGCGACCGCTGCCGCCCGGCACTCCTCGAAGTACGTCAGCGCCTCGTCGTACCGGCCGACCTCTCGGTACGAGACCCCTGCTGTCCAGAGGGCCCAATGGACTTCCAATCTGTGCCCCAGCCGGCGCATCACGTCGACGGCGCGGTGGAAGTTCTGGTCCTGCGCATCGGTTCGCCCTTGTTTTCCGGCCGCGGTCCCGAGGACCAGCCGCCCCTCCGCTTCCGCGATCTCGTCCCCGTGCCGCAACGCGTCGGCGATCCCTAGGCCGGCCGAGGCGATCGCCTCGTCGCAGTGACCGAGCTCCACCAGGAAATCGCCGAGATAGATCTGCCCGTACCGGTACTGCGTCTCGCACTCGATCATCTTCGGAGCGGCGAGCGCGGTCTCCATATGCTCGATCGCCAGCGAGTACAGACCGGCAGCACCGCACTGCTGGGCGAGCTCGAACGCCACCACGCCCGCGGCGTACGGGTCACCGACGGTCCGCTCGGCGGTGAGCGCGAGCGTTCCGAGCATCACTCCGTCGGAGTACCGGCGCCGTTCGCTGGTGTATTCCAGCAACCCGAAGACGACTCTGGCGACCTCGGCCCGCTCGACGGTCGTGCCACCGGCAGCCCGCCGGACCGCACCGACGATCTCGTCGAACTCCTCGTCGAACCAGGCATAGGCCTGCTGTCGCGGGACGCGTTCCGCCCCCGCCGTCCAACTCGCCTCGAACCAGTCGATCGCCAGCCAGCCCGGGGGTTCGGGCGACCGGCTCTGCCAAACCATCCCTGAGTACAGCCGCAGAACCCGCAACCGCGCCGCCTCGCGAGCCGGCTCGTCGGTCAGCTCGGCCGTCGTCTCCTGGACGAAGCTGCGGATCAGGTCGTGCATCCGGTAGCGCTGCGGGGCCGGCGAATCGAGCAGGTGCAGGTCGACCAGCCGTTCCAGCCGGTCCTCCACCTCGGCGACCGGCAGGTCGAGCAGGGCTGCCGCGACCCGGGCGTCGAGCTCGTTGCCCTGGTGCAGTCCGAGCAGTCTGAAGGTGCCCACGGCATCGGCATCGCGCTCGGCCGCCGCGGCCAGTGAGAACTCGATACTCGCCCGGACGTCGAGATCGGCGATCGAGAACTCGTCCAGTCGCCGGCGGCTGCTCTCCAGCCGCTCGACCAGGTCGGCAACGGTCCAAGCTGGTTCGGCCGCGAGCCGAGCGCCGACGACCCGCAGAGCCAGTGGGAGGCCGCCGCAGAGCCGAACGATCGAGAGCGCGCCGACCGGATCGGCGGCGATCCGGCCACCACCGACGACGAGGGACAGCAACGCCAGGGCGTCGTAGTCCGGAAGGACGTCCAAGGCCACCCGGGCGACGCCGGGCAGCGCGCTCAGCTTTCGGCGGCTGGTGATCAGGACTGCGCAGGTCGATGTTCCCGGCAGCAACGGCGCGACCTGTGCCGCATCGGCCGCGTTGTCCAGAAGGACCAGCACCCGTCGGCCGGCCAAGGCCGACCGGTAGCGGGAAGCAGTCGCGGCGACGTCCTGCGGATCCTCCGGCGCCCCGACTCCCAGGCTGCTCATCAGCTGGCCCAACGCCTGTTCGACCGGCATCGGGCGCCCCGGGCCGAAACCGCGCAGGTTCAGGTACAGCTGCCCGTCCGGGTAACGATCGGCCAGCCGATGAGCGACATGCACCGCGAGCGTGGTCTTGCCGACACCGCCCATCCCGGAGACCGCGGACGTCAGCACGACGCCCGGGCGCAGCTCGGGGGCCCCGAGCACCTTCTCGATCTCGGCGACCTGCTGCTCGCGACCGGAGAAGTCGTCGAGGTCGTCGGGCAACTGACGGATCTCTTCGCCCCGCGACACCGGCCGGGACCCAGCGGCGACCAACTCGGCCCGCTGGTCGTCGGTCAGGCCGAGACCGTCGCTCAACAGCGCCAGCGTGGCCGGCCGAGGACGGCGGCGGCGGCCGGTCTCCAGCGCCCGGATGCCCTCGACGCTGACCCCGGCCGCCGCAGCCAAGACCTCCTGCGACAAGCCGGCGGCCTTGCGGAAGCCTCGGAGTACCGGGCCGAAGTCAGACATTCGACCGCAGTTCTTCGACTCGTGTGACTCCGTGGCGAGCCGCGAGGTCCTGTGCGGAGCTTAGTTGCGCCGCGGCCTCGGCCGGGCGGCCCATCGCTTGAAGGACCCGCGCCAGGTGCTCCCGGACGCGGGCTTCGGACTGCCAGGTGCCACGCACCATTTCGAGGGCGGAGGTCAGGTGCTGCTCGGCGCGGTCCAGGTGACCGCGGGCGAACTCGGTACGGCCGAGATCCTCGACGGCCTCGGCCACCCCGAAGGTGTCACCGGCAGCGAGGGCCGTCGTTCGGCACTCTTCGAAGAGGGCCAGGGATTCGTCGAACCGTCCGGACTCCCGGTATGCGGTTCCGACGGTTCCCAGAACCCAGCGGCGCGCGTTGGCGTCGCCGACCTTGTGCACGAGCTCGACGGCGCGCTCGAACTCGTGATCCCGGGCGGAGGGCCGTCCTTGTCGGCCGGCGATGATCCCGAGGATCACCCGCCCGTCTGCCTCCACAGCCAGGTCGCCCAGGCGCACCGCACCCGCGATCCCCCGGTCGGCCGACGCGATCGCCTCCTCGTAGCGCCCGAGTTCGGCGAGATACTCACCGAGGAAGACCTGCCCTTCCGCGGCCATCTCCTCGTACTTGACCGTTGCCGGTACCGCGAGCGCGGTTGTCATGTGCTCGGCCGCCAGTGGGTAGCGGCCTGCGGCGCCGCAGTGCTGGGCGAGGTCGAACGCCACCAGAGCAGTCGCCCGAGGGTCGCGGAACGACTGCGCCGCCGCGAGGGCGATGGCGCCCAGCGCGACGCCGTCGGAGTACCGGCGCCGGGCGTGCAGGTAGGGCATCAGTCCGACGACGATCCTGACCGCCATGGCCTGTTCCTCGGGCGGTCCGGTCGCGGCGCGCCTGATCGCGGCGATGATCTCGTCGATCTCCTCGTCCAGCCAAACGTGCAGCTCCTCGAGCGAGGACTCCGGCACGTCCGCAGTCCAGCCCGGTTCGCTCCAGTCGTCCGTCATCGGCGTGACGAACCAGAGCGTCCTGCTCCGCCACGTCATCGCGAGATACAGCCGCAGTACCCGCAGCCGCGCGGCGTCCCGAGCCGCCTCGTCGGTCAGCTCCGCGGTGGTCTCATCGACGAAACTCCGGATCAGGTCGTGCATCCGGTAGCGCTGTGGCGCCGGCGATTCCAGCAGGTGCAGGTCGACCAGCCTTTCCAGGCAGTGGTCGGCCTCGGGAACGGAGAGGTCGAGCACGGCGGCCGCCACCCGAAGATCGAGCTCTTCGCCTTCGTGCAGCCCGAGCAACCGGAAGGCACCGACTGCCCGGGCATCACGCTCGGCCGCCGCGGACAACGAGAACTCGATGCCGGCCCGGACGTCGAGATCGGCGATCGACAGCTCGTCCAGGCGCCGGCGATCGCTGTCCAGCCGGCCGTTCAAGTCAGCGAGGCTCCACGACGGCTCGTCCGCGAGCCGGGCGCCCGCGATGCGCAAGGCCAGCGGGAGGCCGCCGCACAACCGCACGATCGACAGCGCGCTGGCCCGATCTTCAGCCACCCGGGCCGCCCCGACCATCGTGGCGAGCATCTCCAGCGCCTCCTGGTCCGGCAGCACCTCCAGCGCCACCCGGGCGACGCCGGGCAGCGAGCTGAGCGTCCGGCGACTCGTGATCAGTACTCCGCAGGTCGATGCCCCCGGCAACAAAGGTGCCACCTGCGCGGCACTGACCGCGTTGTCGAGCAGCACCAGAACCCGGCGGCCGGCCAGTGCCGACCGGTAGCGCGAGGCGGCTTCGTCCACGTCGTGCGGATCGTCCGGACCGCGCAGCCCCAAACTCTGCGTCAGCCGGCCGAGCGCTTCCTCGACCGTCAACGGCCGGCCCGGCCCGAATCCCCGGAGATTGAGGTACAGCTGGCCGTCGGGGTAGCGATCGGCCAGCCTGTGCGCGACATGGACGGCCAGGGCGGTCTTGCCGATGCCACCCATTCCCGCGATCGCCGACGTCATCACAACGCCCGGCCGTTTCTCCCCGGCCGCGAAGGCCCGCACGAGCGCGGCCACCTGGCGCTCACGCCCGGAGAAGTCGGCCAGGTCGTCGGGCAGCTGGCGCGGTACCTCGGCCCCGGCTTTCGTCCGTGCTCCCGCGGCCACCAGTTCGGCCCGCTCGACCTCGCTCAGCGCGAGACCGTCACCGAGCAGCTTCAGCGTGGCCGGGCGGGGATGCCGCCGGCGACCGGTCTCCAGCAGCTTGATCCCCTCGACGCTGACGCCGGAGACGTCGGCGAGACGCTCCCGCGACAAGCCGGCGGCCTTGCGGAAGCCTCGGAGTACCGGGCCGAAGTCAGACATTCAGGTCGTACGCCTGCCTTCCGCCGTTGACCGTGGTGAAGAGCGAGTAGAGCGACGTGGTGGCGGTCAGGAAGAGGCGGTTGCGCTTGGCGCCGCCGAAGCAGAGGTTGGAGACGGTCTCGGGGACCAGGAGCTTGCCGAGCAGGGTGCCGTCGGGGTGGTAGACGTGGACGCCGTCGGCGGCCGCGCCCCAGACCCGGCCTTCGCTGTCGAGGCGGATGCCGTCGAACGCGCCGTTGCCGCACTCGGCGAACAGCTCACCACCGGACAGTTTGTCCCCGTCGACGGTGAAGACCCGGATGGTCGCCTCTTCCGTGTCGGTCACGTAGAGCAGGTTGCCGTCGTTGGAGAAGGCCAAACCGTTCGGCCGGTTGAAGTCGTCGGCAACCACGGTCAGCGTGCCGTCCGGAGCGATCCGGTAGACGTGGCAGCCGCCGACCTCGATCTCCCCCTGATACCCCTCGTAGTCACTGTCGATCCCGTACGCCGGATCGGTGAACCACACCGCGCCGTCCGCGCCCACCACGACGTCGTTCGGGCTGTTCAGCCGACCGCCGTTGTATCCGTCGGCGAGCACCCGGATCGACCCGTCGTGCTCGGTGCGCGTCACCCGGCGGTTGCCGTGCTCGCAACTGACCAAGCGGCCCTGCTCATCCATGGTGTGCCCGTTGGTGTTCCCGGCCGGCTCCCGGAACACCGACACCTGGTACGACGTCTCGTCCCAGCGCAGGATCCGGTCACTGGGGATGTCGCTCCACACCAGGTACCGCCCGGCCGCCGAGTACGCCGGTCCCTCCAGCCATCGCCCACCGGTCCACAACCGCTCGAGTCGCGAGTCCCCCCGGATCCCGGCGAAGCGGTCGTCCAGCTTCACCCACTCGGCAGGGACGGTTCCAGCCAACGGCTCAAGCAGAGGCATCCGGGACGCTCCTCATCGAAGTACCGACGTTGTCACCCGTGATCGTACGACCGCGAGGCCCCGTCCGCGTTCCACTTGCTGGACGAAGTGACCAGTCAGTAGACAGTCACCGGCCCGGAGCGCCGGTTCGAGCGGCCGGCCACGCTGGTGTGACATAGAACCTGTCACCCCTGAGGTCTTGTTGACCCTAGACTCAGCCGGGCCGAAGGGAGTTCAGCTGTGTCTGACAGCAAGCGCATCACCAAGGTTCTGGTCGCGAACCGGGGCGAGATCGCCGTCCGGGTCGTTCGTGCCGCCGCCGACGCGGGGCTGGGCAGCGTCGCCGTGTACGCCGAGCCCGACCGCGACGCCCTGTTCGTCCGGCTGGCCGACGAGGCCTATTCGCTGGACGGCGCGACGCCGGCCGACTCCTACCTGAACATCGCCAAGATCCTCGACGTCGCGGCCCGCTCCGGCGCGGACGCGGTGCACCCGGGCTACGGCTTCCTGGCCGAGAACGCCGAGTTCGCCCAGGCGGTGCTCGACGCCGGCCTGATCTGGATCGGCCCGCCGCCGTCGGCGATCGACTCGCTGGGCGACAAGGTGAAGGCCCGGCACATCGCCGAGAAGGTCGGCGCGCCGCAGGTCCCCGGGACGCCGAACCCGGTGGCCGACGCCGGCGAGGTGGTGGCCTTCGCCACGGAGTACGGGCTGCCGATCGCGATCAAGGCGGCGTACGGCGGTGGCGGTCGCGGGATGAAGGTCGCGCGCACGATGGAAGAGGTGCCGGAGCTGTTCGAGTCGGCGACCCGGGAGGCGATCAGCGCCTTCGGTCGCGGCGAGTGCTTCGTCGAGCGCTACCTGGACAAGCCGCGGCACGTCGAGACCCAGTGCCTGGCCGATGCCCACGGCAACGTCGTGGTGATCTCCACCCGGGACTGCTCGCTGCAGCGCCGCTACCAGAAGCTGGTCGAGGAGGCGCCCGCGCCGTTCATCTCGGCCGAGCAGCTCGAGACGCTCTACACGTCGTCGAAGGCGATCCTGCGCGAAGCCGGGTACGTCGGCGCCGGCACCTGCGAGTTCCTGATCGGCCAGGACGGCCTGATCTCCTTCCTGGAGGTCAACACCCGGCTGCAGGTCGAGCACCCGGTCAGCGAAGAGGTGACCGGGATCGACCTGGTCCGGGAGATGTTCCGGATCGCCGACGGCGAGGAGCTCGGCTACGACGACCCGGAGGTGTCCGGCCACTCGATCGAGTTCCGGATCAACGCCGAGGACCCGGGCCGCGGTTTCCTGCCGGCGCCCGGCACGCTGACCAAGTGGCACGCGCCGTCCGGACCGGGCATCCGGCTCGACGGCGGCTACGACCAGGGCGAGACCGTGCCCGGGTCGTTCGACTCGCTGGTCGCCAAGCTGATCGTCACCGGTCGCGACCGGACCCAGGCGCTGGAGCGGTCCCGCCGCGCGCTGAAGGAGTTCGTGGTCGAGGGGATGCCGAGCGCCGTGCCGTTCCACGCGGCCGTGGTGAGCGACCCGGCCTTCGTCGGTGACGAGGGCTTCCAGGTGCACACCCGCTGGATCGAGACCGAGTTCGACAACCAGATCCCGCCGTACGACGGCGCCGCGGACGTCGCCGAGCAGGGCGAGCGGGAGAAGGTCACCGTCGAGGTCGGCGGCAAGCGGCTCGAGGTCGTCCTCCCCGCCGGGCTGGGCGCGTCGGGAGCGGCCGCCGCCGGTACGGCGAAGAAGAAGCCGTCCCGGCGCGCGGGTGGCAGCGGCAAGGCCGCCGCCTCCGGCGACTCGCTCACCTCGCCGATGCAGGGCACCATCGTGAAGATCGCCGTCGAAGAGGGCGCGACGGTCGCCGAGGGCGACCTGATCGTGGTCCTGGAGGCGATGAAGATGGAGCAGCCCCTGAACGCCCACCGCCCCGGCACCGTCACCGGCCTGTCCGCCGAGGTAGGCGCAACGGTGGCGGCAGGCGCGGCGATCTGCGAGATCAAGGACTGACCCCACCACTGGTGGGCTTGAACACCCGGCGGTGACCTTGAACAGGATATTTCTTGTCCAAGGTCACCGTTTGGTGTCCGCGGTCTCCACTTGTGGTGATCCACAGGCGTTTCTCAGGGTTTGGCGGTAGCTTCCCTGCAGGATTGCCGCGAGGTGAGGAGAACTTTGCATGTCCAGGAAGACCCACGAGCAGCAGCTGGCTCAACGCAAGGCGCAGCGACAGGCCGAGCGGCAGGCTGAACGCGCCAAGCAGCGGAGGATGGTGGCCGCCACCATCGCGGCGATCGTCGCGGTGGTCGCGGTGATCGGCGGCGGCGTCGTGCTGCTCGCCAAGAACACCGGGAACGACACCCCGGCGGCCGCGGACTCGCCGTCGGCGCCTGCCGCCGGAGCGGAGAACAAGCCGGTCTCGATCCCGACCGCGATCGCGCCGGCGCCGAAGCGCGCCAAGCCGCTCGCGGCGGAGGTGGACTGCGCCTACACCAAGTCCGCCGAGCCGGCCAGCAAGAAGGTCAACCCGCCGGCTGACGGCAAGGTCAAAGCCAGCGGCACCTCGAAGGTCTCCCTGAGCACCTCGGTGGGCGACCTGCAGTTCACCCTGGACAGCGCCCTCGCGCCCTGCACCGTGAAGAGCTTCCTGAACCTGGTCGGCCAGAAGTACTACGACAACACCACCTGCCACCGGCTCACCGTCGGCGAGGGACTGCAGGTGCTGCAGTGCGGCGATCCGACCACCGACGAGGCCCGCCAGGGCAGCGGCGGACCGGGGTACAGCTTCAAGGACGAGGTGTTCCCGGAGCTCAAGTACGGCCGCGGCGTGCTGGCGATGGCCAACTCGGGTCCCAACACGAACGGCAGCCAGTTCTTCGTCGTCTACGGCAGCGCCGGCCTGCCCCCGTCGTACTCGGCCTTCGGCACGATCGACAAGGCGAGTCTGGACATCATCGACAAGGTCGCGAACGCGGGCGTCGTGCCGGGCGGTGGCGGACCTACCGATGGCAGGCCCGCCACTCCGGTGGAGATCAAGACGGCGACCGCCGCCAGCTAGTACTCAGGCCAGTTCGCCGTACTTGCCGCGCGGCCAGGCCAGCAAGGCGTCGATCTGGACCATGCCGGACTGCTCCAGCAACTGGACCGGTCCTTCGGCGAAGTGGAAGAGGCCCGTGGCGGGATCGCGGGCCTCTTTCCATGCCCGGGTGGAGTAGGCCTCGGCGACCGCCTTGTACTTGCGGTCGTGCGAGACGGAGTCCAGGATCAGCAGGTTCTTGAAGTAGATCGCGTTGAACCTGGTCGGCTGCTTCCACAGCCGGTCCTCGGCCGCGTAGAAGGCCAGCGAGGCCTTCGCGAGTGCCTTGGCGTCGTTCAGGTACTTCTTGTCGCGCGTTGCCTTGTACAACAGGGTTCCGGCACCCAGCATGACGCCCTGGTTGTAGCTCCACTGGGTCTTCTCGATCGTGCCGGCCAGGTCGATGTGGTCCCAGTACAGCCCGTTCGGCGCCAGCATGCACTGCTGTGCCCAGGCGTACATCTTCTTCGCCCAGGTCAGGTAGGACTTGTCCCGGGTCAGCAGGTAGAGGTGCGCGCCCAGCTCGGCGCCCGGGCCGTTGGAGATGGTGTTGCGGTCCTGGCTCCAGGGCGCCTGGGTCCAGTAGACGCCGCCCGCGCACGGGTGGGTGGTGTCGGTGTCCCAGCCGTGCACGACGAGCGCGAAGATCTCCTTCGCCCGTGCGAGCGACGAGCGGTCACCAGTCCGCTGGTACTGCTGGATCAGGTGCAGCCCGATCCACTCGTTGTCGTCGTAGAACTTGTCCCCGCCCTGACCGAGCGGCGGCCGCAGGTAGGAGTCGTAGCCCTTCGGCGTGGTGGTCGCATTCCAGTAGGGCTCGTACAGGTCCAGCCGGCGCTGGGCCTCCTGGTCGGCCTTGCGCCCGGAGCCGGGGATGCCGGCCAGGTTCTCGGCGGCGACCGCGGCCTGCGAGTAAGGCCAGATGTAGGAGTACGGGTTCTGCTGCTCGTTCGGGTACTCCTCCAGCAGCAGTCCCTGTTGGCCGACCTCGAAGTACTTGTTCAGCGCCTGGTACGACGCCTGGGCCCTGGCCGCCGGCGAGTGCGGTCCACCGGTCACTGCGCCGGCCTTCGCGTCGGCGGCCGGTGTGTGCAGCGCGGCCAGCATCCCGACCGCGAGCAAGCCGCCGGCGATCCGTTGAGTTGGTATACCAAATTTTCTGCGCATCGACTTGCTCCTCCTGGGGCGGCAGCGATTGACATCGATGTCACGTTCTAGCTGGCCAGGGGTTTCGCCGTCAATGCCTCAGCCCGAACCGAGTTGACTCCCAGTTGGCATACCAACCGACGTGGGTTGCACCCCGGCGAACGCGAACCAGGCCGATCGCAGGCCCAGTCGGCTCCTGACCTGATCTCCGGTCAGCACGACCTTCCCCTTCGAGCCGATCGCCTCGACCGACAGCACCCGGCCACCTGACGGACCGACCTTGGTTCGGCGTACGACCCGCAGACTGCGCAGGGAGCCGACTCCGAAGGCCGCTTGCAACTGCGCGCTGGTCCGGGTGACCCGCCAGGTCACATTCGGGTTCTTGTTGCCCGGGTAGGCGTCCCAGCCGTCCAGTTTCAGCACCTGGTACGCCGCGTCGCCGTCCGCCGTCGCGCCACCGTTGGAGGACGAGAACTCGGCCATGATCGGCTTGCTCCGGTAGAGCCGGATCTGCCCGGCCGTGGCCGCGATCGCCGCGTTGGTCTGGGACTTCTCCGAGTTGTAGCCGCCGTACACCTGACAAGAGGTGGTGTCACACAGGTCGTAGGCCCGCTTCGCCGCACGGTTGCGGTGGTACACCGAATAGGTGCGAGCGGCAACCGACTGGACCTGCAGCGCGGCCGGCCGCCAGCTCGTCAGGGCTTCGCGCGGGACCACGCCCCGCAGGTAGAGCTCCAGCGAGAGCACGTTGACGGTGTCGAAGTGGGCGCCGGACAGGTCGGCGGACCGCAGTACGCCGCGATAACGCACGACGGCGCCACTGGGCAGGACCAGCGAGATGACCGTCGGCCCCTCGAACTGCGCCATCCCGGTCAACGTCTTCCAGAGCGTCCACTTCTTCGCCTTGGCGTTGTACGAGCTGACCTTGGCGCCGCGTTCGCCGTACGGATCGATCGACCACTGCGCCCGAGTCGATGCCGTAGGCAACGTAAAGACCTTGCCCGTCTTCAGGTCTCGCAGCCGCAGCTTGTTCGCGGCGACGACCCGGACCCCGTCGGTGGTGTCGGCGCTGATCCGGATCCGGATCGCCCCGCTCGCCTTGCCCACCGTCGTTCCCGGGTAATAGAAGTCGAGGATCGACTTGGCCGAGCGGCCCGCGATCGCCGCGCCCTGAGCGCCGTACTGCGACATGCCGCGGCCGTGGCCGAACCCGCGACCGGTGATCGTCTGCGCCGCCTCTGGCTCGGGTGGAGCCACCGCGTACCCCTGTGCGGTCGCACTGAGCACCGTCGAGCCGAGGAGAACGGCGACGATCGCGCCGCGCCGGGTCGAGAACCTCATGAGACGTAGACCTTCTTGTCCCGGCTGTTGAAGGTGAGGGCGCCGCGCTGGAACTTCTGCCGCAGGCCACCCTTCACCGGGTACATGTCCGTGGTCGGCAGGCCGAGCCTCGACCGCTCGGCACCGAGAGCGGCGTACTTGCGGTGGATCATCCCGGCGACCGGGCGCATCGCGGTGCGTTTCGACCAGTACAGGCCACCGTTCTGGAAGTTCTGCACCTTGCTGCCGCTGACCCGGCCCACGCGGTACTCCGTCGTCGGAAGGCCGAGCAGTCCGTCCGGGCCGAGCTGGCGGTAGCGGGTCCGGAACAGGCCCGTCACCGAGTGCGCGCCGCTGGCCTTCGACCAGTAGATGTCCCGAGCGCTGAAGTAGGTGGCGCGACCTGTCTTCGTCCGGTGCTCACCCCAGAACGGTTGCCCCGTCACCCGGAATCCGCCGAGCGATTTGGCGTACCGGTAGATCTCGGTGGAGACGCTCTTGCCCATCAGGATGTTGGTCCGTTGCTTCAGCCAAGGAAGTTTGGAGTAGAGGTTCTTGCCCGGGCAGGCCGTCGCCTTGGTGTCGCGATGGCCGGAGACGGTGTGCAGCTTGCTGCCGGCCAGCACCACCGTGGTCAGCGGCGAGCGGTAGTTGGCGTCCAGCTTCCAGGCGATGATCCGGGCCGTCGTCTCCAGCATCGGGGCGGGCGGCGCGACCTGGTCGAAGTTGCCGATCAGCGAGACGCCGAAGGAGTTCGCGTTGAACGCCCCGGTGTGCGCGCCGAGCACGGGCAGTTGCGCACCGCCGTACCGGCCCTCGAAGGCACGGCCGAAGCGGTCGACGAGGAAGTTGTAGCCGAGATCGCACCAGCCTCGGCTCTTCACGTGGTACGCGTACATGCTGCGGACCATCGCCGGCACCTGCGTGCGGGTGTAGTTGTTGCGGTCGGCGGTGTGGTGGACGAAGGCGGCCTGCACGGTGCCCGTGTACTTCGGTTTCACGCAGGCCTTGCCGTTGTGGGCGCGGAGCCGCTCGTCGGCGCCCCACGCGCGCCTGCTCACCATGGCGGGCATCGCGTACGGCGCTCGCGCGGCCTCTGCCTCCACCGGATCCTGGATCGTCGGCGGCTCACTGTCGGCGGGCCGGACGCCGGGATTGATCAGGACCACCTTGGCGCCGGAGATCTTCGTCCCGTCGAGGGTGGTGAGGGAGGTCTGGACGCCGTTCGCGGTACCGACCCAGTACGGCTCGGTGCCGGAGCGCTGGTTGCCCTCGGCGGTGGCCGCGGCCGGGCCGTGGTCGTCCTCGACCAGCAGGTTCTCCCAGGCGGTCCACTGACCGTCGCGCTGGACCCGGATCCGGACCTGCACCTGGGCGGAGCTCTTCTGGTAGGGCCAGGTGACGCCGACCAGGCCGAACGGCTTGGTCTCCTGGGCCTGGGCGATCGAGTACTGCGAGCCCTGCGTCAGCGGCAGCTCTTCGTAGGTGGGGTCGGCCGACTGGAGGGTCTGGACGGCCGGCACTTCGGCAGAGGCGGGCGCGAGCGGCACGAACAGGGCCAGGCCTGTCACCGCGGTCAGCGCGAGTCGGGGTGAGAAGGTCTTGCTCATCGGACAGCCTTCTGCTAGACGGGACAGCAGTAATCGATTATGCGCACTGAGTGAGCGGCAGCCGTGCATTGCCGTCACCCTGCGTGGCGCCGGTAGAATGACTTCGGAAATCGAAGCGACCAGAGGGGTGGCGGTGGTGAACCGGTTCCGGCCCGAGGACCTGTCCTGCCCGTTGTCGACGACGGTGCGGCACGTCGGCGAGTGGTGGACGCTGCTGATCCTGCACGACGCCTTCGACGGCTACACCCGCTTCGACCAGTTCCAGCGCAACCTGAAGATCTCGTCCAGCATGCTGACCACCCGGTTGAAGACGCTGGTCGACGACGGGCTGCTGGAGCGCACGCAGTACCAGGACAGGCCGCCGCGGTACGAGTACCTGCTGACCGAGCTGGGCCGGTCGTTGCGGCCGGTGATCGTCACGCTGGCCGCCTGGGGCAACGCGCGGCTCGCGACCGAGGACCGGACGATGATCCTGGTCGACTCCGAGAGCGGCGAGGAGGTCGAGCCGGTGGTGGTGGACCGGTCGACCGGCCGGCCGATCGACGGCACGCGGTACGTGTTCACCGCTGGACCTGCTGCCACGGAAGCTATGCGGCGGCGGTACGAGCCGCCGCGAACGCAGTGATATTCAGGAGATTCTCAGGAGATTTCGGTCGCTTTCGACCGCCCGGTAGGCTCGACGCAACACTCGTCGAGGAAGGCCCGACATGTTCACCACCATTCTTGTGATCGCGGTCATCGTGATCGCCTTCATGGCGTTTCGCTCGTACCAGCGCACCCAACTCGAAACCAAGAAGAAGCACGAGATCACCGCGGGCGAACTGGAGTCGGTGAAGCGAACCGCCGACGAGGACATCACCAAGTTCGGTGAAGAGCTGCAGGACCTCGACCTGGACATGGTCGGCAAGGACCTCGGCGACGGCGCCCGGCAGGACTACCAGCGCGCGCTCGACTCCTACGAGTCGGCCAAGTCGGCCGTCGGCCAGGTCACCGAGGCCGAGCAGATCCGGCACGTGATCGAGATCCTCGAGGACGGCCGGTACGCGATGGCCTGCGTCCGCGCCCGGGTGAACGGCGAGCCGCTGCCCCAGCGCCGCCCGTCCTGCTTCTTCAACCCCCAGCACGGCCCGTCGGTCGCCGACGTCACCTGGTCGCCCCCCGGCGGCGCCCCGCGTGAGGTCCCGGCCTGCGCCGCGGACGCCGAGCGCGTCCGGGCCGGTGCCGACCCCGACATCCGCAAGGTCATGGTCGGCCCGCAGCGCGTCCCGTACTGGGAGGCCGGCCCGGCCTACTCCCCCTACGCCCAGGGCATGTTCGGCGCCCTCGGCGGCGTGATGACCGGCATGTTCATCGGCACCATGCTCGGCGGCATGTTCGCCGGCGGCGGCTACGGCGACATGGCCGGCGGCGGCTTCGAAGACGGCGGCGGCGGAGACGGCGGTGGCGGCGAAGGCGACTTCAGCGGCGACGGCGACTTCGGCGGCGGAGACGGCGGCGGCTGGGACTTCGGCGGCGGCGACTTCGGCGGCGGAGACTTCTGAGCTAACTAAAACCACCGGAACCCTTGGGGTTCCGGTGGTTTTCTCTTTCCCCCGCAACTCCTCCTTCGCGGCAAGGAAGCCCCGCAAAGCCACAGAGCTTCTCGACAACCTGTGTGACCTCAGCCGACTGAAAACCAGTGCGAAGGAACAACTCGCGCTCGCCGAACGCCGACAGGACCCTTCGAGCCAACCGGCAGAGCACCAACCACTGCCGTTCAGTCAGACGCAGGTAGACCACATCGCCAGCAGCGGAACAAGAGCCGCTCTCAGCAACAGAAACCAGGCGGAACGAAACGGTTTCATGCGCCAAGGCGTCCGCATCGCTGATCAAACGCCAAATGACGGTGCAGTCGTCATCGGAGACAGCAATCGAACCCAAGTACTTTGGAGAGATCTCCGAGAACTGCGACGCCGCCGCTCGCAGGACATCGAACTCGTACGAACTCAGACCTACGTCTCGCTCCACCAGCTCTCCCCTGCTTACAGCACAACTCGAAGGCCGCCTGCCCGGATCATCGCTGCGAGCGCGACACTTGCCGCGCTGACCACACTGGGCCACTGAGTGTCTGAGATGAAGACCTCGTCGCCCGCGTCACCGTGACGGTCGAGCAGTTGGTCCAAGATCGCGCCTACGGCTCGGAGGCGCTCGATCTCGTCGCCGGGAAGCAGCACGGTGCCCAGAGAATCCTCTGGGTTCGGCAACACTTCCGTGTCGTCGTAGAGCACGTCAATGTGGTAGTCGAAGTTGTCGAACCCCCCTGCCTTGAACCCTTGTCTCTCTATCCACGCGCGCCGCTGGTACTCCGTGTCGGAGAGGACGGCGAGAGAGTCCAGCACGTCGCAACGCATGTTCGGGTACTCAACGACTGTCATGCCGCTCAAGAATGAGATCGAAAGGACCTTCGATTTCCTGATCTGCTGTCAGGTGGAGGTGATGGCCACTTGGTACGCCGTCCTGTGCCAAGGTCAACAACTGGCGAGCCAACGAAATCAGGCCTGCTCGGTTTGCCGTTAGACGAATCTCAGAACCGAGCACCTCTGCCTCGATCTCGAAATCCTCATCCCACTCGAGGCGCATACCGCCTCCCACGTCGTACTCCGGAACGTTTATAGGCACAATCATCTCTTCTCCACGCTCCTTGTCGTTTGTTTACCCTGAGCCTTCGGCTGCGCGTGTGTTACTGAGGAGACCATCTTGGACAGCTCACTGGCGATCGCCGGCATCGGCGTACTGGGGACGTTGGTTGCCTCGACCCTGTCGCCGTTGATCTCCGAGCGGTCGAAGCGGCGGGAGTTCGAGCGGGCTCGGGCTGAGCGGCTTGAGCAGGCGGCGCGGGACGAGGCGCGGGTGCGGCGGTTGGAGCTGCGCGAGGGGTACATCACCTTCAACGCGGCGGCGCGGGACTACCATCGCGCCCTCCGCGCCTGGTCCTCTGCGGCTGACAACGGGACCGAGCGGCCGGCTGAGGCGGTTGAGTTGCCGCAGATGCGGCAGGCGTTCCAGACGGCGTACGCCGAGGCACAGATGATTGTCAGCGCGCCGGTGCTGGTGCTCGCTCAGCAGATCGCCAGAGGGCTCGCGGATGCGTACGCCGTCCTCAAGCACCGTGAGGACGGCACTCACGATCCTTCCACCGACACGACCGAGAAGGCGCGGGAGATTCTGCAGAAGGCGTGGGTGCCGTTGCGGGAAATCCGGATCGCGATGCGGTCCGACCTCGAGCTGAGCACGGATGAGAAAGCTCTCAGAATGCGCTAACAAGTCGCTCATCGGGGGCGGGCAGTGTTGTCGGTATGACAGAAGACAGCGCGTTCCTGGAGCTCCTCACCGGTGGGGCGGCCGGTGAGATTCTGGCGGCGGCTGTTGGGGCCGGCGGCGGGGAGTTGCTCAGCTGGCGGGCCGACCAGGTCGACCACCACGGTGGCGGTACGACGGTTGCCTACCGCGCGGAGGTTCTGCGCGACTCGGTAGTGCGGTCTGAGGTCTTCTGCGCGACTGCTGGTGGAGCGCTGCCGGACGGTGTCGCAATCCTTGGTGACGATGAGCTGCAGGTAGGAGTCTGGGCCGCTGCGGCCGATCCGTTGCTTCCCGGGATGCGGGCGGCGATGAACCCTGCCGCTGTCTCGGCGCTCTTCGAGAACTGCGGGCTCGGCAAGGGTGAGGTCGGCCTCAAGCTGCTGTCTTATCGACCGTTGCGACGGGCTGTTGTCGAGGCCACTGGAGCGCTGGGACGCCTTTATCTGAAGGTGGTTCCGCCCGCCAAGGTCGAGGCGCTGCATGATCGTCACCAGCTGCTGACGCGCGCCGGGGTACCGGCTCCGAAGAGTCTTGGCTGGAGCGACGACGGGCTGCTGGTACTGGAGAATCTGCCCGGCAAGAACCTCCGATCGGTACTGCGCTCAGGCGGGCCGCTGCCGGATCCGTCGGAACTGGTGCGAGTGCTCGACGCGCTTCCGGCCGAGCTGCTCGACGCCCCTCGCCGTACGTCCTGGCTGGAGCGGACCGAGTACTACGCCCGCTCGGTCGGCAACGTCGTACCGGAGCTGGCCGCGTCGGCTGCAGAGCTCGCCGCCAAGATCGTTGCGGAAAGCAACAGTGGCCCGATCGTCCCGGTGCACAGCGACTTCTACGAGGCGCAGGTTTTCGTGGACGCGCGGGGCTCGGTGACCGGGCTGCTCGACGTCGACACGGCCGGACCGGGTGATCGCCTCGATGACCTCGCCTGCCTGGTCGGTCACCTGGACGTTCTCGCGCAGGTGCTGCCGCGGCATGCGTCCGCGATCGGCGCCTACTCCGCGCACTGTCTTTCCACCTTCGACCGGCACGTCGATCCGCGCCAGCTCCGGCTGCGGGTCGCGTCGGTCGTCCTTTCACTCGCCACCGGCCCGCACCGCGTGCAGGAAGCCGGCTGGCGGCAAGCAACCCGGGAACGACTCCTCCTGGCCGAGAGCTGGGTCGAGGCCGCAGACCGGGTCAACCGGAGCCGACGGCTCCAAGAAGAAGGGATTCACCATGTCAGCAACGCGTAAGTGGGCCGTAGTCGGATCGATCGCCGCCATCTCCACGATCGGCATCGGAACCGCGGCGTACGCCGCCCCGAACCTGAACGACCCGTCGCCGGCGACCCCGAGCGTCACTACGCCGGGTGTCACGCCCAGCACCTCCGCCGGCCCCGGTACGACGACCGCCGCGCCGGCAACCGCCTCCGCCGACACCCCCGGCGAGGTCGCCAGCACGAACACGCCGGGCGAGCCTGCCTCGGCCAACACCCCGGGCGACACCACGTCGGCCAATACCCCGGGCGACACCAACACCCCGGGTGACACCGAGTCCGCCAACACCCCGAATGACACCGCCTCGGCCGACACCCCCGGCGACACCGCCTCGGCGAACACTCCCAGCTGATCGGCACGTCCTGCTGTGCTCGGTTGGCTTGTACACACCGACAGGCAGTAGTCGGTCTCGCGGCCGGTCGCCACGCTCACTCGAGCGTCGGCCGGCCGCCGTACGGGGACTACTGCCTGTCGTTGTGCACGGAACCTGAGGTCAAGACCGCAGGTGGAGCCGACGGGCGGCTTCGGCTATGGAGCCGGAGACCGACGGGTAGACGGTGAAGGACTGAGCCATCTGGTCGACCGTGAGACGGGTGGCAACGGCCAGCGAGATCGGGTGGATCAGCTCGCTCGCGCGGGGCGCGACCACCACGCCGCCGACGATGATGCCGGTGTTCGGCAGGCAGAAGAGCTTGACGAAGCCGTCCCGGACGCCCTGCATCTTCGCCCGCGCGTTGTCGGCGAGCGGCACCTTGACCATCATCGCGGTGCTGCCGCCCGCGTCCAGCGCCGCCTGGGTCACGCCGACCGTGGCGATCTCGGGGGCGGTGAAGACGTTCGAGGAGACCGTCGACTGGTTCAGCGGCGCCACCGCGTCGCCGAGCGCGTGGGACATCGCGATCCGGCCCTGCATGGCGGCCACCGAGGCCAGCATCAGTACGCCGGTGCAGTCGCCCGCGGCGTAGACCCCGCGGGCCGTCGTACGGGACACCCGGTCGACGGTGACGAATCCGCCGTCGCCCAGCGACACGCCCGACTCGACGAGCCCCATCTCCTCGGTGTTCGGCAGCGATCCGACCGCGAGCAGCGCGTGCGAACCCTCGACCGTCCGGCCGTCGGTCAGCGTCACCACGACGCCGTCGCCCTGCCGCCGCACCGACTCGGCGCGGGACTTGCCCAGCACCGTCATGCCGCGGCGCTTGAAGACGTCCTCCAGCACCTCGGCGGCGTCCTTGTCCTCGCCCGGCAGCACCCGGTCCCGGGACGAGACCAGCACCACGTCGCTGCCCAGCGCGTCGTACGCGCTGGCGAATTCGGCACCGGTGACCCCGGACCCGACCACGATCAGCCGTTCGGGCAGCTCCTCGAGTTCGTAGACCTGTTCCCAGGTCAGGATCCGCTCACCGTCCGGCTCGGACCCCTTGAGGATGCGCGGCCTTGCCCCGGTGGCGATCAGCACCACGTCGGCGTCCAGCCGCTCGTCGCCGACGACTACGGTCTCCGGCCCGTCGAGCCGGCCGCGGCCGTTGATCACCCGGATCTTGTCGTCGATCAGCCGCCGCCGGATTCCCTCCGACTGGGCCGTCGCCAGCGCCTTGACGCGCTGGTTGACCACGGAGAGGTCGACCCGCACCGAGTTCGCCGGGTCGTCGTCGCCGTCCTCCACCCGCAGACCGAGCTGGCCGGCCTCCTCGACTTCTGTCATCACCTCCGCCGTGGCGATCAGCGTCTTGCTCGGAACGCAGTCCGTGAGCACGGCGGAACCACCGATCCCGTCGGAGTCGACAACTGTCACCTCCGCCCCTAGTTGGGCGGCCGCACTCGCCGCTTCGTAACCGCCTGGACCGCCACCGATAATCACAACTCGCGCCACGAGAGGCCATTGTTCCGTATCCTGTGATCTCGTGACCCTGTACGCCGCGTTTGCGTCGAATCTGGACCCGAACTTGATGTCCGAGCGGTGCCCGTACTCCCCCCTGCGCGGGACCGGGTGGATCGTCGGCTGGCGCCTCACCTTCGGGGGTGAGGAACTCGGCTGGGAGGGCTCGATGGCGACCGTCGTCGAGGATCCCAGCGACCCGACCAACCAGGTCTTCGTCGCCTTGTACGACGTCAGCCCGGTCGACCTCGAGCGCCTGGACGAGTGGGAGTTCATCGACCAGGGTGTCTACCGCAAGCTTCAGGTCCGGGTGCAGACCCTGGACGGCGAGCAGCTCGCCTGGATGTACGTCCTGAACGCCTACGAGGGAGGTCTGCCCTCCGCGCGCTACCTGGGCATCCTCGCCGAGGCGGCCGAGGCGGCGGGCGCTCCGGACGACTACGTGGCGGACCTCCGGGCCCGTCCGTGCCAGAGCTCGGGTCATTGACCGGCTCTGACTGACACTCGGCGGTCCGCCTGACCGCCGATACTGGGCGGTATCGTGCGGTGGTGACCGTCAACGATGCCGCTCTGCCCCGTCTTGCCGCCCAGGCCTGGCTGGCCGAGGACCCTGATCCCGACACGCGCGCCGAGCTGCAGGCCCTGCTGGACGCCGGCCCGGAGGCCGACGCCGAACTGGCCGACCGCTTCGCCGGCACCCTCGAATTCGGTACGGCGGGCCTGCGTGGCGCCGTCGGCGCCGGGTCGAACCGGATGAACCGGGTGGTCGTCATCCGCGCCGCGGCCGGGCTGGCGGCGTACCTGAAGGCCAATGGGCTCACCGACGGTCCGGTCCTGATCGGGTACGACGCCCGGCACAAGTCCGACGTCTTCGCGCAGGACACCGCCGCGGTGATCCGAGGCGCGGGACTGGATGCCGTCCTGCTCGACCGGCCGGCGCCGACGCCGGTGGTCGCGTTCGGGATCCGGCACCTGAAAGCGGTTGCCGGAGTGGTCGTCACGGCGTCGCACAACCCGCCGCAGGACAACGGATACAAGGTCTATCTCGGGGACGGCTCGCAGATCGTGCCGCCGGCCGACCGCGAGATCGCTGCTGCCATCGAGGCCGTCGGGCCGTTGGCATCGGTACCGCGTGGCGACGACTGGCAGGTGGCCGGTGACGACCTGCTGAATGCTTATCTCGACCGGATCGCGACTCTGGTGCCCGCGGATGCTCCCCGGGAGCTGAAGGTGGCCTACACGCCGCTGCACGGCGTCGGGCGGCTGCTGGTCGAGGCCGCGGTGCAACGCGCGGGCTTCGCCGTACCGGCTGTGGTGGCGTCGCAGGCTGATCCGGACCCGGACTTTCCGACCGTGGCGTTCCCGAATCCGGAGGAGCCGGGGGCGATCGACGCGGCGCTGGAGTTGGCGCGGTCCGTCGAGGCCGACATCGCGGTGGCCAACGACCCGGATGCGGATCGGTGTGCGGTCGCGGTACCGGATGCTGGTGCCGAGGGTGGCTGGCGGATGCTGCGCGGGGACGAGCTGGGGGCCCTGCTCGGTGAGTTCCTGCTGTCGTCGCGACCGGCTGGGGTGGCGGCATGCTCGATCGTGTCGTCGTCGCTGCTGGGAAAGATCGCGGCGGCGTACGACGTCGGGTACGTCGACACGCTGACCGGGTTCAAATGGATCGGGCGCGTGCCTGACTTGGTCTTCGGCTACGAGGAGGCACTCGGGTACTGCGTCGACCCGGGCGCGGTGAAGGACAAGGACGGTGTGTCGACGCTGGTCCGCGTGCTGCAACTCGCTGCTGCTGCCAAGGCGGACGGGCGCACGCTGCTGGATCTGCTCGACGACCTGGCGAAGAAGTACGGCCTGCACGCCACCGACCAACTGGCCGCACGGGTCGACGACCTGAGCTTGATCGCCGCGGCGATGGACCGGCTCCGCGCCACTCCCCCGACGTCGCTGGGCGGACATGCGGTCGAGCGCGTCGAGGACCTCAGTGAGGGTTCCGAGGCGCTGCCGCCGACCGACGGTCTGCGCTACTCACTGTCGGCCGGTGCTCGGGTGGTGGTTCGGCCGTCGGGCACGGAGCCGAAGATCAAGTGCTATCTGGAGGTTGTCATCCCGGTAACCGGGGATGACGTCCCGAGCGCGCGCGCCCAGGCCGCTGTCGAGCTGGCCGCTATCAAGAAAGATCTCGCCATCGCAGCCGGAATCTGAACATTTCGACCCTTGAGAGTCGCTAGCGTCGGGCCTGTGTTTGCTGCTGGTGACGTCTGAGCACGCGGATCAGGAACACCGGCATCGTCAGGCCCAGCAGCAGGAGAAGTGCACCGCCGACCAGCGACCATCCCCAGCTGTGGTCCTCGGTGTAGGCAATGGATCCGTCGGCGTCGTCATGCAGGCGCACATCGGCGATCCGGGCAGGCATCGGGTCGGTGCGGGAGACGCTCACCCCGTCGAGCAATTTGATGCCTGTGTGGGTGACCGTGCCGTCGTGGCTCACGAAATCGCCGATCCAGGTACAGCTGCTCTTGCCGCAGGTGCGGTCTGTCGGGGCGAAGCTGCCGGACGGTCCGTTCGCCAGGGCAGAGCGGCCATCCAGGCCGGCTTTGATCCCGGCGCCGCCGCCGAGGAGGCCCATGAGAACGATGCAGACGATCATGAACCAGACGAACACCGCCCCACCGCGGGTCATCGGCTTCGGTCGCCTCGCTGCAGTCATGGCGCACAGCCTGCCACGAGCCCGCGTCACTCCCCTGCCGGCAACTGACTCAACCGACTCCAGAAAGGCCTGGAATGCCTCGTGGCTGCTGCCAACAGGCAGCAGCCACGACGAGAGGCCGTTCCCGGCAGCTGGTGGCGGGTCAGCTGGTGAGGGCTGCTGCTTCGGCCTGCTCGGCTCGCAGGGAGCTCTGCAGGGAGGAGTGCAGGATCTTCAGGGTGCTGGTGGACTGCATCAGCGCCTCGCGCTCGTCCGGGTTGCGGTTGGCGAGCGTGGTGATCTCGTGGATGCTCGCCTCGATCCGGGCGATCCGGTCGGCGACGGAACCCTCACCGCTGCTGGCCCGGCGGACCGCCTCGGAGGTGACGGTCCAGACGTCTTCCTTGTCGTTGGTCCGCCGCGACAGGTCGACCATCTGACCGAGCGCGGCCAGATCGCTGTCGATCTGCGTGCGCTCGACCGGTGAGGTGATCCCGGCCGTCCCCTGCCGTAGCCGGGTGACGTGACCGGACAGCTCCGACCAGCTGCACTTGCCGCTCTTGATCTTGTCCAGCACCTTGGTGTACTCGGTGTTGAACTCGTCGTAGTTCACGATCCTTGACTCCTGCCGTTCGTGGGTCGACCAAGACTGTAAGGCGTGCGGACCCGAACACGGTAACCACACGATCGCAGATCGTGAACGTGTCGGCCAAATTGCAACATTCGACCGGATCGGACAAAAGCCGCCTGGAACGTGAACGCGTTCCAGGCGGCTTTGTTACTCCGGGATCACCCGGAGATTGTGTCAGTCGGGTCAGGCGACCCGGCTCGCGGCCGAGTTGAAGGTGTTGCAGCGGCTCGCGTAGGTCTTGCTGCTGGCCGCGTAGAAGCCGGCGTGCGACCACCAGCCGTGGTTGGCGAACGAGCCGTGGTCACGCGGGTAGCCCTTGACGTCACCGGAGTGCTCGACCAGGTACTTCCACTGGGTGTAGAGGCCGCCGGACAGCGGGTAGTACTTCTTGTTGGCGCCGAGCATCGCCGAACCGAGGCAGGAGGCCTGCAGCTCACGGCGACGGCTCTCCTCGAGCTTCGCGGCAGTGGTCTTGAACGCGTACTGACGCGACCAGGACGCCGACAGGATGCCGGTCCGGTACTGCACGTGGTGCCCGTACTCGTGAGCCAGCGTGTTGGTGGCGTAGGCGCGGGCGTAGGTCGGGCTCTGCTTCCAGAAGCCCGCGATGTAGGCCCACGGGATGTAGATGTGCGACTGGTTGCCGTAGCCACAGAAGTACGAGGTCGGGTAGCTGACCGTGCCGCAGTGGGTGGCGACCTTGCTGGCGGAGTAGACGACGAGGACCGGCTTGATCGAGTAGTTGGCGCCGGAGGCCTTCAGGGTCGGCGCCCACGCTGCCCACATGCAGTTCAGCAACTGCTGGTCGTAGGCCTTGACGCCGGCCGCGGTGCGCAGGGAGACGTTGACCTCCTTGCACTTCGACGCCTGCAGCGCGCCGGTCTTGTAGAGCTTGTTGTAGCGAACGATGTTCGTGTTCGAGCTCGCCAGGGTGGTGGCCTGGGTGCCCTGGATCTTCGCCTGGGACGCGGCGGACTTGCCCAGTTCGGCGGCGGGGATCTGCGGCGGGACGCCACCAGTCGCCTGCGCTGCCTGAACCGGCATTGCCAGCGCTGCGAATCCGGCCACGGCGGCGACGCCGGCCAGGACGCGCTTCTTGCTGGAGAGGTTGACCATGAGCTCCACTCTCGGTGATTCGGGGACCTTGCGGAGTCCATCCTGGGTGACCCTGAGGTTCATCCCGGGGGCGGACACGGGTTCGGACGCGGCCGATCGGGGTGAAGTTCCCCTCAATCGCCGACTTTCCTGGCAGTGCAGGAGATCAGCGGAGCAGCTGGGCGATCAGAGCGGTCACGGCGAGTACTGCGGCGAGGGCGAGCTCGGGGCGGGCCCAGGTGGTGACGATCTTCGCGTCCTCGGCGCCCGTTCCGCCGTACAGGTTGACGTGGTGGTCGATCCGGTCGACGACGAAGTCGGCGCGGGACATCGAGTTCTCCGCCTTGAGCTTGCGGCCGCCGACGCGGGACTTGCGCATGTCGCGCATCACCAGCTGGACGCCCGGGCAGCGCAGCTTGCCGGTCTCGGTGTGCACCCGCAGGATGTCGGTCACGTCGGTCTCGGTGATCAGGTTCCACGGCACGACGTGGTCGCGCAGATGGTTACGGATCAGCAGGTTCTGCGGGCGGAGCGTGACCGACGGACGGAACAGGCCGACGTACGCCGCGACCATCAGCAGACCGATCAGGCAGGCTGCCACCAGCCCGCCGAGCGTGCGCCACTCCACCACGATGTCCACCAGCCCGGCCACCCCGATCACCAGCACGAGGACCGCGGTGATCCGGTTCGACTGGGACAGGTACTGCTCGTTCTCCATCGACTTCGAATTCACCCGGACAACGTAGCCGCAGCAGGGAAGGATCCCTAGATTCGCGCTCGGATCGGAGCCGACCTGTTGCCGTCCTGGTACCTGTGTACGGCCGCGAACGAGGCAGCCGAAACGCGATTAGACTGCCCAGCGTGACCACTACCGACACTGGCGTCGACAGTCTCGCCGACGTGACCTCGTCCGAGGACCGGCTGCGCCGGTTCCTGCTGGGCCTGCCGGGCGTCGACCAGGTCGGCGCCGAAGCCCGGGCCGCCACCCTGAGCACCCGGTCGATCAAGACCACCGCCAAGGCGTACGCGCTCGATCTGGCCATCCAGATGATCGACCTGACCACGCTGGAGGGCTCGGACACCCCGGGCAAGGTGCGGGCACTGTGCGCGAAGGCCAAGCGCCCCGACCCGGCCGACCCGACCGCGCCCCAGGTGGCAGCGGTCTGTGTCTATCCCGACCTGGTGGCCACGGCGAAGTTCGAGCTGCGCGGCAGCGGGATCAACGTGGCCAGTGTCGCTACCGCCTTCCCCAGCGGGCGTTCCAGCCTCGCGATCAAGGTGCAGGACACCAAGGACGCGGTCGCCTCCGGTGCCGACGAGGTCGACATGGTGATCGACCGCGGTGCCTTCCTGTCCGGCCGGTACGGGCTGGTCTTCGACGAGATCGCCGCGATCCGCGAGGCCGCCGGCGACGCGCACCTGAAGGTCATCCTGGAGACCGGCGAGCTGGTCACCTACGACAACGTCCGGCGCGCGTCCTGGCTGGCGATGCTGGCCGGCGCGGACTTCATCAAGACCTCCACCGGCAAGGTCTCCCCCGCGGCGACGCTGCCGGTGACGCTGGTGATGCTGGAGGCGGTCCGCGACTACCACGAGACGACCGGGCTGCACATCGGCGTCAAGCCGGCCGGCGGCATCCGGACGGCCAAGGACGCGATCAAGTACCTGGTCACCGTCAACGAGACGGCCGGCCCCGACTGGCTGGACCCGGAGCTGTTCCGCTTCGGCGCTTCCAGCCTGCTGAACGACCTGCTGATGCAGCGCACCAAGCTGGCCACCGGGCACTACCCCGGCCCCGACTACTTCACGCTGGACTGAGGCATGAGCAGATTCGAGTACGCACCGGCGCCGGAATCCCGCGCGATCGTCGACATCAGGTCGTCGTACGGGTTGTTCATCAACGGCGCCTTCTCCGAGGCGACCGACGGCAAGCCGTTCAAGACGGTCAGCCCCGCCTCGGAGGAGGTGCTGGCCGAGGTCAGTGAGGCCGGTCCGGCCGACGTCGACCGCGCCGTCAAGGCCGCCCGCAAGGCCTACGAGAAGGTCTGGGGCCCGATGCCCGGCCGGGACCGCGCGAAGTACCTGTACCGGATCGCCCGGCTGATCCAGGAGCGGTCGCGCGAGCTGGCCGTGCTGGAGTCGCTGGACAACGGCAAGCCGATCCGTGAGTCGCGCGACGTCGACCTGCCGCTGGTCGCCGCGCACTTCTTCTACTACGCGGGCTGGGCCGACAAGCTCGAGTACGCCGGGGCCGGCGCCGACCCGCGTCCGCTCGGCGTCGCCGCGCAGGTGATCCCGTGGAACTTCCCGCTGATGATGCTCGCGTGGAAGATCGCGCCGGCCCTCGCGGCCGGCAACACCGTGGTGCTGAAGCCGGCCGAGACCACCCCGCTGACCGCCCTCGCGTTCGCGGAGATCTGCCAGCAGGCCGAGCTGCCGCCGGGCGTCGTCAACATCGTCACCGGCGCCGGCCGCACCGGGCAGGCGCTGGTCGAGCACCCGGACGTCGACAAGGTCGCCTTCACCGGGTCGACCGCCGTCGGCCGTTCGATCGCCAAGTCGATCGCGGGCACCGACAAGAAGCTGACTCTGGAGCTCGGTGGCAAGGCCGCCAACATCGTCTTCGAGGACGCCCCGATCGACCAGACCATCGAGGGCATCGTCAACGGCATCTTCTTCAACCAGGGCCACGTCTGCTGCGCCGGTTCGCGGCTGCTGGTCCAGGAGAGCGTGTACGACGAGGTCCTGGCCCGGCTGAAGCGCCGGATGTCGTCGCTGCGCGTCGGTGACCCGTTGGACAAGAACACCGACATCGGCGCGATCAACTCCGCCGAGCAACTGGCCCGGATCCGGGAGCTCTCCCAGATCGGCGAGGACGAGGGTTCCGAGCGCTGGTCGCCGGAGTGCGAGCTGCCCACGCAGGGATTCTGGTTCCCGCCGACCGTCTTCACCGGCGTCTCCCAGGCGCACCGGATCGCCCGCGAGGAGATCTTCGGGCCGGTGCTGTCGGTGCTCACCTTCCGCACCCCGGCCGAGGCGGTCGAGAAGGCGAACAACACGCCCTTCGGCCTGTCCGCAGGCGTCTGGACCGAGAAGGGCTCGCGAATCCTCTGGATGGCGAACCAGCTCCGGGCCGGCGTCGTCTGGGCCAACACGTTCAACCGCTTCGACCCGACCTCGCCCTTCGGCGGTTACAAGGAGTCGGGTTACGGCCGCGAGGGCGGCCGCCATGGTCTGGAGGCCTACCTTGCCCACTGACAGCAGCCGCCTCGACGTGCGCAAGACCTACAAACTGTACGTCGGCGGCGCCTTTCCCCGCAGCGAGTCCGGCCGGACGTACGTGGTGTCCAACGCCAAGGGCAAGTTCCTGGCGAACGCCTCCCAGGCGTCCCGCAAGGACGCTCGCGACGCGGTCGTCGCCGCGCGCAAGGCGTTCGGCGGCTGGTCGGCGCGCACGGCGTACAACCGTGGTCAGGTGCTCTACCGGATCGCCGAGGTGATGGAGGGCCGGCACGACCAGTTCAGCGCCGAGGTCGCCGCCTCCGAGGGACTGTCGATCAGCAAGGCGCGCGCGGTCGTCGACGCCTCGATCGACCGCTGGGTCTGGTACGCCGGCTGGGCCGACAAGCTGGCCCAGGTGGTCGGCTCCAGCAACCCGGTGGCCGGCCCGTACTTCGACTTCTCGTTGCCTGAGGCAACTGGCGTGGTCGCGGTGCTGGCGCCGCAGGACTCCAGCCTGCTCGGCCCGACCAGCGTGATCGCGCCGGCGATCGTGTCCGGCAACACGGTGGTGGCGGTCACGTCGTTCGAGCGGCCGCTGCCCGCGGTGACACTGGGCGAGGTGATGGCGACCTCCGACGTACCGGGTGGGGTGGTCAACATCCTGACCGGCTCGGCCACCGAGATCGGCCCCTGGCTGGCCTCGCACTCCGACGTCAACGCGATCGACCTGGCCGGTATCACCGATGCCGCCGAGGCGACCGCGCTCGAAGCCGCCTCGGCGGAGAACCTCAAGCGGGTCCGCCGCCCTGCCGTCGAGGACTGGACCGAGTCTCCGGGCCTGTCCCGGCTCACGCAGTACCTCGAACTGAAGACCGTCTGGCACCCGATCGGGCTGTGAGCGCGGACCGGTGATGGTGCTGTGGAGCGGTGACGGCGCCTGGACGGCGGAGGCAGCTCAGCTCGAGCTGCGGTCGGACGGCGCCGGTCATTGGCAGTGCACCACGTCCGTCGACGGCGAGGCCTATCAGTCATCGGAGTCCGGGGTGCGATTCATCAGCCTGGACGGTGATTTCGTCGCCGACCTCCAGCTCGACACCGACGGCCTGATCGTCAACTACCCGGGCATCGCAAAACGCGTGGGCTGACCGGCCGTCGCTTGTGTAGCTTGGCGGCATGTTGTTCTCGCGCAAGGTTGTTGCCGGTGATCGTGTTGCCGTGGTCTCGCCGTCGGGTGGGCTGCCCGAGGTGTTTCCGGCGCCGTACGAGCTGGGTCTGGAGCGCCTTCGGGGGTTCGGGCTGGAGCCGGTGGAGTATCCGACCACCCGGAAGCTCGGCACCACCCCTCAGGAGCGGGCCGCCGACCTGCATGCCGCCTGGAGCGACCCGTCGATCCGGGCAGTGATCGCCTCGATCGGTGGCGACGATCAGCTCACCGTGCTGAAGCACCTCGATCCGGAGGTGTTCCGGGCCGATCCGAAGCCGTTCTTCGGGTACAGCGACAACACCAACCTGCTCAACTTCCTTTATTCACTGGGCATCCCGGCTTATCACGGCGGCAGCGTGATGGTGCAGTTCGGGCGGGGCGGGGCGATGCACCCCGACAGCGAACGATCCTTGCGGGCAGCGCTGTTCAGCTCCGGCGACTTCGAGCTGACTGCCTCCGGCTGGACCGACCGCGACCGCGACTGGGCCGATCCCAGCACCTTGGAGTCCGAGCCCGAGCTCTTCCCCGCGACCGAGTGGAGCTGGCACGGAAGGCAGGACCAGGTGAGCGGCCGGCTCTGGGGCGGTTGCCTGGAGATTCTCGAATGGCAGCTGGCCGCGAACCGGTGGATGCTGCCGGTCGAGGAGTACTCCGGCGTCCTGTTCCTGGAGACCTCCGAGGAGCTGCCGTCGGCCGACGACGTCTACTGGATGCTCCGGAACTTCGGTGAACGAGGGCTGCTGGAACGCTTCGACGCCGTGCTCTGGGGCCGGCCGAAGTCGTGGGCGCTCGACCGGCGCTCGACGCCGGAGGAGTCGGCAGCTTTCGTCGAGGCGCAGTACGCCGCCGCACGCCGTGCGCTCGCGGAGTACAAGCCTGACGCGCTGCTCGTCACCGGCCTGGACATCGGCCACACCGATCCGCAGCTGGTACTGCCCTACGGCGGCATCGCCACACTCACGCCGGCGACTCGGAGCATCTCGGTCAGCTACTGATGTTGGCGTCGGCTTCGCGCGACCGGGCCCGGGCCTCCGGGGTGTAGGCGTCGCCGAAGTCGTCCGCCTCGAAGATGAGCCGGAGGTCGACACCGCGCGAGTTGCCCATGTCGGCCTCCAGGCAGCGGGAGGCCCACGCGATCGCCTCCTCCTTCGAGGCGACCTGGATCAGGGCGTAGCCGGCGATCAGTTCCTTCGTCTCCGCGAACGGGCCGTCGAGAACGCGAGGCTTGCCGTCCCGCACCTCGAGCCGGACGGCCTGGGAGCTGGGGTGCAGCCCGTCGCCGCCGATCAGGACGCCCTGCTCCGCCATCTCGGCCATCAGCGCGGTCATCGCCGTGATGCTCTCCTCGCTGGGCATCGCGCCGTTCTCGTACTCTTCGGTCCCGCGAAACGTCATCATGTAGCGCATAGCGCGCAGGCTAACGGATCTGGGTCCTGGTCAGCGCGGGATTCGGATCGGGGTGGCAGGCGACCGGTGACTTGATGGTGACGAACTTCCACTTGATGGTGGCCTGCAGGCTGAGGCCGGGATCGTCGAAGCTGGTGCCCTGAAGCCTCGTCTCCACCACCCGGCCGCGAGCGCCGGCTTTCAGGCGCACCGACAAGCTCGGCAACTGGTACGCCGCTCCGCCGGGGACCGGGCCGCCGACGCGGACGGTCAGCACGCTGCCGTGGCGTTCGAGCGTCGGGGTGGAGCCGAGGCCGGAGCCGCCGGAGAGCCTGGCGCTGACGAACGAGGTGTTGGCGGGGACCGGGATCCGTAGCTGAAGATCGCGGACCTCCTTGAGCTTGAAGCCCTTGACCTCACCCGGCAGGTTGCCCGGCTTGAGGTCGACCGCCACGGTGAAGCGCTCTCCGCTGCGGACGCTCGCCGGAGCCTTCGCATTCACCCCCTGCCTGAGCTGGAAGGTCTGCTTGCCGAACTTGGTGTCAGCTCGGCAGGCATAGCTCGCAGTCGGGCCGGCGGCTTCTGCTGTTCCAACTGTGAGAACCGGTGCGACCAGTACCAGGCCTGCGGCGAGGAGTGATGACTTGCGCAACCACATCTTGATGCAGTGAGTAGTCATACGACTACCCTAAGGAGTCGAAGCGGGGTTTGACTGCCCTCGTCTCGCCTGGTGATCAGCGGCCGACGAGGAACCAGCCGCCAGCACCTGCGAGAAGGAAGAGGACCGGTAGAGCAGCGAGCAGCCAGCCGCGCCGGCCTCGCTCAGCGGGCGCTCGGGCCGCGATCGTCGTACGGACCTGGTCCTCGTCGCCGAAGGTGGTGCGCTGGGCGGCGAGCATCGGCGCCTCCTGCTCCAGCCGGTACGCCTCCGCCTCGAGACGGTCGGCGAGAGTGTCGGCGCGGTTCCAGCGATCACCTGCGCGGTAGGCGAGCGTCCGGGCGAGAATCTCGTCGATCTCGCCGACAGAGTCGTGCAGCAGCGGCCGCAGGCTCGGCGGCTTGCTGTCGGGGTCGCGGGCGAGCACGTCGGTGATCGACGAGGCCACGAACGGCGGCCGGCCGGTCATCAACGCGTAGGTCACCGCGCCGACGGCGTACACGTCGGCGCGTTCGTCGAAGCCGCCGTCGCCTCGCCCCTGCTCCGGAGCCATGTACGACGGAGTTCCGACGGCTTGTGTCAGCCCTGACGCCTCGGCCGCCCGCTTCGCCAGCCCGAGGTCGGCCAGCACGATCCGGTGCGTGCCACCACCCGACTCGAACCCTTGGGACGGCCGGAGCAGCAGGTTCGCGGGAGTGATGTCGCGGTGGACGACGCCCGCTTCGTGCAGCGCCGCGACGGCTCGCGCCAGGTCAGCGCCCCACCAGAGCGCGTCGGCGGGCTCCAGCGGACCGTGCGCCAGCACCTCGGCCAGTGAACCGCCGGGCACGAAGTCCATCACGAAGTACGGGCGGCCGTCCGGCAGTTGGCCGAGGTCGAAGACCCGGACCACCCGGTCGCTCGCGATCCGGCGCATCAGCCGGGCCTCCGAGAGGAAGCGTTCGCGCACGTCCGCGCGGGAGGCCCAGTTGTCGGCGAGCACCTTGACGGCGACGTCCACGTCGAGATCGTCGTCGTAGCCCCGCCAGACCGTCGCGAACGCGCCTGCGCCGATCTTCGCCTGCAACCGATACCGCCCGATGACGTCCATCCCCGCTATTGTCGAGCACTGCAGGGATCAAGGCGAACACATAACGCCATGGCGGCAGCGTGGTGGCGAACCTGGGAGAGCATGAACGAGGATCTGGAAGACCTCGCGGCCCGCGCCGCGGCCGGCGACGAGAGCGTCATTCCCGAACTGCTGCAGGCGATCCGCCCGCAGGTGCTCCGCCGTGTGTCGAAGTTCCTGCCGTTTCGTGAAGACGCCGAAGAGGCCGCCCAGGACACCCTGCTGACGGTGGCGACCAAGATCCACACCTTCAAGGGCAGCGGCAGTTTCGCCGGCTGGCTGACCGTGGTCGCGACGAACTGCGCGCGGCAGACCTACCGGTCGCTGAAGCGCCGGGCCGTCGAGCAGTCGGCCGAGGTGCTGCCCGAGTCGGTCGATCCGCGGACCACGTCGGTGATCGCCGGTTCGCGACTCGATCTGCTGGAGGCGTTGGAGGCCCTGGAGGCGAGCCATCCGCAACTGGTCCAGCCGCTCGTCCTCCGCGATCTCGGCGCGATGACCTACGCCGAGATCGCCGAAGAACTGGCTGTCCCGCTCGGCACCGTGAAGGCCCGGATTCACCAGGCCCGCAAACAGGTGGCCGAGCACCTCACCATCCGCTGAACTGGTCCTGGGGCCCGTTCGCCCGGGGAGCAGCATGCGCCGGTCTACCGCAGGCGGCCCTGCCGCTGCGCTCCCGGGTCGATCGTGTTCGTCTTCGTCTGCGCGACCGCCGGGTTGGCGGCGACACCCATCCACTTCTGCAGGATCTGGGTGGCCTCCGTACGCTGCGGCAACGGCAGTCCGCCGATGCTCGCGCCGTGGTTGCCGTTCGGCACCGTGAACCAGTGCGAGTCGCGAGTACCGCGACCGGGCTCGAACTTCTCCGCGCTCCACGGGTCGTTCTCGCCGTACACGAACAGCATCCGCTGACCGGACCGCTTCAGCCACAGATCCACGTCGAGCATCGCGAACGGCTCGTGCCGGGGCTCGATCGAGTCCGGTACGGCGGCCGGCGCGTCACCCGCCTCGCGGTACCGCAGCAGGCCCTTGAGCCAGGTCGTCTTGCTGGCGACGTCCGGCCAGTTGAGCTGCTGGGTGGCCTGGAAGTAGTACGGCAGGAAGCCCGCGGTGCCTTCGTCGGAGTAGAACGACCAGCCGGAGATCTGGTCGATGAAGTCGAACAGTTGCTGATCCGTCGCAGCCGCCGTCCCGGGGACCTGCGGGCAGTTCGCCTGCGAGCTGTACTGCCAGAAGGCGAACGGGGTGTCCAGTACGGCCGCCTCGAGGGCGCGATCGGCCGAACCGAAGGTGCTCTCGTAGGTCAGCCCGTTCTGCGCGGCGTACTCCTTCAGCTTCGCCAGCATCGCGGGCCTGCGCAGCAAGGTGTTGCGTTGCAGGTTGCGCAGAGCCAGGTTGCAGGCGTCGTCCGTACCGGCGTTCTGGATGAAGCTGACGTAGGAGTCGTGGCGGTTGTTCACGTCCTGCGGGGCGACGTAGGCGACCGTCGCGTCGACGTCGTTGGGATAGAACCTGCGGTGGTAGACCGAGGTCATGCCGCCCTTGCTGGCTCCGGTGCCGACCCACTTGCCGGCGTACAGGGCCTTGCGGAACGCCTGCACGATCCGGTGCTGGTCGCTCGCGGCCTGCCAGATGTTGAGCTTGGACCAGTCCTGGCTGGCCGGCGTGGAGGTGTTGAAGAAGCGCTGCTCGACGTTCACCTGGTTGCCGTCGACCAGGCGCGTCGGCTCCGAGGTGAACGCGCCGCCGACACCGCCGTACCCGGTCGTGTGCAGGACGGTCGGGCGGACGAAGTCACGGTGCCACAGGGTCACCCGCTGCTCGAACTTCTCGCCGCCCGGCTTCTTGTGATCGGCCGGCTGGGTGTAGCGCAGGACGAAGAACGGCTTCCCACCGACGACACTGCTGGTCTCGATCCGCAGACCGGGGATCGTCTGCAGCTTCGCCGTGACGTCGGCGACCGGATCAGCGGCCTGGACCGCGGGCGCTGCCGTCGCGGTGGTGAGCGCGGACCCGGCCACCAGGGCGGTGACCAGGGCAAAGCGGATGAACCGGCGCACGGGCGGACTCCTCAGTCGTGGGGCGACACTGCTGATGAGAGTAAGCGGCCCCACCGACAAGCGCGACCCCTTGACAGGTAGCGTGCGGCGCATGTGCCGAGCGGTGAAGTGCAAGAGCTGTGGAAAGACCACCTGGGCCGGCTGTGGACAACATGTCGCCCAGGTGAAGCAGGCCGTACCGGCGGCCGAGTGGTGCGGCGGCCACCCGAAAGAGGAGAGCCCGGGTCTCTTCGCCCGCTTCTTCCGCCGCTGACCGGCCGGGTGTTCGAGGGCCTACCTGGGCGGCAACCCGCGCCTTTCGCGCTCATGCCTCAGGTACAACCCCGCGGCCGTCGACACGCTGGTGAACAACCAGACACCGACGCCGGCGTCATCCGCGATCCCGATCAACGGCAACAGATCCGGCAACACGTCGATCGGCGAGATCAAATACACCAACGCCACGCCCCACAACACCTTCTGCCCACCACTGACCCCGCCGTACCCCTCAGCCTTCGCAGCCCGCAACAACCGCGGCAGGGCTTTGGCCCGCTCGAACACATCCCCCACCGGCACCGGCTCCCCCCGCTCCTTCTTCCGCTTCCACTTGGCGCGGCGAAGCAGCCCGATCCCGGCGATCGCGGCACCTAGCAGGAGGAACGTGACCCCGATGCCCGAGGCGGGGATGCCGATGACATCGCCATCCCGAAACACCAGGGTCAACAACCCCACCAGCCCGACCAGTCCACCGAAGATCACCATTCGCCGATGGTAGTTGCCGCTAGCTCGATTCGCTTCTGTCCTGGGGAGGGATCTCGCTGTTCGTCTGGTGAAGAAACTCCCCGACAACCATCACAACGATGCCGGGGAGGAAGATCCTGTCGTCGTTCAGCAAGGCTCCCGCCAGGACGAGCGCCCCGCCGGCGGCACTGATCCAGGCGAGGTGCTGGTGCTTCTGCGCCGACAGCCAAGCCGCACGAAGTAGAAGCACCAGCGCGAGAACACCGAGTAAGGCCTGTTCTCCGCTCACTCAACTGTCTCCAGTCAGTCGGTGGGATAGTTCCTGCCGGACAGCGAACGATAGAGGCCGTAGGTCTGGCGTGAGAATCGGAGCGCTGAACGGACCGGACGGCGCTGGAACGCACGCTTGGTGCTGCGGAAACTGTAATTGTGCCTCCACCAACGGCGCAGCCGGCTACCTCCATAATGCCGGGGCTTGGCCCTGCCCATGTAGCGGATCGCCTTGAACCTGCCTGCGAAGATGTCGAGACCTGTGTTGCCGACCAGACCCCATCGGCTCATATGGCCGCCCCGGTACTTCCTGTAGTTGGAGGCGAAGCTGAATCCGACGGCCACTCCACTGGCGATTGCACAGGCCCCGACAGTGGCGATGACGCAGGCCCCGAAGGCAACGCCTCCGGCAATCGCCACTCGATGTTTCCAGGCCCACTTACCTGCGTTCTTCGCCTTGCATCGAAAGCCACATTTCCGCTTGCCGTCGAGATCGACGCTGTTGATCGGGTCCGACGGATACATGTAGGCGTTTTCGTTCCCTCCTCTGACCGGGTCGACCGAGGAGAACAGGCCGGTGGCGGCGTTGTAGAGGCGGACGCCCATCAGCATCAGGCCGGCGCCGGCGGTGGCTCGCTGTTTGGCGCCGAGCCAGCCGTAGTCGATTGCGCCCGTCTGGGAGGTGTTGGTTGCTGCTGTGTTGCCGTATTCGTCGTACGAGTTCCAGCCGTTGATGCTGGTGGCGGTGGAACCGGTGGTCGGTAGGTCCACGGAGGTGACTACGTCGCCGTGGGGGTTGGCCAGGGTCAGGTCGGCGCCTGCGTCGCTGACCGTGAGGCTCAGGTCGCCGCCGATCAGTTCTGCGTAGCGTTGGGTGCCGCCGCCGGTGGTGGTTACCCAGGTGGGGTTGTCGGAGGTGTCGGCGTAGTGGCGGGTTGTTTGTTTGGTGCCGTTGGCGTCTGTGACGGCTTCTACCGAGCGGCGGTCGAGGGCGTCCAGGGTGTACGTCGTGGTGGTGCCTCCCTGGGCGATCGACCTCGCCAGGTCGTTGTCGTAGTACGCGAGGGAGATGTCGCCGGCCGCGGGGCGTGGGGCGTCTGAGGCCGGGAGGGTGGTGGTGCGGCCCAGGGCGTCGTAGGTGTAGGTGCCTGCGCCGTTGGCGCCGGTGATGGGGCGGTCGGCGGTGTCGAAGGCTCTGGTCACCGCGGTGCTGCCGGTGGTGGTGCAGGAGCCGTCGGTGGCGGGGGCCGCGGTGGACTTGGTGAGGCGGTTGTCGTTGCGGTCGAAGGTGTAGGTGCGGGTGGTGCAGCCGGGGGTTTCGGTGGGGTCGGTGACGTCTGCGCCGGTGGTTGCGGCAGAGCGGTCGTGGACCTTGGCGAGGCGGCCGGCGTTGTCGTAGGTGTAGGCGCGGTCGTAGCCGAGGGCGTCGCCAGGAGCGTCTCCGGCGTCGCCGTTGAAGGCGGAGCCGTCGGGGGTCCATTCACGGGCGATTCGGCCGTCGACGTCGTTCGCGAGGGACCAGGACAGCCACGGGCCGTCCGGGTCGACGGTGGTCGAGCCGTCGTCGTTCAGGTTGGTGACCTGGCCTGTGTAGCGCAGGCCGACCGGTTCGCCGACGCTGTCGAGGTCGTTGTACTGCGTGACGCCACCTGGCAGCTTCTGGATCGTCATCGAACCGTCGGCGTCGTAGGCGCCGGTCGACGACCAGGTCGAGCCGGCGGTGGTGACCTCGACCTTCGTGGCGACGCCACGGCGTTCGGTCTTGCCTGCCGCGTCCGTACCGTCGTAGGTGTAGCGGGTCGAGCCGTTCGCGTCGGTGACGGTCGCGACCGCACCCGTGGCGTCGTAGACGGTCGTGGTGGCCTGCTCCCCCGACGGCTGGTACGTCGTCTGGCGTCCCCAAGAGTCGTAGCCGGTGGTGACATTGGTGGTCGAGTTGTCGGCGGCAGTCGCGGTCACGACTGTCGCTTGGCCGGTGGCCGGGTCGTAGGTCGTTGCCTTCCTGGTGTTCGGCGTCGATCCGGTCAGACCGGTGACCACCGTCGAGGTCGAGGCAGGACGGCCGTCCAGCAGGTACACCGTGGTCGTGGTGCGAGTCACCGAGCCCGAGGTCTCGGTCACCGTCTTCGGTGACAGCAGCCAGGTGAAGTTGCTGGTAGTTGTCGAAGGCAACGTCGGTCCAGAGGACGGAGCACCGGCCGGATAGGTCTTGCAGACCAGGCCTGCCCACTGCGGCTTCCCGCCACACTCGGCGAACGACGCGTTGGCCGCCGTCGTGTAGTAGACCGTCTTCGTCGTGCCGGCGTCCGTGCCGTTCGAGGCCGGCTGCCGGCTCTCGACGGCGCGACCTTCGGCGTCGTACCGGGTGAGCTTCACGATGTCGCCGGCGCTGTTCGTGCCGTCGAGATCGACGTCGGTGATCGACTTGCCGACCTGGCCGAGCTTCCAGCCGTCGGCGTCGCCCGCGACCGGCGGTCCGTAGTCGGTGAGCGACTGCGACGTCAGCTCCAGATCGGTGCCGGTGCCCGGATCATGGGCGTACGACGATGCTGTCGTCGGCAGGCGGTACGGCATGGACGTGTCCGGGTTGATCCCCGCGTTCGGCGCACCTTGGTCGAAGGTGGTGTGCGTGTGCGAGCGGACCCACTGGACGGTGCCGTTCTTCAACGCGGCGAAGCGCGACGGGCCGTAGGTGTCGGTGACCAGCGTGCCGGCCGGCGTCAGAACGGTGTCGCCGGCAGCGTTCTTAATCTCGGCGTTGTAGACCGTGACGTTGGCCAACTGGTCGACCGAGGCACCCGACGGCATCGCGTCGTCGATCACTGAGCGCAGGGCGCGTTCGTCCAGCTCGCGGACGGTGTTGCCCTGCTCGTTGTAGTCGGTCGACGTGTACTGCCAGTCGCCCGCGCCGTACTTCGCGGAGTTCACCGTGTACCCCGAAGCATCGGTGTACTGCAGATCGGCGTACTGCCAGTCGTCAGCGGTCGGCGCGCCACTCACCGGCCGGTCCGGACCGAAGACCGCGAAACCGTTGGTGGGCGTCGATTTCTGGTTCCACCGGGCCACCGAGGTGCTCGACAGGTCGGGCAGACCCGCGCCGGACAGCGGTACGTCGTACACGATCTTGGCGAGGGTCGCGGTGCCCCCGGCCGGATCACCAGCAGGGCGGTCGCGCTTGACCGAGTCGAGCTTCTCGCGCTGGTCGACGGTCACGTAGTTCAGCTGGAACGGGACCTGTCCGGCGGGCTTCACCGAGGTCAGGTGGTTGGCGGCGTTGTAGCCGTACTCCGCGGTCAGGTTCGATCGCGGGTCGAGGACCGAGGTGAGGCGGCCGCTGCTGTCGTAGTTGTAGTTGGCGACCCGGGTGGAGTCCATCGCCGGGCCACCGGCCTTGTCCGGATTGAAGATGTCGAGCCAGGCCACGGACAGCCGGACGTTGCCGTTGATCGTCGTGTAGACGAACCGCAGCGCGCGGCAGCCGGGGTTGAGCGTCCCTGTCGCCGGGCAGGTGACACCTGGCGGGGCGGGCGCCAGGATGCGCGTGATGCGCCCGGCGGCGTCGTACGAATAGGTGGTCTTCGACGCGATGCCCGGTTCGGCGATGCCCGCGGGACGGAACAAGGTCGCGGAGGCGGCGCTGGGAGCGGCCGCCGGCGTCCAGGTGGTGACGGTGCCGTCGTCCTCGGTGTAGGCGATCACCGTCGAAGCGCCCGAGCCGGTGACGGTCAACTTGGAGCCGTCGAGCTCGGTGTCCTCGTCGGCGGGGACCCAGGTACCGGTGGCGAAGGCGGCCGACGTACGGCGCTGGCCGTTCGGAGCTTCGAAGATCAGCCCCGTCCCGTCACCCTCGAGCAGCGCGATGGTGCCGTCGATCCGGGTGGAGTCGACCACCTCCATCCCCGCCGCCCCGGCGTCGGCGCCGTCGAACTGAGCGACCCAGCCCGGCCCGAACACCCCGTTGACCGTGTTGGGAGCGCCCGCGTAGGTGGAGTGAGAGCGGGAGATCGACAGGTCGCCGGTGTAGCCGGGAACCGAGATGTCGGTGGAGTCGGCGTTGAACTCGCCGGTCCACAGCGCGACCTGCCCCGGGCCGGCCTCAGCAGTAGGGAAACCGTTGCCGAAGGCACTGGGTACGCGCTGGATCGTGGTGTTCGGGGTCTGCGACCAGGAGCACTGACTGGAGGACGCGTAGGTGATGCAGACCTGGACGTCCAGCTTGACCGGGACCCGGTCGTTCAGCGTGGTCGGCTCGATCGCGGGGGTCGACGGGTCGGCGTCGACATTGGCGTCGATCTTGGCGTTGGTGGAGTCCCACAGGCCGGTGACGCGGATGCCGCCGGTGCCGTTGTCGGTGACGGTCAGCGGATTCTCGTCGACGTTCCAGCCGACGGTGTCGTGCTGGCCGTCACGGCTGTAGCCGGACAGCCGCCAGCG